>DASXXM010000453.1:0-4584 GCA_036503065.1 Pseudonocardiaceae bacterium | reverse complement strand
GTGCCGCCGGTGAACACGACCGGATCGTCGGTCATCGGGATGTGACCGCCGTCGACGTCTTCGGTCGCAGTGGCCATCGGCTCGTCGAACGCCGAGCCGTCGGACGGGGTGAGTCCGAGCGCGAACGCGGGCACCGCTCGTTCCCCGCCGAACACCATGGACGTGGAGATGTAGTCGCCGACCATGACACCTTGGGTGGTGTTGGCAAGGCGGCTCAACGACATCGGCCCGGCGAGCGGGTGCGCGGCCGCCCAGTGCCGGCCGCCGTCACGTGAGGACGTGAAGCCGACCTCCAACTGGCAGGTTGCCGCGGTGCAGTCGGCCGCGGGGTAGAAGTAGTAGGTCAGCGCGAGTGTCGTCCGCGGTCCGGCCGAGTTCCGGTCCACGGCCAGGCCGGGGATGAAGTGGTCGACGTTGCTGCCGAGCGGATCGATCGGGATGCGGCCGACGGCCGACCAGGTGGCGCCGTCGCGGGACGTGCTGAGCACGATGTCGTTCGCGGTGCCACCGGCCTCGAAGCGGTTGTCCTGCCACGCGACGTACACCGTGCCGTCCCGGCTGATCTCGGCCGTGGGCAACGAGGACGTGCGGAGGTCGCCTGCGACGCGGTGCTCGCTGATCGTCGCGACCAGAACCGAGGCGTGCCAGGATTTCCCGCCGTCGTCCGAGGTGAACGCCCGGATGCCGCTGGGGCGCGTGACGCCCTCGAACGGCACGACGACCCGGCCGTCGGGCTGTATCACGGGCTGCCCGCCGAGGCCGTGCACGCTGTCGGCCGTGGCCATGGCCGGCCCCCAGGTCCGCCCGCCGTCGGTCGAGGTGGACATCAGTTCGAGATCGCGCATGCTTGCGTTGTCGAACTCCGTGTAACAGTGGCCGAAGAACGGACTGCTGGGCGTGTTGTCGCACGCGGTCCAGTTCTTGTCGAAGAACGTCCCCGCCGCGGCGACCGCGACCGGGCTGCTCCAGGTCCGGCCGTCATCGGTGGAGCGGCTCGTCACCACGTCGACCACGCCACCGCCGAGCGCCCGTAGCCCGAGCCACGAGATGAGCCAGGTGTGGTGGCGGAAGTCGAAGGCGACCGACGCGTCGCTGCCGGCGACGTAGGGACCGGGCGGTGTCGCGGCGACCGTGGACGCGGGCAGGAAGCCGTGCCGCCACGAATGTCCGCCGTCGCGGCTGACCGCCCAGCCGATGTTGCTCGCACCGCCGTTGGCGACGCGGCCGACCTGGAACGCCGAGACCACGGTGAAGCCGAAGGCGAACGTGTCCGGCTCGACCTCGGTCCGGTGCTGGGCCGCGGGCGAAGTTGTGTTGGTGTACGGGTCGTTGCTGATCCGTGTCACGTCGTGTTGCGTCGCCCCCGCCGGTGTCACGAAGGCGACGGTGAATGTGACGGCCATGATGGCCGACAACAGTCCCCAGGCCCGCCGTCGCGGCCGGTTCCCGGCCACGCCACGTGTGGACCCGATCGTTGCAGAGATCATCTGCGTTTCTCCATTCGTCCGAATGGCAGACAGTTCTGTGTCGTGTAGATCGTCTGGCGATATACATTATGCGCGGGGTCGATGGTCCCGTTTGGTATCTGTCAAGAACTGTCCGGCAGTCGTGCGACAATGCCGGGCGTGACCGACATCGGCGATCTGATCGGCGACCGCTACCGCCTCGTCGCCCGGATCGGCAGCGGCGCGATGGGGGTGGTCTGGCACGCGCACGACGTCCTGCTCAACCGTGGCGTCGCGGTCAAGGTGTTGCTGGTACACGGTGGCATGACCACGGCCCAGACGCAGGAGGCCAACCAGCGCGCCCTGCGTGAGGGCAGGATCGCGGCCCGGTTGCACCACCCGCACGCGATCTCCGTCTACGACGTGGTCGAACACGCCGGACGGCCGTGCCTGATCATGGAGTTCCTGCCCTCCCGCAGCCTGTCCGACCTGCTTGCCGAGCAACGGTTCCTGCCGGTGGACCAGGCAGGCCGGATCGGCGCGCAGATCGCGTCGGCGCTCGCCGCCGCCCACGCCGCCGGCATCGTGCACCGCGACGTGAAGCCCGGCAACGTGTTGCTCGCCGAGGACGGCACCGCCAAGCTGACCGACTTCGGCATCTCCCGCGCGGCGGGCGACAGCACGATCACCGCGACCGGTGTCGTGGCCGGCACTCCGGCATACCTGGCCCCTGAGGTCGCGCAGGGTCACGACGCCGGGTACGCCAGTGACGTCTTCTCCCTGGGCGCCACGCTCTACACCGCGCTGGAGGGCGAGCCGCCGTTCGGCTTCGCGGCCAACCCGATCGCGCTGCTGTACCGGATCGCGAACGAGTCGGTGCCGCCGCCGCGGCAGGCGGGCGCGCTGACCGACACGCTGGTGCGGATGCTGCGATCCGATCCCGACCACCGTCCCACCGCAACGGAGGTCGAGCACGCACTCACCGAAGTCACCCAGAACACCGCGGTGCCGGTGCTCGCTGCCATGCCGGTGGCCGCTGCCGTGCCGCCGGTTGTCCCGCCGGACAACGGTCCGGTCGATTCAGGAGCGCGGCCCACTGCCCGCGGACGGCGTCGGGCCGTCCTTGTCGCGCTGGTGCTGGGTGTGCTGGTGACCACCGGCGTCCTGATCGCGGTCCTGACCCCGAGCAGCCGGAACACGGCAGGCGCCGGTCACCCGGCGGTCACTGCTTCCACTACCCCGCAACGCCCCGTGACCACCACCGTGGCGCGCCCACCCACGACGACCACCACTCCCCGGAGCACCGGCGACCAACTCACCAACACGATCGTCAGCTACTACGAGCTGGTGCCCGGCGATCTGGCCGAGGCGTGGACCCGCATGACGCCCGACTACCAGCAGAATCATGCCGGCGGGATGACCGGTTACCGGCGTTTCTGGCAGCCCGTCGCACGGGTCACCGTCTCGGGCGTGATCGCGAACCCGCCCGACGCGGTCCAGGCCACGATCAACTACGTCTACCAGGACGGCCACGTCGTGACGGAGCGCACGCGGTTCGGACTGGTCCAGCAGAACGGCAGCTGGAAGATCGCCAGCTCCGCGGTGCTCAGCCACCAGGGCTGAGCACAGCGGAAACTGAACCATCAGGAATAGGCGTTGAACTCGGTCATCGACCACCAGGACGTGGACGTGCCGGTCTGGGTGATCTTGATGAAACGGGCGTTGGCAGCGGGGAAGTGCACGACGATCAGTGGACCGGTGCCGGGCCCGGTGGCCACCGGGTTGCCCCAGTTGGTGCCGTCGGTGGACAGGGCGACCTGGTAGCCGACGGGATCGTCGGTGTTGTTGCCGGAGTCGAGGGTCACCTGTTTGACCGAGTTCGTCGTGCCCATGTTGACCGTGATCGACTGGCCGGGGGCCATCGGCGTGCCGGTGCTCCATCGGGTGTTCTCGTTGCCGTCGAACACGTTGGCCGGCACGTCGGAACCGCCGGTGACGCTCGCGGTGGCGGTCCAGCCGGTCCGGGCGATGGTGGTCGGTTCGTTGGCGGGCAGTCGGTAGTTCTGGTCCAGCGCGGTGCCGCGGTCGGGTTTGAAGCCGTCGAATCCACGCGAGTCGCACTGCAGGCCGCCGTCGATGCAGTGGCTCACCAGCGCGGCCAGGGTGGCCGGATCCCAGGCGTCGAAGAAGTCGTAGTGCCACGTGAAGCCGCGACCGCTGGACAGGTGGACCTGCGACAGGTCACCGCTGATCGGGAACGCGATCTTGAACTCCAGCATCGGCACCGGGACCGGGTGGTCGGTCGGGCAGACACCGTTGACCGGGTAGGCCATGTGGCTGCGGTGATCCGCGGTGTCCAGGTGGACGCCGTCCCAGCAACTCGGTGCCTGGTAACGGACGTTCAGCTCGGTGCCGGCCGGGCAACTGGCCGGGAAGTCCCAGTTGTTCGCGCTGTTGCCGCACTCCCAGCCCTCGATCGCGCCGGGCGCGGTCTGGAACTCGTTCTGCGTCGCCATCGCGTTCCCGGTCAGGAACCGCAGGCCCGGCGGGAACGGCTGGACCTTGGTGTAGTCCAGGATGCCGGACTTGTAGTAGATCACCTGTGGCCCGTCGGGCAGGATCGGCGTGGTTCCGTTGAGCAGCGTGGGATACCAGTAGGCGGACAGGTCGTCCGGGTTCAGGCACGACGTCGAGGTCGCCGCCAGGAGCGAGTTGGCGGTCGTGGCGGCGTTGGTGGAGATGTTGCCCACGAAGGTGTGGTTGTGCGACGCGCCGGACCGGCCGGGGAACACGATGGGATCGTCCGGCAGGTGGTTGACGAACGAGCAGTCGACCTGGAACTCGTGATGGGTCACCAGGGTGTCGGCGCCGGCCAGGTGGTTGGCGACCACCGCCGCTGCCGCCATCACGAGCGCGGCGGACACGGCGCCGGAAATCAGTCGGGACTTGCGTAACACGGCATCCTTCTTACGGGTTGCTGAAGAGAGCGCTCTCTCAGCTGACGTGGTGACGCCGTTCGATGCGACGAAACGGCAGGTTGTGAGCGAGCGCATCACCGTGACCGGCTCGCCGATGGCGTCGGAGGCGGTCACGATGTGGCTGATGATCACGTTGAGAGAGCGCTCTCCCGCCTTGAGAA
>DASXXM010000452.1:0-2578 GCA_036503065.1 Pseudonocardiaceae bacterium | reverse complement strand
CTACTCGTGGTACGCCAGGACGGCATGGGAGGACCTGGCGGGGATCGATCTCCTCTTCGTCGACGGACCGCCCGCGGCCACCGGTCACCATGCCCGGTATCCGGCCCTCCCGTTGCTGAACAAGTCGCTCAGCCCGATTGCCACCATCGTCCTTGACGACCTCATCGTGCCGGACATGCGGGAAGTACTGCCGCGCTGGCTTGACGCGGACCCGGGTTTCAGCTCCGAGATCCTGCCGCTGGAGAAGCAGGCCGCGGTGCTGCGCAGGACCTAGCCGGATGAGGAGTCCGCCTGGCAGTGCCCGCCTGGCGCGGGCACGTCGAGCGTCGGGTTGCGGTCGAAGAAGCCGGTCGGCTTGAGCATGAAGCCTGTCCTGGCGACCGGCATCACCGGCCAGTCCTCGAGCCGCACGAAGTGCGTCGGCCCGAACGTGTGCCAGACGACGATGTCCTGGCCGTCGATGTCCCGGTCGGCCGCGGTGTAGGTCGGCAGCCCGCCGCCGGGGCTCTGGTTGACGAAGTCGCCGGCCGGGTACCGCTGCGCGGGGTCGTAGCGGGTCACCCACAGGGCGCGGGTGGCGAAGCCGGCCCGCGCCGCGATCGGCGAGGAAGGATCGGCCAGCAGGGCCGGCTGCGGCTCCGGGTACAGCGTGAACGCGGTCGGCTGGCCGAACCGGTTCACGGCGGAACTGCTGAGCACCCGCCACACCCGTCCCCTGGACGAGTCGCCGCTGCGCGCACCAACCGACTCCGAGGTCAGCCGCGTCACGCGCTGCACGATCGCGTTGCCGTACGGGTTGCCCGGACCGATCGGCAGGCCGGTCACGTCGACCTCATCGACCGCGTTCGCCTGTCCGTCCACGGACATGTCGAGCCGCGCGCTGAACAGGTGCTGGTGCACCGGGGCGCCGAGGCCGGGCGCCACCTCGGTGGAGTACGGGTGGTCGCCGCCCGGATGGCCCGCCGTGAACACGACCCCGGTCATCTTGATCTCGCACTCGATCGTGCCGTCCAGGTAGAAGTACCAGTAGAAGCCGTAGTCGTAGTTGCCGACCGTGGTGAAGAACGACACGACGAGACGGCGCTGCCTGCGCGACTGCGCCGAGCCGTTGAAGATGTCGGTGTGCTTCCAGAGGATGCCGGAGTCCTCCTCGTGGATGCAGATGGCGTTGCGCACCACGGCGGGCTCGCCGGTCTCGCCGCAGATCACCGCGTCGAGGTAGGTGATCTCGCCGAGGCAGTCGCAGCCGAGCTCGAGCGAGTTGACCCACTTCCCGACCAGGTACTCGCCGGTGTCGAAGTACGCCTGCCAGTAGCGGAACCGCGGATCACCGTACGGCACCACCATCTCGGGCACCGAAGCCCGGTAGATCACCGGCCGCCCCGCCAGCTCGATCTGGTGCAGGGTAAGCCCCTCGCGCGCGTCGAAGCCCACCCGCAGCGACCAGTCCTGCCAGCGCAGCAGGTTCCCTTCCACCGTGAAGCTCGGCCCCTCCGGCTGGGTGATCTCGATCGGCCGCAAGGTCGTGCGCTCCGGTCCGCGCACCGCCGGATCGTCGTAGTCCCCTGATTCGGCCGGCACCGGCAGCGAGAACTCGTCGATGACCCGCAGGACCTTCTTCTCGATCAGGTCCACGTGCGCGGTGACCCCGTCGATCGGGTGCGCCCAGGCCAGGTCGTGCTCCCTGGCCTGCAGGAAGCCCAGTACGCGGACCATGCGCCGCTCGTCGTCCTCGGCCGGCGCGCGGTACGCGCCCGCCGTGATCGGGCAGATCCGGATCTTGCTCATGTCGGTCAGCCCGCGCCGCGCCATGGCCTCTTGCCAGCCGGGATCGGCGTGCACGATCTCTTCGACCAGGTGGTACTCGGAGTCGACGATCGGCAGCTGCCCCTCCGCCGCGGTGTCCACCGTGCGCGCGCTGACCACGCTGCGCCGCCCGAGGGACACCACCACGTCGGTGGACTCGCCGTTCTTGAGGTTGATCAGGAAGGCGCGCAGCCGCCGGTCGGCCGGGACGCGGTCCGCCCCGCCCGCCAGCACCTCGTCCTTGGGCGGTTCCTCAAGCCCGTAGTAGGCGAAGCTGACCGGGTCCGCCAGCAGTCCCGCCGCCGCCATGATCTCCCGCCCGGCCAGGTATTCCCCGGCGGTGGCCGGGTCGAGAGCGTGCGGGATTCCGTTACTCATCGGCGATGATCGAGCCGACCCGGTCGCCCAGACCGGGGTCGCGCCTGACCAGCCAGATCGAGTAGACGATGGCCACCGCGATGAGGCCCAGCCCCACCCACGGGAACCAGTCGTAGGGGTCGGCCTGACCGGGCTTGAACAGGTAGTAGATGGGGATGGCGATCGCGACTACGCCGAGGGCCGGCAGCACTACGTGCTTGATGATGCTGAACTCGGCCGGCCGGTACTTGCGGTAGTAGAACGGCAGCGCCACGTTGGCCGCGAGGTACACGAACAGGATCAGGATCGTGCCCATCGTGCTGGATTCGAAGAAGAAGTTCAGCGCGTCCAGGCTGTTGCCGTGCCCGCCGATCCAGTGGCCGAGCGCCCAGACGAGGGTGATGGTCCCGGCGAT
>DASXXM010000451.1:0-2856 GCA_036503065.1 Pseudonocardiaceae bacterium | reverse complement strand
CTGCACACGTCCTCCGGCATCGCGGAACGTCGCGGTCCGGTCGCCATGCTCACCAGGGCGGGCGTGGGCATGGACTTCGGGTGGGGCACCGAGATCGTCGACGACGAGCAGGCGAGGCGGATCCACCGAGCGTATCCGCGGCTGTCGATGGCGGTCTCGCTGGTCGACGCGATCGTGGCGCAGTGCGAGAAGGCCCCGGAGAAGGGGCCGCGCTACTCGATCGCGAGCGAGCTGACCAGGGAACGTCGGACACCACCGCACCTGACACAGCTCGAGCAGGCCGCAGCAACCTCGCGCTGGGGTGACTGACCACCTGCGACGGTACGGCGGACGGGCCGCCGCAGTGCCATATCGCCATGACACAGCCCGGAGTGGAGTGGAGCGACGCGCCAGCGGCGCGGAGTGCAGCGCAGGGAAGACACTGCGTAAAGGCGGCCTGTCCCGCGAGCGGAGCGAGCCAATGTCACAGCGTCGGGCCGGGCAGCGGCATTAACGCCGCTGCCCGGCCCGATCTTGCCGACAGCTCAGCCGGTAGTGGCGCAACCGCCCGCGGCGTTGCTCCACGTCGGCTGGACCGCGAAGCTACCGGTCGACAGGTTGAGCGCGCTCAGGTTCATCCACGCGCACAGGTCGCCGTTCTCCTCGCCGTCCGAGGCCACCCAGCCGCTGGAGGGCTCCGGGTCGGTCACGGCTTCGGCGTACTCGTGGCCACCGACGATGCTGAACCCGTCGAGCTGGTTCTGCACCGAGTTGGCGCCACAACTGGAGCCGGCGTCGAGCACGTACGGCATGTTGGTGAAGGCGACATTGCCGTTCCAGCTGTGCCAGGCGCAGAAACCGGTGTTCGGGAAGCCGTCCGGGCTGGTGCCCGACGGGCTGACCACGAAGATGTCCGAGTCGGGGCCGGAGACACCGAAGTGCGCGGCACCGTTGTTGGCCTCGTTGCTGATGTCGTTCTGGGAGGCGCTGCTCGGCGCGGCGGAACCGTTGTCCACCCACGTGCCACCGAGTACCGAACTACCGAACGACGGGCCGCTGCCACTGTTGTCCGTGTACTGGGTCATGACCGTGGACCAGTTGTCGGAGCCGGTGCCCACGCCGCTGAAGAAGTTCGTCAGGTAGGACTGCACACCGTTGCCGTCACTGTTCCACTGGGAACCCCAGAACACCAGGTAGACCGTTGGATTGTGCTCAACGGGGCCGCCCCCATAGATCAAGTTGCTCGCCGCCGCGTGCGGCCTGATCGCGCCGCGCTTGGGCATCACGAACTTGTGGATGTGGGCTTTCGCGGTGGCGGCGGCACTGGGTCCGCTCGCACCGCTGGATGGCGTGGTCGCGTTCGCTCCCGCGGTAGCGCCGAGCGTTAACGCGGCCGCCGCACAGACCGCCGCGACCATGGTCGCGCGGCGACCGATGTGTTTCAACTGCATTCCTGACTCCTCCACTGAGTCCGCGAGGTCCCCGGCAGGTTGGGGCCTGATTCGGCAACCTAGCCACGGATGCACCGCGTTCCTTGACCGAAGTCGGCCCACCCCAACAGTGAACGCGGCACGGACACTCCAAGAATCCGCAAAGGATCGCGATTTCGCCGGCCCGAGAAAAGCATTTACAATGCTGTTGACAGCGGCTGCCGCGTCCGGGGTGGACGTTAACGATCGATCACCAATCCCCAGCTCAAGGCCGGAGTCCGAGCGTGTATCGTGCACGGACGGTGACTCCCGGTAAACAGGTCCGGGGCGCTGCCGGTGAATTGGTCACGACGATGGACGCTATATATCGTTCGCGGGCCCGAGAACGTTCCATCGGACAAGAAGTTGACCGTTGACGGTTCGCTGACCGTTAACAGTGGTATCCATCGCGGGTGAAGCGCAACGTGAGCACGCTGGTCAAGACCGCCGACCTGTGGCTGATCGAACGGGTCGCGACGCGGCAGTCCGGCGTCGTGCTGGACCGGGTCCTGCCGACGCTGGGCCGGTCGGCCAACTACGGCCGGCTGTGGGTGGCCGTGGCCGCCGGGCTCGCCGCGACCAGGCACCGCAGGGCGCGCCGCGCCGGCCTGCGTGGGCTGGTGGCCCTGTCGACGGCCAGCGCGGTGACGAACCTGGTCACCAAGCGGCTCGCCGGGCGGGCCCGGCCGGCCACGGACGCCATTCCGGTGATCCGCAGGCTGTTGCGCAGCCCGGTGACGACGTCGTTCCCGTCCGGGCACGCCGCGTCGGCCGCTGCCTTCGCGACCGGTGTGGCGATCGAGTTTCCGCCGCTCGCGGCGCCGATCGCGGTCGTCGCGGCCGGTGTGGCCGCGTCGCGGGTGGTCACCGGCGCGCACTATCCGTCCGACGTGCTGGCCGGCGTCGCGCTGGGCGCGGCAGCCGGTGCGCTGACGCTGTGGTGGTGGCCGCGTGTCCCGACGCGTCCGGCGCCGGCGTACCAACTGCGCGAGCGGACGGTGGCAGCGCCGACCGGCGACGGCGTCGTCGTGGTGGTCAACCTGAGCGCGGGCAGCGCGTCCGAGAAGATCGTCGACATCCTTGCCGCCGAGTTGCCGGATGCCGAGATCGTGACGTGCGAGCCGGGCCAGGACCTGCCCGAACTGGTCCGCGCGGCCGCCGACCGGGCGAAGGTGCTCGGCATCGCGGGCGGCGACGGCTCGATCAACCTGGCCGCCCGGACTGCCGCCGACCGGAACCTGCCGCTGCTGGTCCTGCCGGCGGGCACGCTGAACCACTTCGCGCTGGAGATCGGCGTCGGGTCGGTGCACGAGGCGATCGGCGCGCTGCGGGCCGGCAGCGCGGCACGGATAGACCTCGGCCGGGTCGCCGACGAGGTGTTCCTCAACACCTGCAGCACCGGCCTGTA
>DASXXM010000450.1:0-7554 GCA_036503065.1 Pseudonocardiaceae bacterium | reverse complement strand
GGCACGGCGCGCCTTCGGCGTCAAGCAGGCACGCCGACATAACGTCGTACCCGGCGAGGTGAAGTCATCAGGAGGACGTGATGCGGGCGCTGCGAGTGATCGGCCTCAGCGAGGACGGCAAGTCCGTCATTTGCGAGGACGCCGCGCGCAGCGAGCGTTTCATGGTTCCGGCGGACGAGCGTCTGCGCGCGGCCGCTCGGGGCGACGTCACCCGACTCGGCCAGATCGAGATCGAGCTGGAGAGCCAGATGCGTCCCCGTGAGATCCAGACCCGCATCCGTGCGGGTGAGTCCGTCGAGCAGGTCGCGGCGGCGGCCGGCGTGCCGGCCCATCGGGTGGAGCGGTTCGCCTACCCGGTGCTGCTGGAACGCTCCCGCACGGCCGAGCTGGCCCAGCGGGCCCACCCGGTCCGCGAGGACGGGCCCGACCTGCAGACCCTGGCCGAGGTGGCCGCGCACGCGTTCGGCCTGCGCGGTCAGGACTACGCGACGGCCACCTGGGACTCGTGGCGCGGCGAGGACGGCAAGTGGGTCGTCCAGCTGTACTGGTACACGGGCCGGTCGGACAACCGCGCGCACTGGGCCTTCCACCCCGGCGCGCACGGCGGCACGGTGATCCCGATGGACGAGCCTGCCCACGACCTGATGGACCCCAACCCGGTGAATCGGCCGCTGCGCACGGTCCGGCCGGTCACCGAACTGGCCCGCCAGGCACTGGAAGCGGCGCCGCTGGTCCGCGGCGACTCGGACTTCGACGACGAGCCGCTGATCCGCCAGCCAGCACCGCCCGCCAGGGAAGTGGTGGCCAGGGAGCCGTTGATCATCGAGCCGCAGCCGGAACCGGAGATCCTGGCCGCCGACGAGATCGTGCCGAAGCCGATACCCCGCGAACCCGTCCGGCGCGAGCCGCCGGTCCGGACGCCGGAACCGGTGCGGACGCCGGAACCGGTCCGAGAACTGGTGCGCGAACCGGAGCCGATGGCAGCACCGAAGCCAACGCCGGAACCCGAACCGGCGCCGGCCGCGCAGGTGGTCGACGCGCCGGCCCCGGTCGTCGAGAAGCCCGCCGAGATCGAGCCCACGAAGGTCGCCGAACCCGCCGCGAAGGCCGCGCCCGCCAAGGCGGCGCCTGCCACCGAAGTCGAGCCGGCAACGGCCGAGCCGGCCAAGGTCGTCGAGCCCGCCACGGTCGAGGAGCCTGCCGCGCAGGTCGAGCCGGAACCGCCGGCAGGCCCGCCCCCGACGCCGCCGCGCAAGACCGAGCCGGCCGCCAAGCGCGGCAAGAAGAATCACCCGATCGTCCCGTCCTGGGAGGACGTGCTGCTCGGCGTCCGGACCCAACGGGGCTGATCAGGGCTGTCGCGGGACGGCGTCCAGCAGTTCCAGGTCCCAGCCCTGCCGCTCGCACCAGTCCTCCGCGTCCTCCCGCGGCAACGAGCCCGCGCCCGGCGGGACGCTCGGACCGAGTCGCGACCAGCCGTCCGGTGCCAGCACGTGCACCGCGCCGTCGCGCAGCGCCAGCAGCCGCCCTTCCGGATACGCCATCGTTGCCTGGGTGCGCATGAACCTGACGGGCTCCGGACGCGTCATGTCAATATGATGACGTCCAGCTCGCCGGTCCGACAGTTCGATCTTGAGACGGTCCGCTCGCCGACCGGTAGCGATGCGCGGCCGGTGCTGCGGGGTGGCATCGCGGCCTCGGTCGGACTCGCGGTGGGCGCGGCGTTCCTGCTGGTCATGCCCGGTGTGCCCGGCCTGGTCCGGTCCGCGTGGTGCGCAGCGGAGACCGGTCCGGCCTGCGATCCGGGCAGCCAGCTCACCGGGCAGCTGGTCGACACGGTGATCTGGGCGATCGTGCTGCTCGCCACCGCGACCGCGGTGAGCGCGCCACTGGCCTGGCTGGCCGGCGCGATCAGCGGCGTCCGGCTGACCATGCCGCTGGTACTGCTCGGGCCGCCGCTCGTGTGGGCGTTGATGGTGCTCGGCGAGCCCTTCGGCGTCGCGCTGCACCGGCTGCGCTCGCCGTGGGTGCTGGCCCAGGCGGCCCTGGCCTACCTGCTCGCCGGCCTGCTGACCGGCCATCGGCCCAGACCGTTGTGGCGCTTACTCGGCGCCGCCGCCATCGTGACCGGCACGGCGGCGGCAATCGCCTTCGGGTACCCGTTCAACTAGTGATTGACCTCGATCGCACCGGAGGTCGCAAGATCGGCCGGTGACGGAAAACCAGGTGACCTGGCGGCGGACACCGCTTACTGTCGCAGGGTCACGGAGTTTCTCCGTCCGACCGCTGAGGGTTCCGCCGGCCGCATCAACAGTTCGGCCCAGCCACGCCTGTGCCTGGGCCGGTTTCGCGCGCGGTGGAGTGCGTCCGGTGGACCCGTGGCCACCCGAAACGTGTGTCCACGCCCCGGGGGTGATTGATGACCGACGATGTTCCGATACCGAACCACACCACCACACTGCGGGTGCTGTTCCGGCTGGCCCCGTACGTCCGGCCGGTGCGCTGGCAGTTGCTCTGCTCAATGAGCGCGACGCTGCTGGCGATGGCCTGCGGCCTGGTCATTCCGCTGGTCACGCAGCGAATCCTGGACGGCCCGGTAGCCACCCACAACCTGCGTGCGCTGCCGTTGTTGATCGGCATCGTGCTCGCGCTGGGCATCGTCGAGGCGCTGAGCTTCTTCGTCCGGCGCAAGCTGGTGGCCCGGCCGACCACGCAGATCGAGGCGCGGATGCGTGCCGACCTGTACCGACACCTGCAGCGGCTGCCGATCTCGTTCCACGACCAGTGGCAGTCGGGCCAACTGCTGTCCAGAGCCGTCTCCGACCTGTCCACGCTGCGCCGGTTCCTGGCGTTCGCGGTGATCTTCCTGGTGGTCAACACGCTCACGCTGATCATCGGCATGGTGGTGCTGTTCCTGCTCGCGCCGCTGCTTGGCCTGATCACGCTGTGCGCCAGCCTGCCGCTGATCGCGGTGTCCACGCTGTTCGAGTCGCGCTACAAGGTGGTGTCCCGACTGGCCCAGGACCAGGAGGGCGACCTGGCCACCACCGTCGAGGAGTCGGCGCTGGGCATCCGGGTGCTCAAGGCGTTCGGCCGCGGACCGGAACTGCTGCGCAAGTTCACGGTGCAGGCCGTCGAGCTGCGGGGCACCCAGCTGCGCAAGATCCACATCCTGGCGTTCCTGTGGGCGGTGATCATCGGCCTGCCGGAGATCGGCATCGGCTGCCAGCTGCTGGTCGGCGCGCTGGGCATCGCGCACGGCACGGTGTCGGTCGGCACCCTGGTCGCCGCGGTCACCGTGGCGACCTACCTGCGCTGGCCGACCGACTCGATCGGCTGGCTGTTGGCCGAGACGAACCAGGCCGCCTCCGCGTGCGAGCGGTACTGGGAGGTGCGCGACTCGCTGGTCACGATCACCGACCCGGAACACCCGAGGCCGCTGCCCGCGGACGGCACCGGCCACCTGCGCCTGGAAGGCGTCCGGTTCCGCTACCCCGGCGCGGCCGACGACGTGCTGCGCGGGATCGACCTGGACGTCCGGCCGGGCGAGACGGTGGCGCTGGTGGGCGCGACCGGGTCCGGCAAGACCACGCTCACCTCGCTGGTGGCCCGGCTGGCCGACGTGAGCGGCGGCCGGATCACCGTGGACGGGGTCGACGTGCGCGACCTGACCCTGGCCGACCTGCGGACCGCGGTGGCCACGGCGTTCGAGGAGCCGGTGCTGTTCTCCGCGAGCGTGCGGGAGAACGTGGCGCTGGGCGCCCCGGACGCCACCGAGGCCGACGTCCGGTCGGCGCTGCGGGTGGCAAAGGCGGACGACTTCGTCGAGGCGCTGCCGTGGGGTCTCGCGACCCGGATCGGCGAGCAGGGGCTGTCCCTGTCCGGCGGTCAGCGGCAGCGGTTGGCGCTGGCCAGGGCGGTGGTCGGCCGGCCAGCGGTACTCGTGCTGGACGACCCGCTGTCCGCACTGGACGTGCACACCGAGGCCGAGGTGGAGCGCGCGCTGCGCACGGTGCTGCACGGCGTGACAGCGCTCGTCGTGGCGCACCGGCCGAGCACGGTGCAACTGGCCGACCGGGTGGCGCTGCTGGTCGACGGCCGGATCACCGCGACCGGCACCCACCACGACCTGTTGGCGGACAACCCGGAGTACCGACACCTGCTGTCCACACTGGACGATCGACTGCCGTCGGAGGAGTTGGCATGACGACGGACATCCAACCGACCGCGCCCATCGCGGAAGAGGAGTGGCGTGGCGTCGCCGCGGAGGATCTCGACGAGCTGACCGTCGCGATCGGGCTGAAGCTGCAGGCCCGGTCGCGCCGGCTGCTGGGTTCGCTGCTGCGTCCGCACCGGCGGGCCGTCGCACTGTCGCTGTTGCTGGTGCTCGGCGAGAACGCGGCAGGCCTGCTCGGTCCGGTGCTGATCGCGGCCGCACTGGACAGCGGGGTGCCCGACGCCGTGCACGGGCGACCCGGCGTGCTGATCGCCTGCGTGGCCGGGTACCTGACGTGTGGCGTCTCGACCGCGGTGCTGCGGTTCGGGTTCCTGCGGCTGTCCGGCCGGATCGGCCAGGACATCATGCTGGACCTGCGACGGCGCATCTTCGGGCACGCCCAGGTGTTGTCGCTGTCGTTCCACGAGTCGTACACCAGTGGCAAGATCGTCTCCCGGTTGACCAGCGACCTGGACTCGATCGACGCCCTGCTGGACGAGGGCCTGGACGGCCTGCTGTCGGCCGGGTTCACGGTGGTCGGCGTCGGCATCATGATGATCTGGTTGGACTGGCCGCTCGGCCTGCTGGTGATGGTCGGCTTCGTGCCGCTGGTGTGGGTGACCCGGTGGTTCTACAAGTCGTCGCAGGACGCCTACCGGGGTACGCGGGGCGCGATCGCCAAGATCATCGTGCACTTCGTGGAGACCATGAACGGCATGCGCGCGGTGCAGGCGTTCCGGCGGGAGCCGCGCAACGAGCAGATCATGGACGGCCTGAACGGCAGCTTCCAGGAGGCCAACCGGGTCGCGCTGAGCGTGGTGGCCCGGTTCACGTCGAGTGTTCGGCTGGTCGGCAACGTGTCCCTGGCGCTGGTGCTGGGCATCGGCGCGGTGCGGGTGGCCGACGGCGGCCTGCAGATCGGTGTGCTGGCCGCGTTCACGCTGTACCTGCGGCGGTTCTACGACCCACTCGACGACCTGGCCATGTTCGCCAACGCCTACACGGCCGCCAGCGCGGCGCTGGAGAAGATCTCCGGCGTGCTGGAGGAGACACCCGGCGTGCCCGACCCGGTAGATCCGGTGCCGCTCGCGCACCCACGCGGCGAGATCCGGTTCGCCGACGTCGAGTTCCGCTACTCACCGGACACGCCCGTCGTCCTACCCGGCCTTGACCTGCGGATTCCGGGCGGGCAAACGGTTGCGCTGGTCGGCCCGACCGGAGCAGGCAAGTCGACGGTGGCCAAGCTGGTGGCCCGGTTCTACGACCCGTCGGCGGGCGCCGTGGAACTGGACGGCGTGGACGTGCGCCGGGTGACGGACCTGGAGCTGCGGCAGGCCGTGGCCATGGTCACCCAGGAGAACTTCCTGTTCTCCGGTTCGGTCGCGGACAACATCGCCCTCGGCCGCCCCGGCGCGAGCCGGTCGGAGATCGAGGCGGCCGCGACCGCCGTCGGCGCGGACACGTTCATCAATGCGCTGCCCGAGGGCTACGACACGGACGTCCGCAAGCGCGGCGGCCGGCTGTCCGCGGGCCAGCGCCAGCTGGTCGCGTTCGCCAGGGCACTGCTGGCCGACCCTGCCGTACTGGTGCTGGACGAGGCCACGTCCAGCCTGGACGTACCAACGGAACGAGCGGTGCAGGAGGCGCTGGAGACGGTGCTGACGGACCGGACGGCGTTGATCATCGCGCACCGCCTGTCCACGGTCCTGATCGCCGACCGGGTCCTGGTCATCGACGACGGCCGGGTGGTCGAGGACGGCTCACCCGAGGAACTGGTCGCCGGCGAGGGCCGCTTCGCCGACCTCCACCAGGCGTGGCTGGAGTCGCTGGCCTGAGCGTTGACCTGGCCGCCTGCTCAGGTGGCCAGGTCGGCACCGGGGGCCGGGTGTTGGTATTCCAGCAGGTAGGCATGGGCATCCAGGACCATGCGGTCCAGTGCCACCGGCCGATCCTTTGCCGTGTAACAGGTCCTGGCGATGTCGAGCACCGGTGACGCGATCGTCAACTGGCCGGTCTCGATCCGGCCGCGCAGCCACGCGGCGATCGTGTCGGTCATCCACGGCCTGTCAGATCAACCGGAGTGCAGTCCCGCAGGGTGCGCAGTAGTTGATCGGCCACGGTCCAGCGGATGGTGGAATTGTCGTAGCGGATGAGGTAGTCCTTCAGCATGACCGGCGCCGGACGCGCCGGCTGGTAGACCACACCCCGAACCCCACAGACCGGGGCATTGCGAGCACGAATGCCCAGATAACCCTTGCGCAAGGCCGGACACAACCGTGTCGCGACCGGAACGCAGGCCCGGCAGATGGGAGGCTCGGCCAGGTCGTAGTCCTCCGGCCAACCTTCTGCCTCGGCGTAATAGTCCGGCAGCAACCATAACACACCCTCAGCAGTGCGGTCAGCCGGGCGACCGCACACCTGACACAACAGCCGTCGCATCGCCCGCCGCTGCCGCACCGAATGGACATCCCCGAACTGAGGCCGACCCTCCCCGTGACGATTGGGCTTACGGGTCCACAGGACGCCATCCCGATCCCGATCGGCCGGGGTCTCGTCCGCGTAGGCTATCCCGAAACCAATACCCATACTCGTACGCATAACGACCTCGACCGGGAGTTTCGCCTCCTTACTCCACGCCGTGATGTAGGGCACCACACCACTCCGACCAACCGTCGGGCATGACTTTGTTGTTGTGTTCATAACCTCACCTCCTGTGGTCAGGAAGTGACGCTAAGGAGGCTCCGAGATGATCCTTTGACGAGTTGTCAAGGGGCACGGCGGGTCACCCGACCGGGGGTATTCCCATGCGATAGGCGAGACCGCGCAGTTCACGTCCACCAGCCTCCCGCCGGGACGTGGTCAGCAGATCGGTCACGGCCTCCCGCGCGAACACGTTGTTACGCACCTGCTCAGGGGCCAGCTTCTCGGCGCGCAACAACGCGACCAGCCCGCGCTCCCGAGTCTTGCGCTCGGCAAGCAGACCGCGACCGTAGTCGATCCAGAACGCTGTCTGCCGTATGCGGGTGGTGGTTTCCAGGTGCACTGTCGAGGCTATCTCGACAACTTGCGCGCCATGGCCCAATTCCACACCGATTGCCACCCGCCAAATCCCGACATTTGTTCTGCCGAATTGCTGATTGACGTTGCCGATCCACGGACTGACCTCGGCATCGATCAGTTCTGCAAGGGACCTGGCTTCCATCAGATGAGTCTGCGCAACGTCTTCCTGACCTTGGGCGGCTGCCGCGAGAGCCGCTGTCAGATTCGCCATACCCCTGATTTCAGGACGTGTGGCCGTTTCCGTGGCGATCACCGCGAGTTCGTACTGCCTGGCCCGG
>DASXXM010000449.1:0-5672 GCA_036503065.1 Pseudonocardiaceae bacterium | reverse complement strand
CGTGATGTCCGCGTGGTCGTACGGCGGCGACACCTCGACCAGATCCACGCCGACCACCGGCAGTTCGTAGGCGATGCGCCGGACGGAGTCCAGGAGTTGGCGGGCGGTCAGGCCACCCGGTTCCGGGGTGCCGGTGCCCGGTGCGTGTCCGGGGTCGCAGACGTCGATGTCCACCGAGAGGAACACGCCGTCGCAGTCGTCGGTGGCCACGGCGAACGCCTCGGTCAGACACTCGTCCAGGCCGCGCGCGACGATCTCGGTCATCTCGAACGACCGCATCCCCTGCCCGGCCATCCAGTCCAGCGTCTCGGGCCCCGGCCAGTAGCCGCGCAGTCCGATCTGGAGGAACCGGTCGCCGCGCAGCGCCCCGGACTCGATCAGCCTGCGCATCGGCTGGCCGTGGCCGATCAGCGAGCCGAACGTGATGTCGCCCGTGTCGGCGTGCGCGTCGAAGTGGATCATCGACACGCGGCCCTGGCCGAGATGCTGCGCCACGCCTGCCGCGTCCGGCCAGGCGATGGTGTGGTCACCGCCCAGGACCAGCGGAATCGCTCCGGTGGCCGCCACCGTGTGGACGGCGTGCTGGAGGTCGCGTACCGACCGTTCCGCGTCGCCGGAGTACATCATGACGTCACCCGCGTCGTACACCGTCAGGTCCCGCAGTGCGTCGACCCGCATCGCCAGGGACGGTCGCGAGCCGTTGTGCGTCAGGTAGCAGCTCTGCCTGATGTACTGCGGGCCGAACCGGGTGCCCGGGCGGTTCGTCGTGCCCCCGTCGAAGGGCGCGCCCAGGATCACCACGTCGGCGTCCGCGTACGTCTCGTGGTCCGCCCAGTCGCACCGCGCCACGCCAAGAAACGTGATGTCCGGGCCGAACTGGGTTCCGTAACGGGCCATCCGACAACCCCTCCGATCGACGCGACCACCGGAGAGTACAACCATCGGTGTTGCGGAGGTTTCAGTCCGTGTTCAGGGTCGGCTGCCATTCTCGGCTACATGAGCCATGGCCATTCGGGATTCCGGCGCAGGTGGCTGGTGATCGCCGGTTCGGCGTGCCTGCTGGCGGCGTGTACGTCCGGCGGTACGCCAACGCCCGGCACGACGGCCGCGTCGGGCATCCACAAGATCCAGCACATCATCGTGATCCAGCAGGAGAACCGGTCGTTCGACAGCTACTTCGGCACGTATCCCGGCGCCGACGGCATTCCGTCGACGGCGTGTGTGCCGGACCCGAGGACCGGCGCCTGCGTGCGACCGTATCCCGACCACGCCGACGTCAACGGCGGCGGGCCGCACGGCCAGACCAACGCGACCGCCGATATCAACGGCGGCAGGATGGACGGCTTCGTCGGCCAGGCGCTGGCCGGCAAGAAGGGCTGCGCCGACCCGACGAACCCGGCATGCACCAATTCCGCGGCGCCGGACGTCATGGGCTACCACACCCAGAGCGACATCCCGAACTACTGGACCTATGCGCAGGATTTCGCGTTGCAGGACCACATGTTCGAGCCCAATGCCTCGTGGAGCCTGCCGGAACACCTGTTCATGGTGTCCGAGTGGTCGGCGCACTGCACCCAGCACGACAACCCGGCCAGCTGTACCAACGCGCTGCAAACCCCGGGCACGCCACCCAACACCAACGTCGGCACCGGGAAGACGCCGCAGAAAGGCCCGATCTACGCGTGGACGGACCTGACCTATCTACTGCACAAGCACAACGTGAGCTGGGGTTACTACGTCGTCGCCGGCACCGAACCGGACTGCGAGAACGACCAGGCCATCTCCTGCGCTCCGGTCAAGCAGAACGCGAAGACGCCCGGCATCTGGAACCCGTTGCCCTACTTCGACACCGTCAAGGCCGACGGGCAGGAGGGCAATATCCGGTCCGTGGACAACTTCTATCGTGCGGCGGCCGCCGGCACCCTGCCGTCGGTGTCCTGGGTGGTGCCATCCGGCGCGGTCAGCGAGCACCCGCCGGCCGCGGTCAGTGCCGGCCAGTCGTATGTCACCAGCCTGATCAACGCCGTCATGCACGGTCCGGAGTGGAATTCCACCGCGATCTTCCTGAACTGGGACGACTGGGGCGGCTTCTACGACCACGTCACCCCGCCGACGGTCGATCAGAACGGCTACGGCCTACGCGTGCCCGGCATGGTCATCAGCCCGTACGCCAAACACGGCTACCTCGACCACCAGACCCTGTCCTTCGACGCCTACGACAAGTTCATTGAGGACGACTTCCTCGGTGGCCAGCGCCTGGACCCGCACACCGACGGCCGCCCGGACCCCCGGCCCGACGTGCGCGAAGCCGCATCCATCCTGGGTGACCTCGTCAACGACTTCGACTTCACGCAGTCACCGCGGCCGCCGGTCGTCCTCCCGGTTCATCCGAAGACGACGCTGACCGGCTGATCAGCGATCGGGCAGCGGAGTTGCCATTGGCCGCTATTTGTTCTATAACTTGTAGAGCAAAGGCGGGAGGTGGGAGTGATGATCCTCAACGTCGACCTGGCCAGCGAGGTGCCGATCTACCAGCAGCTTCGGGACCGGATCGTGGAGGCGATCGCCGACGGTGTGCTGACCGAGGGCAGCTCGTTGCCGGCGACCAGGTCGCTCGCCGCGGACTTCGGGATCAACTTCCACACCGTGAACAAGGCCTACGACCTGCTGCGCCAGCAGGGCCTGATCCGGCTCAACCGCAAGACCGGCGCGGTGGTGACCCCGACGGCCGCCGACCCGTCGTTCCACCCGGAGTGGACCGCGCGGGCACGCACCCTGCTGGCCGAAGCCGTCGCCAAAGGAATACCGGCCGACGAGATTCTCACGACCTGTCGGTCCGTGCTCGATTCGTTCGGTACCACGCTGCCGGAGGACACGCCATGACCGTTGCCATCATTCTGAGCTCCGTGTTGTCGGTACTGGTGCTCGTACTCGGGTTGGTGCTGCCCGCCATCAACAGTCCGACCGTGCCCTTCGGGGTTCGGGTGCCGGCCCAGCACGCCAACGACCCGACGGTGGTCAGACAGACCCGCGTCTACCGATGGCGGGTCCTCATCAGCGGGCTCGCCGCCGCCGGGCTCGGCGTCCTCATCTACGCCCTGACCGGCGAAACGTTGCTGCTGCCGTTGACCGTGCTGCTGGTCGTCGGCGCCTGGTACGGCTGCTTCTTCCTGGCCCACCACGAGATCCAGGCCGCCAAGGCCGCAGGAGGCTGGTACGAGGGCTTGCGCCAGGGCATCGCGGTGGACACCGCACTGCGGACCGATCCGCCGCGGTTTCCCTGGCTCTGGCTGGCGCCCGCGCTGATCGTCACGGTCGCCACGGCGGTGATCGGCGTGCTCCGCTACCCGTCGATGCCCGCGGTGCTCGTGGTGCACTACGGCGCGAGGGGCGCGCCCAACCGGTTGGCCGCGAAGTCGGTGGGCACCGCGTTCTCGCTGGTGTTCGTGCAGATCGGGGTGACCGCGTTGCTGGTGGGTATCGCGGCGGCCATCTTCTTCCGCAGCCGGGCCGACATCGACCCGGCGCGCCCGGTCGGCTCGGCGCGCTGGCACCGCCGGTACATGTCGCTGGGCGCCAAGGCGCTGCTCGGGCTGGTCGCGTTGATCGATGTGGGAATGTTGGGGTCATCGCTGTTGATGTGGACCGGGACGGTCACGTCGTGGGCGCCACTGGTGGTCGTGCTCCCGATCCTGGCCGGCGTCGTGGTGGCCGTCGTGTTCCTGGCCAGGAACAACCGCGTGCGCGATGAGGGCGAACAGGACACCGGCCTGACCCACCGCGACGACGACAAGTACTGGCGGGGTGGCCTGTTCTACCTCAACCGCGAGGACCACGCGCTGTGGGTTCCGCGCCGGTTCGGTCTGGGATGGACGCTCAACTTCGCCAATCCCAGGGCAGCGATGCTGCTGGCCGGCGTGCTCGCGCTGATCGGCCTGCTGATCACCCTCCGTTTCGGTCGTTGACCCCACCGGTAACGACCACCACCGGGTCCACTTCGGACACACACAACTCCGACGAGGGCTCGTGGTCGGTCAAGACAGGATCTCGACGTACCCGTCGGTGCCGTGCACGCGGATCCGCTGCCCGTCCCGGATCAGCCCGGTGGCCTGCTCCACGCCCACGACGGCCGGCAAGCCGTACTCCCGGGCGATCACCGCGCCATGGGTCATCAGGCCGCCCACCTCCGTCACCAGGCCCGCGATTCCCACGAACAGCGGCGACCAGCTGGGGTCGGTGAAGGTCGTGACCAGGATGTCGCCCGCTTCGAGATCGGCCTGCGCCATGTCGAGGATGACGCGGGCCCTTCCCTCGATGGTCCCGGCGGAAACCGGTAGGCCGACCAGGGCGCCGGCCGGCAAGTCGTCGCGTCGGTACGACCCGGTGACGGCCTCGCCATCCGAGGTGAGCACCCTGGGCGGTGTGAGCGCCTGGTACGACCGGAACGCGTCCTTGCGCTGCTGGATGAGCTGGTGATCCACCTGGTTGGTGCGCACGACGTCGTGGAGTTCCTGGAACGTGAGGTAGAAGATGTCCTCCGTCTCAAGCAGCACGTTGGCCCGCACGAGGCGCTCGGCCTGCGCCAGCAGGGCCCGCTTGTAGACGAAGTAGCGGCTGACGATGCCGTACTTCGGGTACTCCCGGTACCCGATGAAGGCTCTGACCTGATCGATCATCCGCTTGGCCTGGTCGGCTTTCTGGTCCCCGTCCGGCAGGGCCCGCAGGCGTGACAGCACGTCCTGTTCCTTCTGCAGCGCCTTCTGCCGCCCTTGCTCGAAGCGCCGCTGGGCGGCGCCCGGCTCGAAGTTCCTGACGTTGTCGAGGATCACGGGCACGAGCGTGCTGGGGCGCTCGCGCCAACGTGGCCTCGTGATGTCGATCTCACCGACGCAGCGCATGCCGTACCGGTCGAGATAGGACTCGATGGCGTCGCGCGCTTCGGTCCCACCCGCGAGCTTCGGCAGCTCGTCCAGGAAGCTCTCGTCCTGGCTGCTCTGCAAGAAGGCCACCACCTCCGGCTGCGCGCGGATCACGTCCGCGACATCGAGCAGCGCCAGGCCCATCTCCGACGTGACGTTGTCGGGGGCGGACAGCGTCAGCGTGTCGGCCGCGTTCTTCTCGCCCAGCCACTCCTGCAGGTTGTCGTTGAGCCACCACGTGGCATCCATCCCCGCCATGATCGCCCGAAAGTTCAGCGGATCACCGAGGACTCGCTTGTGCTCCTCGAAGGACTCCAGCAGGAAGTCGAACAGCGCCGGTCCGGTCTTCGTCCGGATGTCGCGCTCCAGGGCGGCGATGGACACCTGGCTGCGCTCGATCAGCTCGGTGACGATGGCCGGATCGGCCTGGACCGGGGCGGACGCACCGCCGGCCGGCGGCCCGACAGGACCCGCGTCCGGGAGCGACGGGACGAAATCGTCGCGGTGCAGGACGGTCTCCAGAGCGTCCCTGGTCAGCGGATCACCTCTGCCGATGACGTCCAGCAGGGCGGCGCGGCTCGCGGGCGAGGCCAGGCGGGCCGTGGTGTCGACGAACAGCCGCCCGCCTGCCTCGTACATCGGCACCATGGCCGTCAGCTGCCACATGGAAAGCCCAAGGGGCTTCATGGGGTCGGTCATCATCTGCTGATGACCGACCGAGACGTAGACGTGATTCTCCTGGTCGCCGGTCCG
>DASXXM010000448.1:0-1590 GCA_036503065.1 Pseudonocardiaceae bacterium | reverse complement strand
GCCCGCACGGCGACCTCGGCCAGGTCCGGGTACACGCACACGGCCGCGACCTGCGGGGTGTCCGGTCGATCGGGGTCGGGCCGACGAGCCTTGGCGGCCAGCGAGCGGACCTTGCCGTGGGTGTCGGCGCCCTCCAACGTGGTCAGGTCGACCATGCTGATCGCGGTGTCGATGGCCCAGAGCTTGCTGGCCTTCTTGATGCTGCGGGTGGCCAGTGTGGCCGCGCGCTGCTCGGCACCGACCTGGTCCACACCCGGTAGGCCGTGCAGAAAACGACGCAGGGTGGATTCATCCCGCGTCACCTCGGCGAGATCGGCCGGCAGAACGTCGGTCGACGTTGACGGAGCAGCCATGCGTGCCAGTCTAGGGCCAACGGGGGTGGTCAGACCGTCCACGTAGGACGGATCAGGCGTCCAGCTGGTTACGGTCACGCTGCTTCTTGCGCTTGGGCGGGTGCACGTCGACCCCGCCCATCATGGCGAAGCCGGTCACCGTGAGCACCGGGCTGCCCGGCGGGCCCTCGTGGCCGCCGCGGTGGTCGAAGCCGCCCATGAAGCCGAAACCGGTCACCCGGACGGTGATGTCGTCCGGCACGATGACCTCGACGCCGCCCATGAACGCGATCACCTGGATGGTGCACTCGGTGTCGGCGAAGCGGGCCTGGGTCAGGTCGATCTCGCCGCCGCCCATGAACACGAAGACGGTGTAGAAGCGGGGCACGGTCCACACGCCGTCGCGGCGGAAGCCGGACATCATCGCGAAGGCGTTCTGGCCGCTCGGCGTGCCGCCGATCCGGTTGGCCGGCACCGGGCGGGGCATCGGCGTCGGGAGCGCGGACGCAGCGTTGACCGGCAGGTCGGCAGTCATCGGCACCAGGTCACCGAGGGTCTTGGCGGCGTACACCTGCTGGAGCCGCTCGTCGAGTTCGGCGATCGTCAGCCGGCCCTCGCCCATCGCGTTGTGCAGTATCTGGGCCACCCGTTCCCGGTCGGCATCCGACGCGCGCAGTTCCAGGTGCGCAGGTCGGTCCGGTTGTTGGCTCACGCCACGAGTCTAGTCACACACCGAAGAGCTGCTCGGCCCACGTCGTGCCGGCCGGCAGCCCCGGCGGGCACAGGAACAACCCGCTGCCGACGTGCTGGATGTACTCGTTGAGCGCGTCCTGGGTGCCCAGTCTGGTCTGGAGCGTGACGAACTGCCGCGGATCGCGCATGAACGCGACGAAGAACAGGCCGCCCAGCAGGTTGCCGGTGGTGTCGATGCCGTCGGTGAAAGAGTAGCCGCGCCGGAGGATGCGCAGGCCACCGTTGTTCTCGTGCGCGGCAAGGCGAATGTGCGCGTCGGCCGGGATCACCGGGGTGCCGTCGCTGTTGCGCGCGGCGAAGTCCGGGGTGTCGAACTCGGTCGTGCCGGTCAGCGGCGCGCCGGTGGACTTGACGCGGCCGAACACGTTCTCCTGGTCTGCCTGGAAGTCCCGGTCCCACTGGTTGACGTAGATCCGGATCCGCCGCGCCACCAGATAGCTGCCGCCGCGCGTCCACGGCTGGTCGGCCGCGTCGATCCACACGTGGTCGCGCAGCAGGTCCGTCT
>DASXXM010000447.1:0-10906 GCA_036503065.1 Pseudonocardiaceae bacterium | reverse complement strand
CGCCCTGCTCGCACCGGGCAGTTGCGGGGGCGGGCCGCCGGACAGCGCCCGGCCGACCCGCTGCCGGATGTCCTCGTCGCCGTACAGCGCGCTGGGCGGGGCCAGCATCATCATCACGTTGGCCACCCGACGCCAGACCTGCGCGTCCTGCGTCGACGCGGCAACCGCCGTCCCGAACGTCACCATGCCGGCAGGTGGCCGCCGCGGCGCCTCGCCGGCCAGCGTGGCCTCCCAGAGGCCGGCCCGGCCACGGTCGTTGGCCACCGCCTCCTCCCACCACGGGCGCACCAGGTGCTCGGTGCGCTTGGCGAACTCGCCTGCCTGCTCGGCGTCGACCTCGGGGTGCTCGTCGAGCAGGTCGGCCAGGGCGAAGGCGTGGCTCAGGCCGAGCGAGACGCCCCGGCCGTACGACGGGTTGGTGGTGCACACCGCGTCGCCAAGGCCGTAGAACCCGCGGACCAGGGACTCGTCGGGCGCGGGCAGGCGCAGCGAGTTGTCAAGGCCGCCCATCGAGTAGACCGGCGAGATCGGTTCGGAGTTGCCCGGTGCCACCCAGCCGGCCAGCAGCGGCGTGGCCCGGATGGCCGCGGTGAACGCCGCCTCATCGCGCAGGCCCTTCAGCTCGTGGTCGCCCGGCAGGACACCCACCGAGATGGAGAACGTGCGGTTGTCGCCAAGGAACAGCACCGCCGTGTAGCTGTCCCACAGGCCGCCCGCGCCGAAACCCCGGTTCAGCGGGCCGGGCGGGGTGTCGCCGAGCATCCGGTAGTACCGGGTGTAGTAGACGATCTTGCAGCTCTCGCTGGTGACCGTCGGCACCGGCAGCCCGGCGTCGGCCAGCCACTCGTCCGCGGCGGACCGGCGGCCGGTGGCGTCGACGACGATGTCCGCGGCCCTGGTCTGCCCGTCGGACAGGTGCACCCCGATCACGCGCTGCGCGTCGTCGGCCGCGGTGATCAGGCCGCGCACGGTCGCGCCGGTGGTCAGCCGGACGCCCGGCCGGGCCAGCGCGCGCTCGCGCAGCACCAGTTCGAACGTGGACCGGCGGCTGATCACCATCCGCAGGTTGTCGTCACCGGGCTCACGCCGGAAGTCGCGCAGCATCGGCGGGACGTGGTCGGCCAGGTTGACCTCGGTCGCGCCGACGGCGAACAGGCCGTCGTAGACGTCCCGGGCCCGGTCGCGCAGCAGATTGCAGCCCAGCGAGGCGAAGGCGTGCGAGTGCAACGCCTGCGGCACGGTCGGGCGGTGCCGGTCCGCGGCCTCGGCCACGGTGGTCGGCGGCTGGTCGGCGGACCGCTCCAGGATCTCCACCTGGTGGCCGCGGTCGGCCAGCGCGAGTGCGGCGCCAAGGCCGACCACGCTGCCGCCGATGACGATAACGGTGCTCATGATGTCGGTTTCTCCTCGCTCGTCACGAGTTCCAGAACTCGTCGGTGGCGTACACGTCGTTGGGGTAGGTCCAGAACTCGGCGATCCTGCCGTCCTCGATCCGCGCCACGTTCACGAACGGCATCTCCAGCACGACACCCTTGCGCTCGTAGTGCGTGTGCAGCAGGGCGAACGCGTGGTTGTCGCTGGCGCCGATCTCCAGCACGTCCATCCGCAGCCTGCCCTCGGTCAGCTCGAAGATCTTGTTCGCGAAGGCGATCGACTCGGCAAGTCCTTTGTGTTCACCGGAGAGCGGGTTGTGGCCGGGGTAGTGGTGCACCGCGTCCTCGGTCCAGTACGAGCCCGCGGTCTGCACGTCGCCGGTGCCGAACGCGTCGTAGACCTTGCGCATCAGCTCGATGTTCGGGTGTTCGCTCATGATGTTGCGTGCTCCTTTGACTTGGACCAGCTGACCGTGGCGCGTACCGCGGTCGCGATGTGCTCGGCCGTTGGCGCGTACGCGTCCTCGAGGGCCGGGGTGAACGGGGTGGGCGCGTGCGGCGCGGTCACCATCCGGACCGGGCCGCGCAGCGCGTCGAAGACGTTCTCCGCCACCAGGGACGCGATGTCCCCGGCAACGCCGCACCGGGGGTTGGCCTCGTCGGCCACGACCAGGTGGCCGGTGCGCCGCACGCTGTCGTACAGCGTCGCGGTGTCCAGCGGGGAGATCGTGCGGGGGTCGACGACCTCGCAGTCGATGCCCTCCGTGGCCAGTTCGTCGGCCGCGGCCATGGCCTCGGCCACCATCCGGCCGATCGCCACGACCGTGCAGTCGCTGCCGGGCCGGACGATCCTGGCCTGGCCCAACGGGATCTCGTAGGGCTGCTCGGCCACCTCGCCGCGGGTGAAGTAGAGCATCTTGTGCTCGAAGAAGATCACCGGATCGTCGTCCCGGATCGCCGCCGCCATCAGGCCCTTCGCGTCGGCCGGGGTGGCCGGCACGACGACCTTCAGGCCGGGGATGTGCGCGAAGATCGGGTACAGCGCCTGCGAGTGCTGGGCGCCGCGTCGCATGCCGGCGCCCCACATGGCGCGCAGCACCAGCGGCACCCGTGCCTTGCCGCCCACCATGTAGCGGAGTTTCGCGGCCTGGTTGAGGATCTGGTCGAAACAGACACCGGCGAAGTCGACGAACAGCAGGTCCACCACCGGACGCAGGCCCGTGGCGGCCGCGCCGACGGCGGCGCCGACGAACGCGGACTCGGTGATCGGGGTGTCGAAGATCCGGCCGGGGAACTTCTCGTGCAGGCCCTTGGTCGGGCCCCACGCGTTGCCCAGCGTGCCGTCGCAGCCGGTGCCGCCGATGTTGTCCTCGCCGAACACCACGACCGACGGGTCGCGCCACAGCTCCTGTTCCAGCGCCTCGCCCACCGCTTCCAGGTACGAGATGATTCTCGTCACGTCAGTCTTCCCCTTCTTCTGATGAGCTCAGTAGTTCACGTAGACGTCGGCCAGCAGCTGATCGACGGTGGGTTCCGGTGCGGCACGGGCCTGTTCGACGGCGACGTCCACCGCGGCGCGCACGGCACGGTCCACTTCGGTCAGTTCGGCCCGCTCGACCGTGCCGTCGGCGAGTAGCCGGTCGGTGAGCAGCCGCATGCAGTCGTGCTCGGCCCACAGCGCGTCGACCTCGCCGGCACCCCGGTAGGCCTGGTGGTCCCAGCCCTCCATGTGGCCGAGGAACCGCTGCGCCTTGCACTCCACAAGGGACGGTCCGCCGCCGGCACGGGCACGTGCCACCGCGTCGGTGGCAGCGGCGTGCACCGCGGCGAAGTCGTACCCGTCGACCACCACCGCGGGGACGCCGACGGCCTCGGCGCGGGCCGCGATGTCCCGGCCGCCAAGGTGGAAGCGGGTGCCGGTGGACTGGGCGTAGCCGTTGTCCTCCACCACGAACACCACCGGCAGCTGCCAGACCGACGCCAGGGTCAGACTTTCCGCGAAGGCGCCCTGGTTCGCGCCGCCGTCACCGACGAACGCCACGGCCACCTGGCCGGACTCGCGCTGCTTCGCCGAGAGCGCGGCACCGCACGCCAGCGGCACGCCGCCGGCCGCGACCCCGTTGGCGCCCAACATGCCCCGCTCGAAGTCGGCGATGTGCATCGAGCCGCCCTTGCCGCCGCACAGACCGGTGGACTTGCCGTAGATCTCGGCCATCATCCCGGTCAGGTCGCAGCCCTTGGCGATGGCGTGACCGTGCCCGCGATGGGTGCTGGCGATGTAGTCGTCATCGGCCAGCGCCGCGCACACGCCGGCCGCGACCGCTTCCTGGCCCACGTACAGGTGCACCGCGCCGGGCAGCTCGCCGGCCGCGAACCGCTCGTGGACGCGTTCCTCGAACTCCCGGATGGTGCGCATCGTCCGGTAGGCGGCGATCAACTGATCCCGGCCGAGCCCTTCGTTCGCCATGTCACTTCCTCAGCACGCAAGATGGGAGATTGCTCAATTCACGGAGCTTGGCACGAACCGTTGCACCACAACGAGATCGCCTGATCCCGACGGGCTGGGCAGGTTCCCCGTACGGGATGGGCACGTTCCCCGGTCAGGCCGGGACACGCCGGTTCCTCGGTTTGAACACCGACAGGGTCGTGGTGAGCAGCAGCAGCGCGAGCACCACCGCGAGCCCGGCGGACCGGACCCAGCTCGTGCCGGGACCGACCACCGCGAGGCCGACGGCGATCGCCGCCAGCGTGAGAAGCAGCTTCTTGACCACCCAGCCGTGCCGAAACAGCCCCCACGGCGAGGTCAGCGCGGACACCACGCCGGTCAGCAGTCCGGCGACCAGCAGCGGCACCAGCACGCCGTAGACGCACAGCGTGCCGAGTCCCGCCGGTGCCGCCCCGACGCCGGCACCGACCAGCAGCGCCAGCGTCAGGACGGTGGCGCCGACGTTGGACGCCGAACTGGACACGTGCAGTGTCAGCAGCAGCCGGCGCCTGCCGGTCACGCCGGGCCCGTCACGGTCACGGTGTCGTGCCGGGCGGTGCGGTCCGCGGCGTGCCGGACCACGAAGTCGGCCAGGTCGGGCACTGCCACCGGCCGCTCGCGCCGCAGTTCCCCGTCCGGTACGACCACATAGGACCCGGTCGGCGCCGAGTCGCGCAGGCTGCTCGACCGCACGATCGACCAGTCCAGGTCGGTGTGGCGCAGTTCGTCCTCCATCCGCTCGACGTCGTTGAACGGGTTGCGCTCCAACTTGTGCGTGACGAAGCGCAACGTGAGCTTCCTGGCCGGCGTGGCGCGCGGGCTGATCGCGACCGCGCTCGGCGACAGCACGATCAGCCGCGCGACGTTGGTGGCGCGCATGACCTTCGCCACCGTCGCGATCCCCTGGGAGCGCACGATCGTCGGCCCACGGCCGGGCGAGCCGACCGCGAACACCACCGCGTCGGCGGCGGCCAGCGGGGCGTACAGCGTCTCGCGCGCCAGCACGTCGCCGGGGACCACGGTGAGGTTGTCGTGCACGCAGGTGACCGCGTCCGGGTGCCGCGACACCGCCGTCACCCAGTGCCCTTCGGTGAGCGCCCTGCGCACCACCTGCCTGCCGATCCGGCCGGTCGGGCCGAGTACCACCAGTTTCATCGAATGCTCCTCACGCGGTTCCCAGGACGAACGCCGCGACGTAGGCGGCGATCGCGGCGATGGCGGCGTAGGTGCGCACCTGGTGCGCGAGGTGCCAGTGCGACCGCTTGCGGTCCCAACCGGGGGCAATGCGCTCCGGGCTCCAGTGCTCGATCTGCCGCCAGATCGGCCGGTTGAAGCCCTCGGACGCGATGCCGACGATGATCATGGCCAGCGACCCGAACACGAACATCGCGGCCGTCGCCGAGTTCGGCGACTCCGCCGCCGCGGCGAACCCGATGCCGGCACAGATCACGCCGTTCCATACCGCGATCGGGTGGAAGGCGTGCATGTCGATGAGCTGTGCCGTGGTCACGTACCGGTCGTAGGGCAGGGAGTTGAGCATCGGCAGGATGGACAGCTTCATGATCCACAGCGTGCCGAGCTGGATGCCGGAGGCGGCCAGCACCCACACGGTCATGATCGGGAACATCACCGGACCCCCGCTTCCTGCCGGGACGTCTCGACGCGGACGTCGAACCGGATCGACCTGGCCTCCGCCATGCACTCCCGCATCGGGCGGACCAGAGTACGGTGGCCTTCGCTCTTTTCCCACGCCTCGAACGAGGCCATCGAGTCCCACTCGCTGGTGATCAGCCACTGTTCCGGGTCGGCGGGCGACTGGCAGACCTGGTCCACGATGTGGCCCGGCACGCCGTTGGCCACCTCGTAGCGGATCTGCTGGTAGGCGTCCAGGAAGTCCTGCGTGCGCGCGGCCGGCACCCTGATCAGGAACACCACCCGAGCCCGCTTTTCGTTCATCGTCGTTCTCCTGTCTCGGCCGGCACGTACCGGCGCAGCAGCACGGAACTGTTGTAGCCGTCGAACCCGCGTGCCCCGACCAGCACGGAGTCCACTGTGGATTCTCGAGTGGCCGGCACGAAGTCCAGGTCGCAGGCCGGGTTGTCGGAGCCCGCGTTGCCCGGCACCACCTGGGTGCGCAGGGCCAGCAGGGCGGTCACCACGTCCAGTGCCGAGCCGCCCTGGTACAGCCGGCCGGTGAGCGCCTTGTGGCTGGTGACCGGGACGCCGTGCGTGCCGAACACGTCGTCGATCGCCTCGGTCTCGGTGCGGTCGAACTCGGGCACGCCGAGCGCGTCCGGGATGACCAGGTCCACATCGGACGGCTCGATCCCGGCCTGTGCCAACGCAAGGCGCATCGCACGGGCGTACTGCGCCGCGGAGCCGCCGGAGCCGGGCACGGTGTGCCGGCCGTCGTGTGTCGAGCCCCAGCCTGCGATCTCGCCGTAGATCGTGGCGCCCCTGGCCAGGGCGTGGTCGAGTGCCTCCACGATGAGGACCGCGCCGCCCTCCCCCGGCACGTAACCGGTGGCGTCCGCGTCGAACGGCCGGTACGCCCGCAGCGGATCGCGGCAGGTCGACAGGCGCCCGCTGCCCAGCTGGCAGGCCAGCGCGTACGGGCTCAGCGGCGCTTCGAGGCCGCCGGCCAGCACCACCGAGCTGCCCCGGTTGATCGTGCGGGCCGCGTGCCCGAGGCTCTCCAGGCCGCCGGTGCTCTCGGACACCAGCACGCTGCTGGGGCCCTTGGCCTGGTGCTTGATGGAGAGCTGGCCGACCGTCGCCGCGTAGAACCACGCGATCGACTGGTAGGCGCCGACGGTCCGGTCCGGCTGACTCCACAGCCGTTGCAGCTCGCGCTGGCCGAACTGGTTGCCGCCGGACGAACTGGCCAGCACCACCGACAGCTCGTCCGGGTCCACGGTGGACACGTCGACACCGGCGTCGGCCAGCGCCTGCTCCGCGGCCACCAACGCCATCCACGTCCAGCGGTCGGTCTGCACCTTGAGCCTGCCGTCCACCTGGCCGGTGACGTCGAAGTCGCGCACCTCGCCCGCCAGCTTGACCGGGTAGCCGGACGCGTCGAACAGGCTGATCTCGGCCAGCTTGTTCTTGCCGGCGGTGACCGTGTCCCAGTGCTCGTCCGCGGTCATCCCGCTCGGTGCCACCACGCCGAGCCCGGTGATCACCCCTCGCCGCGTCACGCCGACACCGCCGTCAGGCGGCGGAACATCATGGCCGACTGGAACCCGCCGAACCCGCTGCCCACCGACAGCGCGGCGTGCACCGGCAGCTCACGGGCGGTGTTCGGGGTGTAGTCCAGGTCGCACTCCGGGTCGCGGTTGGCCCAGTTCGCGGTCGGCGGCACCACGTTGGTGTTGATGGCCAGCGCGCACGCGGCCATCTCGATCGCGCCGATCGCGCCCAGCGAGTGCCCGACCATGGACTTGATCGAGCTGACCGGGATGAAGTACGCGGCCTGGCCCAGCGACCGCTTGAACGCGGCGGTCTCGTGCCGGTCGTTCTGGCGGGTGCCGGAGCCGTGGGCGCAGATGTAGGACACGTCCTCGGGGTTGAGCCGGGACTGGCGCATGGTCTCGTCGATCGCCAGCGACATCTCGAGGCCGTCGGGCCGCAGGCCGGTCATGTGGAAACCGTTGCTGCGCGCGGCATAGCCGGTGACCTCGCAGTAGATCGGCGCGTTGCGGCGCAGCGCGTGCGACAGCTCCTCCAGGATCAGCACCGCGGCACCCTCGCCGAGCACGAACCCGCTGCGCTGCGCGTCGAACGGCCGCGATGCGTGCTCTGGATCGGAGTTGTTCGGTGTGGTCGCCTTGATCGCGTCGAACGACGCGGCCGTCACCGGCGACAGCGGCGAGTCCGACGCGCCCGCGATCACCACGTCCGCCTCGCCGTCCTGCACGAGCTGGTGGGCGTAGCCGATCGCGTCGATGCCCGACGTGCAGCCGGTGGACACGACCTGGACCGGGCCGTGCACGCCGTGGTGCACCGCGATGTCCGCCGCCAGGCTGCTGGGCACCAGCGCCTGGTAGATGAACGGGCCCGCGTAGTCGTGGTCCACCAGCCAGTCCCGGCCCTGGTTGCTGACGACCACGTACTCGGCCTCCAGCGCGGTCGTGCCGCCGACGGCCGAACCCATCACGACGCCGGTCCGGTTGCGCAGCCACTCGCCGTCCAGGTCGAGGCCGCTGTCGGCCAGCGCTTCGGCCGCGGCGACGAGGCCGAACTGGATGTACCGGTCCGACCGCCGGATGTCCCTCGGCGACAGCCCGGCCGCGGCCGGGTCGAAGTCGCACTCGGCGGCCACCTGGGAGCGGAACGTCGACGCGTCGAACATGGTGATCCGTCGGGTCGCCGTGCGGCCGGCGGTGATGCACGACCAGAAGTCCTTCCTGGTCAGCCCGCCCGGCGCGACGACACCGATCCCGGTGACAACGGTTCTACGTAGTGTTTTGTCGGATAAACCCGTGGCACTCATGCCCGCCTCGCGAAATCGGCAGCCTCAACGGCCGTCTCGGTGTCCACGTGCCCCAGTTCGGGCCGGGGTGCCAATGGGCACAGGTGGAACACGGCGCGGACCTGCTCGGTACCGGTGTTGCGCAGCCGGTGCCGCGCGTTGATCGGTACCAGCACGCCACTGTCGGCCGGCACCACGGTCGGCTCGCCGTCCAGGTCGACGGTGAGGCTCCCCGAGATCACGTAGAGGAATTCCTCGCTGTAGGGGTGGTAGTGCTCGGCGATGCTCTCGCCCGGTTCCAGCGTGGCAACGCCGAGGAAGCCCGTGGTGGCGCCGACCGTCGCGGGGCCGAGCAGCACGCGGATCTCGGCGCCGCGGCGGGTGTTGGGCGGGATGTCGCTACGTGCGACCGTTTTACTGGTGGTGGTCATCGGATCTCCATGCAGGGTGTTCAGCGGATGTTGGCCAGCCGCGCGGCGGCGGCCTCGATCTTGCGTTTGATCACGTTGAGCTGGACGGGCGAGTTGGTGTTGAGCCGGTCGGTCATCTGCTCGTCGTCGACCGGGGCACTCGGCTTCATCCGGAAGTCCTGGATCCACGTCATGCGGACGCCGTCGTCTTCCTCGCGGTAGGTCCAGTAGATGTTCATGTGCTCGAACGGCCCGGTCTCCACGCGGTGCGCGTACACCTCGCGGCGCGCCAGGTCCGGCGTGCGCTGGCTGACCCAGCTCCAGACCTTGCCGTTCTCGTCCGGGTGCATGGTCAGCCGGAACGTGACGGTCTCGCCGTCACGTTCCAGTACCGTGGCGGCCGCGTACTCGGTGAACAGGTCCGGCCAGCTCGGGACGTCGTTGGTCATGTCCCAGACCAGTTCGAACGGCGCCCTGATCACGATGCTCTGCTCGGTGTGTCCGCTCATCTCATGCCTCCTCGGTCAGGCGCGTCGTGACGAAGTGCGCGATCTGCGGCAGGCTCATCTCCAGGGACTCGTCCGGGATACGCACGCCGTAGCGGGCCTGCGTGATCGACTGGAGTTCCATGGCGGCCAACGAGTCCAACCCCAGGTCCACCAGCGGCTGGTCACCCGCGGTATCCAGCGTCGCCTGCGACACGCCCGCCGCCCGGACCACGATGTCGTCCAGCTCGCCGCGAATGTCCAAGCCGATTTGCCTTGTCATGCCGACCTCCTTTGTCGTCAACCTTCTTGTGGTGATGCGGGTCATCGCAGCGCGCCGGTGGGCGCGTACTCGTAGAAGCACTGCGCCTGGGCGTCCTTCGGCGAGCGCCAGGTCGGCAGGTACGGGCTGATGTAGGGCAGGAGCCGGTCGCTGATCCGCGCGAACTCCGGGTGGCGCCGCGCGGTTTCCACGGTTTCGGCGCCGGTCTGTTCGGTCTCCAGCAGGTGCACGTACAGGTCGCCGAGTCGCCACAGCGAGCGGTGCAGGACACCGGCGACCCGCGGCAGTTCGGTCTGGTCGGACTCACCCCAGATCGCCGCGACCTCCCGTTCGGACTGTGGCAGCATCTTCGCGACAATCAATGACCTGTTCATCAATCGACCTCGTCTGGTGTGGACGGTTGTTTCCCTTTGTGCGCCAGCAGATGTTGTCATCTCCCAGGTTGCTTGGTCTGAGTCCACACCGACGGGGTCCCACCGTCGTGGGCCACTTGTCCTGACCGTGATAGGCACCTTTGCCCAGAAAAGCGAATGGCCCCGCCGGTGGCGGGGCCATTCGAAAACGATCCGGATCAGGATTTCGTCAACACGGCACTGAGCAGTTTGACCTGCTCGATCCCGGCCGAGCACGGCACCATGATCAACTCGTCACAACCGGCCCGCTCGAACGCATCGACCGTGGCCGCGACGCCGTCCGCGCCGACGGCCGCGTTGTTCGCGACGAGCTGCGCGTACGGTGGCGCGAAACCGTAGTAGTCGTGCAGGTGTTCGGTGGCCGCCGCCTGGGCGTCGTCGCCCAGCGCGAAGTAGGCCAACGCCAGCAGCCGGGGCCGACCCGGCCGGGCCGCGTCCCGCCACGCCGCCCGGACGGCCGCGGCGCCGCCGGCGAACATGCCGGGACCACCGCTGCCGGAGATCCACCCGTCGCCGTGCGCGGCGGCCCTGGCGATGGCTGCCGGCGAGTGTCCACCGAGGACCAACTCGGGGCCGCCCTGCCGGGTCGGGCGTGGCCCGATCCCGCCCGCGAAACCCCGTCGCTCGCCGGCCCAGATCTGGCGCAGCTCAGCGAGTTGGTGGTCCAGCCTGCGTCCCCGCGTCCGGTGCGCGGCGCCGCTGGCGGTGAAGTCGTCGGGTCGGGCGCCGACCGCGACGCCGAGCACGAGCCTGCCGTCGGCGATCCGGTCGACGGTGGCCGCCTGCTTGGCCAGCAGCGCGGTGTCGGTGCGCAGCGGCGCGATCATGATCGCGGTGGTCAGCCTGATCCGCTCGGTCACGGCGGCGGCCGCGGCGAGCGTGGTCAGGCACTCGTAGCTGTCGTAGACCATGCGGTCGAGGGTGGCCAGCGTCGAGAAACCCGCTCGCTCGCCCTCAACCGCCCAGGCAACGAGTTCCCTGCCGCC
>DASXXM010000446.1:0-16002 GCA_036503065.1 Pseudonocardiaceae bacterium | reverse complement strand
GCGGCGCACCAGATCCTGACCCACCTGGCCGACGTCGGGCTCGGCTACCTCAGTCTCGGCCAGCCGCTCACCACGCTGTCCGGCGGCGAGCGGCAGCGGCTCAAGCTGGCCACCCACATGGCCGAGAAGGGCGGCGTCTACGTCCTCGACGAGCCCACGACCGGCCTGCACCTCGCCGACGTCGAGCAGTTGCTCGGCCTGCTCGACCGGCTCGTCGACGCCGGCAAGTCGGTCATCGTCATCGAGCACCACCAGGCGGTCATGGCGCACGCCGACTGGATCATCGACCTCGGCCCCGGCGCGGGCCACGACGGCGGCCGGATCGTCTTCGAGGGCACACCCGCCGACCTGGTCGCCGACCGCGCCACCCTGACCGGCGAGCACCTGGCGGCCTACGTCAGGACCTGACCGCCCTCTGGTGGTCTCTGGCGTACCGGTCGCGCAGTGCCCTCGTGTTCACCTTGCCGATGGCGGTGGTGGGCAGGCTGTCGACGAAGTCGATCGTGCGCGGCGCCCAGGACGGGTGGAGTTGGCCGCGTACCAGCGTCACGAGTTCGTCCTCGGTCACGGTCACGTTCGGTTCGCGGACGACGAACGCGTGCACCGCCTCGCCCTGCGCCTCGTCCGGTACCCCGATCACGGCCGCCGCCCGCACATGCGGATGGGTGGCCAGGATGTCCTCGATCGGCCGTGGATACACGCACTTCGAGCTCACGCCGGCGAGGATCATGTCCGACGTCCGGCCCACCAGATAGAGGTAGTCGTCCGCGTCCTGATAGGCGAGATCGCGGGTCCGTACCCAGCCGTCGACCAGGGCGGCCGCGGTGAGGTCGGGTTGTCCCCAGTAGCCGGCGAAGTTCAGCCTGCTCCACACCCAGAGCTCGCCCGTCTCGCCGATCCCGACCGGCGACCCGGCCTCGTCACGGATCTCCACCCGCACGTCGCCGTAGGTACGTCCGCAGGACCGCACCCGGTCCGGGTCGGTGCCCACGTTGGGATACGCCGTGATGAACGGCGACTCGCTCAGCCCGTACGTCACCCGCAGGATCGGTCCGAACCGGTCGATCCCCTGCCGCACCCTGGTCGGATTCAGCGCGGAGCCGCCGATGTTGAACGTGGTCAGGCTGCTCAGGTCGGCGTCGGCCAACGACGGGTGATCCAGGATCTGGTAGAACATCGGCGGCGCCATGTAGACCGAGGTGGGCCGCTCGCGGACGATCGCCGCGATGAAGTCGCCCGGCTCGAACGTCGGCACGAACACCAGGGTGCCGCCGCTGAACAGGTAGAGCAGCGACGAGATCTGGCCGGCCGGATGGCTGAGCCGGGAGAACGACAGGTGCCGGGTCCGCCACTGGTCCGCCGCGACCAGTTCGTCCGCGAGTTCGCCGAGCTGGGCGTAGAAGACATGGCGATGGTGCACGGACTTGGGCACGCCGGTCGTACCGCTGGTCTGGAAGATCGACTCGACCGGCGCGTCCGTCGCGACGGGAACCTGGTCCACCGTCGGTCCGGGGGCGAGCAGATCCGGCCCTGCCCCGTCCGGACCGAGGCAGAGCACGGGCACCCCGAGTCGCCTGCCGAGCGCGGCACCCGGCTCGGCGACGGTCCGCGCGTCATAGATGAGGACGTCCACCGACGCGACCTTCAGATACTGGTCGATCTCGTTCGGCATCGCGGTGATGTCGATCCACACCGAACGGACGCCGACCAGGTGCAGCGCGAGCTGGAGCAGCGGGCTCTCGATCTGGAGACCCATGAAGACGCCCACCACGTCACCCGGCCGCACGCCCGTCGTCCGCAGCCGATCGGCGAGGTCGAGCACGAGTTGGCGCGCCTGGGTGTAGTTCAGCTCCCGATTCTGTTGCGTCAACGCCGTTCGGGAACCGAACGAAGCAAAACGCGCCAATGCGCACAACACGTAGTTCGGGTACCACGGGGACTGGCTTTCCATATCCCTCTCCATCGAAACGCGACCCCGATGAGCCGGCCGCTGACCCAACGACAGTAACCGAATCCGGACGAAGGAGACCAGGCCGACGACGGCTGAAAGTACTGACAACGACTTCCCGCCGACATTAGTGGCCGGCACCGGCGCACCATTTGCCGGCCCGGCTCTCATTGCCACGGCAGCCGCCGTCCAGGACGGTAACCGCATCGTCGGCGGCGCATTCCTGGATCAACCGATCGACGTCTGTTCGGACAGCCGCGCCGACGTTCAGTACGATCTCCGCTGGACCCCGGACCGGGGCCAGGCGGGAGACCTCGATGGACACGCTCGGCGCCCAGCCAGAACCCACCGTCTTCGTGCTGTTCGGGGCGACCGGTGATCTCGCCAAGCGGATGGTGCTGCCCGCGTTCTACCAGCTCGACGTGGCCGGTTTGCTGCCGGCGAAGTGGCGGCTGGTCGGCAACGGCCGGGGCGACGTCTCGCATCTGGACTTCCGTGAGTATGTGCGCGGCGTGTTGGCGGAGTTCGGCGAGAAACCCGAGCCGGCGCGGTGGACGGCGTTCGCGGACAACCTGTTCTTCGCGGGCGGCGGCTTCTCGACCGATGATCCCGGCAGCCTGTTGGACGTGATCGCCCATGCCAGGAGCGGCATCACCCAGCTCGTCCACTATCTGGCCGTCCCGCCGTCGGCGTTCGGACCGCTGACGGAGGCGCTGGCCGAACACGGCCTGACGGCCGACGCGCGGATCGTCTACGAGAAGCCGTTCGGCACGTCACCGGACGGGTTCCGCAGCCTGGACGACGCGGTGCACCGGGTCGTCGACGAGTCGCAGGTGTACCGGATCGACCACTTCCTCGGCAAGGAAGCAACGCAGGACCTGCACGTACTCCGCTTCGCGAACAAGATCTTCGAGGCGGCGTGGAGCCGCGAGCACGTGCGGGCCGTCCAGATCGACGTGCCGGAGACACTCGACATCGCCGACCGTGCCGCCTTCTACGACGCCACCGGCGCGATCCTCGACATGCTCGTCACCCACCTGTTCCAGGTCGCCGCCGAGGTCGCCATGGAACCACCCGCCAGTCTCGGCGCGGCGGACCTGCAGGCGGCCCGTGAGTCGGTGATCTCCGCGTTCCGGCCGCTCGATCCCGCCGAGGTCGTCCTTGGCCAGTACGACGGCTATCGAGCCACCGACGGCATCGCGGCGGACTCCACGACCGAGACGTTCGTCGCCGCACGGCTGTGGGTGGACACCGACCGCTGGCGCGGCGTGCCGTTCCTGCTGCGCACCGGCAAGCAGCTCGCGCGGAGTCAACAGGTCGTCAGCCTGCTGTTCCACGATCCGCATGGCCCGCTGAAGGACCTGCCCCGCAACGGCAACGTCCTGCAGTTCTCCCTCGCCGGATCGGGCACCGTCCGGGTGCGGACGGTCGTCAAGGAGCCGGGGGTGACGCTGGAACTCGGCGTCAGCGATGCCGACATCGACCTGGCCACCGTGAAAGACGGCCACCCGGTGCCCCCGTACGCCCGGCTGATCCACGACGTCCTGCTCGGCGACCGCTCGCTGTTCACCCGCCCCGATGGTCTGGCACACGTCTGGGACGTCGCGCGCCCACTGCTCGACCACAAGCCCACTCCCCTGACCTATCCGGCGGGCTCATGGGGCCCCGCCGACGCGGCCGCGCTGGCCGCACCGGAGGGTTGGCTCCTGGGCGCGGACGACCGGGACGCGGTCGGCTAGCGTGGGTGCCATGGTTGCACTCGGACGCACCGACCTCGACATCTTCCCGATCTGCCTCGGCGGCAACGTGTTCGGCTGGACCGCGGACGAGCCGCGGTCCCAGGCCGTCCTCGACGCCTACACCGAAGCGGGCGGCAACTTCATCGACACCGCGAACTCCTACCTGGTCGAGCACGGCCAGTCGGAGACGATCATCGGCCGCTGGCTGGCCGACCGGGGCAACCGCGACCGGATCGTCGTGGCCACGAAGGTCGGCGGTGGCCGAGGACCGGTCCGCAACCTGCGCCCGGAAACGATCAAACGCGAAGCGCACGCCTCGCTCGACCGCTTGCGGACCGACCACATCGACCTCTACTACGCCCATTTCGACGACGAAGCCACGCCGCTGGAGGAGTCGCTGCGCGCCTTCGACGCACTCGTCCAGGCCGGTACGGTGCGCCATCTCGGCGCCTCCAACTACACACCGGGCCGGCTCACCGCCGCCCTGGAGATCCAGCGCGAACACGGGCTCGCCGAGTTCACCGTCCTGCAGCCGCACTACAACCTCGTCGAACGTGACTTCGAGCGCACGATGCGGCCCGTCGCCGACGCATGGGACCTCGCGGTGCTGCCCTACTTCGCCCTGGCGAAGGGCTTCCTGACCGGCAAGTACCGGCCGGACAGCGAGGCCGTCGAGTCCCGGCGCGCCGAGGCCGCGCGTGCGTACCTCGATCACGGTGGCGCCGCGGTGCTCGCGGCACTCGACGAGATCGCCGCGGCCCACGACACCACGGTGGCCGCCGTCGCGCTCGCCTGGCTGCTCGCCCGTCCGCGGGTCGTCGCCCCAATCGCCAGCGCGCGCACCGTCGAGCAGCTCACCCAGATCCTGCCGGCCGCCACGCTCACGCTGACACCCGCCGAGGTCGACCGGCTGTCTGCCGCCACGGAATGAGCGATCAGCTGCGGATCGGTGGCATGCAGCGAACCTTCACGATCCGGCTGCCGCGAGTGGCACCGGCCGACCGGCAGGTGCCGCTGGTGCTGGTGCTGCACGGCAACCATCCGGGCGCGGCCGGACGGGTCATGCGCGAGCGGACCACCTTCGACAAGCAGGCGGACACGTGGGGTTGGGCGATCGCCTACCCGGACGGCTACGCGGGATGCTGGGCCGACGGCCGTGGCGTCACCACGGCGGACGAGTCCGGAGTGGACGATGTCGCCTTTCTGCGCGAGATCATCGGCTGGTCGGCAGAACGGAACGGCACGGCGCCGGATCGGGCCGTGGTGGCGGGAATCTCCAACGGCGCGTTCATGGCCCACCGGCTGGCGCTGGCGGCAAGCGCCCAGGTGGCGGTTCTTGCCGCCGTCGCGGGCGGTCTTCCCGTTGCCCTGCAAGACTTTCAGCCAACGCACGCCGTGTCGGCCATGCTCGTCCACGGCACCGCGGACCGGCTCACACCGATCGAGGGCGGGTACTCCCGGCGCCGAGGGCCCGACGGGGAACTGCGTGGCCGGACGCTGTCGCTGCGGGAAACGGCCGAGTACTGGCGCGCCGTCGACCGTTGCCCGCCCGGACCGGGACAGACGCACACCACCGAATTCTCCAGCCGCACAACGGCCGATGGCGGCGTCGGCGGCACCCGGGTCGTGGCCTGGACGGTGCTCGGCGGCGGTCACACCTGGCCGGGCGCGCCCGTCGACCCCGGCTGGACCGAGCCGACCACCCAGGAGTTCGACGCGGCCGAGGAGATCTGCCGCTTCGCCGATCCCCTGCTCACCGGCCCGGACACTCGGCGACGCTGACCGGGCGCGGTCGACACCGGATGCGTTATTGCGTTTGGCAGCGCGGGCGTGGTGTGCGCATACTCATCCGTCCCGTCGCCCACCGAAGGACATGTCGTGCGCCCGCTCGCCCCGGCCGAGATCCGTGCCTCGTTCGTGAACTGTTCGCAGGGGGAGGCCAGGAAGCTGTCCCTGCCGGTCGGGTTGGACAACGTGCGGTGGGACGAACTGGAGTTTCTCGGCTGGGTCGATCCGCGCGCGGTCCAGCACGCGTATCTCGTTCTACCGAGGACGGATCGCGTCGTGGGGCTGTCGTTGCGGGCCGCGCCACCACCGAAAAGTAGGCTGAAGTCGACGATGTGCGGCTTGTGCGTGACGACCCACGCGGCGGCCGACGTCACGCTGTTCTCCGCCCGCCGGGCCGGCGCGGCCGGACGGGACGGCAACACGCTGGGCATCTACGCCTGCGGCGATCTGGCTTGCTGTCAGTACGTTCGGGCACGGCGCAAACCGTCCGTGCCGCAGCCTGCGGAGACGATCACGACCGACGAACGCATCGCGCGACTTCAGCACAAGGTGACCCGATTCGTCGATCAGGTCCTGGCCGCGTAGCCAGGGTGGTCCGATGCGAATGGACACTCGACGATGACCACCTTCGTCCTGGTTCCCGGCGCCTGCCACGGCGGCTGGTGGTACGAGCCGCTCGCGCGTGCCGTCGAGCAGGACGGGCACACGGCCGTGCCGGTCACGCTCGCCGGGCTGGAGCAGCAGCCCCACCTCGATCAGCTGATCACGCTGGCCACGCACGTCGACCAGGTGGCGGCGGACGTGCCGGACGACGGCGACGTCGTACTGGTCGGACACAGCTACGCGGGCATGGTGATCACCGGTGTCGCCGACCGGCGTCCCGGCCGGTTCGCGGCGCTGGTCTACCTGGACGCGTTCCTGCCGGACGACGGGGACACGTGCTGGTCGCTGACCAACGACGAACAACGTGACTGGTACGTCACCGGCTGCGCGCGCACCGGCTACGGCCTCGACCCCCTGCCGTTCTTCGACGAGCGGGCCCGGCCCCACCCGGTCGCCACCCTCCTGCAGTCCCTGCCGCTGACCGGCGCCTGGCGACAGGTCCCGACAAGGCACTACGTGGCGGCCACTTGGCCAGACGACTCACCGATGGCCCGGTCCACCCGCCGGGCCGAAGCCGACCCCGGCATGGCCGTGCACCACTGGAACGCCCGGCACAACGTCCTGGCCGACGGCCCGGACCTGGTCCTGGAACTGTTGCGCACACTGCCGAGCTACACCGACTGAGCAGGCCGCTACCGCACGAACCGGCGCAGCCCTGGTGTTGTCATGCCGACCAGCGCCACCGCCGCGACGCACAGCAGGCCACCGCTGACCAGGGCCGTCAGGCCCGATGTCGCGCCGGCGACCAGACCGCCGCGCATGTTGCCCACGTCCGGGCCTGCCTGCCCGACGATCTGTTCGGCGGCGGCCACCCGGCCCAGCAGGGCGTCCGGCGTATGGAGCTGGACGATCGTGCTACGCGTCACCACGGACACCGTGTCGGCCGCACCGGCCAGCGCCAGGAAGGCCAGCCCGAGCCACGGATTCGGCGAGACACCGAACAGCGCCAGCGCGGCACCCCACACCGCCGATCCGCAGAGCATCACCAGGCCGGGGCGGGGCAGTCGGGTGAACGCCCCGGAGAACACCGACGCGACCACCCCGCCGACCGCGATCGCGCTCAGGAACAGCCCCAGGGTGCGTGGGTTGTTACCGAAACGCTCGGCGTTGATCAGGGGGAACAGACTGGTCGGCATCGAGAGCACCGTGGCGGCCAGATCGGTGAGCAACGCGCCGCGCACGACGGAATTGCGCACCAGGAAGGCCAGACCGTCCAGCACCCCGTGCACGCCGGGACGCGATGGCGTGCCGTCGGGCCGCATCGGCGGCAGCCCGAACGCGCCGTAGAACGCCAGGACGAAGGTGATCGCGTCAACCAGGTAGCAACCGCCGACACCGAGCCAGCCCAGCAGCAACCCGCCCAGTGCCGGACCGAGCAACATGGCCCCCTGGAACGCGATCCGGTTGAGCGCCAGCCCGGCCGCCAACTGCTCCTTGGGCAACAGACGTGGGATGAAGGTGCGCGACGCCGGGCCGCCACCGGCACCGAAACAGGACTGCGACGCCACCAGCAACAGCAACGCCGGCACCGGCAGGTGCCAGAAGAAGCCCTGCACCGCCAACAGAATCGAACACACGGCCTGGCCGGTGGTGGTGATCAGGTAGAAGACCCGCCGGTCCACCCGGTCGATCAGCGACCCGGCGAACAGCCCGAACACGATGAGCGGAATGGCCTGGGCGAGGCCGACGGCACCCGTCCAGACGGTGCTGTGCGTCTGCTGCCAGACCTGGAACATCACCGCGACCAGCGTCATCTGGCCGCCGAACCCGGAGAACGCCCGGCCGATCCACAGCCGCCGGAACACCGGCGATGACCGCAGCGGCGCCACGTCCAGCAGCGCGTGCCTCACTGCCATGCGCTGTCCTGAGCCAGTTTCTCGGCGATCCGGTCGTGGAAGCTCTTGCGTCGCAATGCTTCCTGGAGGTCGGTGACGACCTGGGCGAGCGGGTACGGTATCTCGGCGTCGAGCTCCGCGATGGCCGCCTCGGTGGCCCGCCATTCCGCCATCAGCCGATCGACGATGGCGGTGGTCTTTGCGGTGAGCGTCACCACCTTGCTGCGGGCGTCGGGGCCCGCCATGGTCTCGACCAGCCCGGCGGCACGCATCGCGGCCACCTTCTGGCTGATCGCCGAGTGGGTGCGCTGCACCGACTCGGCCAGTTCGGTGATCGTCATCGGGCCGCGGCTGTGCAGGCGGATCAGCTCCATCACGAAGCTGGGTTTCAGGCCGTCGATCCGCGCTTCGGTGTAGAGCGTGCCGATGTCGGCGTCCATGGCGTCCTGCAGCAGTCGCAACGGCCGCCAGCGGCTGTGCTCGGTCGGGTCGGGTGGATGGGTCATGGCGGCATCGTAACAGCACTTATACAAGTGCTGTTACATCTGGCCGGTCCCGCCGTTCGGGTGCCCCGGCTGTCACATGATGTGATGTGACACCCGCCCGCACCGACAGGAGACCGCGATGACCGCAGGCCCAGGCTGGAATCCGCCGGACGTCGACCTCACGACGCCCAGCGTCGCGCGGGTGTACGACTACTACCTGGGCGGCGCGCACAACTTCGAGATCGACCGCGTCTTCGCCGAGAAGATCATCGCCGGGTTCCCCGAGGCCCGCGACTTCGCCCGGCACAACCGCGGGTTCCTGCAGCGGGCGGTCCGCACGGCGGTCACGGAGCTGGGCGTCACGCAGTTCATCGACCTGGGCGCCGGCATCCCGACCGCGGGCCCGACCCACGAAACCGCCCGTTGCGTCGACCCCGCAGCCCGCACGCTGTACGTGGACAACGATCCGGTCGCGGTGGCGCACACCGAACTGATCCTGGCCCGGGACCACCTGCCGGCCACCGAGGTCGCCGTGCTCAACGCGGACCTGCGCAAGGTCCGCGACGTGCTGGCGGCACCGCAGGCCAGGGCCGTGCTCGACCTCGACCGGCCGGTCGCCGTGGTGATCATGGGCGTGCTGCACTTCCTGGCCGACGAGGAGAACCCGGCCGACCTGCTGGCCGCCTACCTGGCCGCGCTGCCGGCCGGGTCGTGCCTGATCGCCTCCCACGCGACCGGCGACGGCCCGGCAGGCGAGCGGGTGCGCCGCGCGGCCGACCAGTACGCCAAAACCACGCTGCCCGGCCACGTGCGGTCCAGGGCCGCGTTCGAGGCGATGGTCACCCCGTTGGTCGAACTGATCGACCCCGGTATCACCTGGACCAGGCTGTGGCGGTCGGACGACCAGGTCGACCCGGCGACCGCGGCCAACTGCGTGGCCTACGCCGCCGTCGGCGTCAAACGCTGATCAGAGCGTGCCGGTCACCGCCTGCAGGCCGAGGCTGGTGGCCGCGACGGCGATCCACAGTAGACCGCCGAGCAGGAGTGGGCGGTGGCCGGCCCGGCGCAGGTCGCCCGGTCGCAGTGCCAACCCGATCCCGGCGAGCGCGGTGGTGATCAGGAACGTGCCCAGGGTGGCGAGCGCCGGATGCCAGCCGGCCGGGATCGCGCCGACACTGTCGAGTGCCGCGGCGACGACGAACCCGACCAGGAACGCCGGGACCAGCCTGCGCCATGGCAGCCCGCGCAGGCTGAACCGGGAACGCGAAGCGCTCCCCTGTTTGCCGGCGGTGCGGATCGCCAGCACGATCACGATCGGGATCAGCATCAGGGTGCGGGTCAGTTTCACGACGATGCCGTAGGAACCGGCGCCCCCGCCGTAGGGGTACGCGGCGGCGACCACAGAGGACGTGTCGTTGATCGCCGTGCCGGCCCACAGGCCGAACGAGTGCGGGCTCAGCCCGAGCAGGCGCCCGATCGGCGGGAACAGCAGCACGGCGGCGATGTTGAACGTGAAGATCGTGCTGATCGCGTAGGCGACCTCCGCCTGCCTGGCCCGGATGACGGCGGTGGTGGCCGCGATGGCCGACGCGCCGCAGATGCCGGTGCCGACGCCGATCAGGATCTGGGTCGCCCCGCGCACCCCGAGCCACCGCCCGAACAGCCAGGCGCCGCCCAGCGCGACGGCAAGGGTACCGAGCAGCACCGGCAGTGACTGCCCGCCGACCCGGAACACCTGCCCCAGCGACAGTCCGGTGCCCAGGACCACAATGGACAGTTGCAGTACCGACTTCGACGCCACCGCGGCCCCCGGCGCCCAGCGGTCCGCGCGCAGGCCGGGCACCACCGTCGCGGCGAGCAGCCCGAGCACGATCGCGAACACCGGGCCACCCACGACCGGCACCAGTCGACCAAGGACCGTCGCCGCCGCCGCGACCGCCGACGTCAGCAACAGCCCCGGCGCGACCCGAGGCAGCCAGGGCACCTCGCTCGGCGTCGCCTGGGCCGGTTCGGGCCGGTCGACGTCCCGATGCGGATCGATCACCACCGCGGGCCTCCTCGCCGACAAAATGTACGTACATTTACTGTAGACTATGTGCGTACATTGAGCACTCGGTATGGTCGGCCAGGAGGGCGACATGGCGACGCGAACGCTCGACCGGGTCGGCCCCGATCCGCTCTGGCGCCAGCTCCAGCACGAGCTGCTGACCAGGCTGGACGCGGGCGAGTTCGCCGCGCGGTTCCCCGGTGAGCTGGCCCTGGTCGAGGAATACGGTGTGAGCAGGCACACCGTGCGCCAGGCGCTCCGGCAGCTACGGGCCGACGGGGTGATCATGGCCGAACGCGGCCGCCAGCCGCGCGTGGCGCCCCCGCCGGAGATCGAGCAGCCGGTGGGCGCGCTCTACAGTCTCTTCGCCTCCGTCGAAGCGGCGGGCCTGTCACAGACCAGCGTCGTGCGAACCTTCGACACCCGCGCCGACGCCCTGGTCGCCGAACGCCTCGACCTCGAGGCGTCCGCCCCGCTGGTCTACCTCGAACGCCTGCGCCTTGCCGGCGAGCAGTCCCTCGCCCTCGACCGCGTCTGGCTCCCCGCCGCCATCGCCGCACCACTGCTGGCCGCCGACTTCACCCACACCAGCCTCTACCGGGAACTGGCCGACCGCACCGGTATCCGCCTCGACCACGGCCACGAGGACATCCACGCCGTCATCCCCACCGCCGCCGAGCGCACCCAACTGAACTGCGCCCACGACGTCGCGGCTTTCTCCATCAACCGGCTCGGCCACTCCCGCGGCCGGCCGGTCGAATGGCGCCACACCCTGGTCCGCGCGGACCGCTACGCACTCACCGCGGAATTCTCCGCAGGCGCCGGATACCAACTCACCATAGCCACGTCCGGCAACGCTTAGCCCTGGTTATGCTGCGCCCGGCGACACACCGCGCCAGTACCTCGATGCAAGGGAGAAAGCAGATGGCGGACGGTAAAACCCGGACGGCGGCGCCCATCGCCCCATGGGCGGTCGCGGGCCGGAAGTACGTCGTCGAGGCGATCGGGACGTTCTTCCTCGTATTCACAGTTGCCACCAGCGTGTTGAGCGGCGGCGCGTTCACGCCATTGGCGGCCGGCGCGGTTCTGATGGTGATGATCTACGCAGGTGGGCACATCTCCGGCGGACACTACAACCCCGCCGTTACCGTGGCGGTGCTGTTACGCGGTCGGATCGTGCTGGGCGAGGCCATCGGGTACTGGATCTCGCAACTCGTCGCGGGCGTGATCGCCGGGCTGGTCGCCAACGCGATCGTGGCCCCGCCGACGGTCAAGACGCTGCATCTGTCCGGTCATGCCTTCCTGGCCGCCGCCCTGGTGGAACTGCTGTTCACCTTCGCCCTGGCCTACGTGGTGCTGAACGTCGCCACGAGCAAGGACCAGCCGGGCAACGGCTTCTTCGGCCTGGCGATCGGTTTCACCGTCGCGGCAGGCGCGTTCGCGGTCGGCGGGATCTCCGGCGGCGTGTTCAACCCGGCCGTCGCGCTCGGCGGCGCCGCAGGCGGCCTGTTCGCGTGGTCGACGGTGTGGATCTACCTGGTGGTGCAGGTCGTCGCGGGTGCCGGCGCCGGTTTCGCGTTCCGCGCGCTCAACCCGGACGACAAGTGAGCGCGTATATAACGCTTCGGTGCACATCTCAAGAATGCGGGGCGGTTTTCTTCACTCATTCAACGAAGTAGCCGGCTGACACCCCTTGCCGCCCGAGGAGTACCGGATGCCATCGGAGCTGCGTCACCTGACTGGGAACGACATCCACCGCCTGCTGGACCTGGACACCGTGGCACGGTCGCAGCGGGAGGCGTTCACCGCACTGTGGCGCGGGACGGTCGACCTGCCCGCGAAGATCATGCACGCCAGTCGGTTCGACGACAGTGTCGTGTTCGGCTACCTCGCGCGGCTGTCGGCCGACACCGGTGCCATCGCCAAGATCGGCAGTGTCAATCCGGGGAACCCGTCGCTCGGCCTGCCCAGCGTCTCGGCGCTGGTGATCGTGTTCGACCCGACGACCGGGTCGCCCGTCGCGTTGCTGGACGGCGCGGCGCTGACGACGCTGCGCACCGCCGCGGGCAGCGCTGTCGCGATCGACGCGCTGGCCCGCGCCGACGCCACCGACCTGGGCGTGCTCGGCTCCGGTGTGCAGGCCCGCGCGCACGTCCGCGCCATTGCCAGGGTGCGGCCGCTGCGGACCGTCGCCGTCTGGAGTCCCGATCCGGCGCGACGCGCCCGCGCCGCCGCCGAGCTCACCGCCGAACTCGGCATCCCGGTCCGCGCGGCCGACGACCCCAAGGCAGCCGTCGCGGGCCTGCCGATCGTGGCCACCTGCACCCTGGCCACCGCGCCCGTGCTCGACGGCTCGTGGCTGGCGCCCGGGTGCACGGTGGTCAGCATCGGCTCGTTCGAGCCGGACCGGGCCGAGGTCGACGCCGCGACGGTCCGCCGAGCCGCGACCGTGGTGGTGGACGATCCGGCCACGGCAGCGAGCCACGCCGGGCCGATCGTCACCGCCATCGCGGCCGGCGCACTCGCCGTGGCGGATCTGGTACCGCTGGGCGCCGTGCTGGCGGGCGACCGCACCGGGCGGTGCGCCGAGGACGACATCGTGTTCTACAACAGCGTCGGGCTCGGCATCCAGGACGCGGCGGTGGCCTGGGCCGCGGTGCGCGCCGCGGGGGCCTCGCAGTGACGCCGCTGCCGGCGACCGCGAGCACGGTGATCATCGGCGGCGGGGTGATGGGCACGAGCATCGCCTACCACCTGGCGAAGGCCGGCGTCCCGGACGTGGTGCTGGTCGAACGGGACACGCTGGCGGCCGGGTCGACGTCCCGGGCGGCAGGCGGTGTGCGGGCCCAGTTCTCCGACGAGCTCAACATCCAGCTCGGCCAGCGCAGCCTGGCGGCCTTCGCCCGGTTCGGCGACGAGCCCGGGCACGACATCGGGCTGCACCGCGCCGGCTACCTGTTCCTGTTGTCGACGCAGGCCGACCTGGCCACCTTCGAGGCGAACGTCGCGCTGCAGAACAGTTTCGGCGTGCCAAGCCGCCTGATCAGCCCCGCCGAGGCACACCGGCTGTCACCGCTGATCAGCGTTGAAGGTCTGGTCGGCGCGGCGTTCTCCCCGGACGACGGCTACTGCACCCCCGAGGCGGTGGTGCACGGCTATGCCGCGGGCGCCCGCCGGCACGGCGCGACCCTGGTGCGGCAGTGCGAGGTGCACGACGTCGACACCCGCGGCGACGAGATCGTCGCGGTGCGGACGTCCCGCGGCCCGATCCGCACCAACAGCGTGATCTGCGCGGCCGGCGCGTGGTCCCGGCACGTCGGCGCGATGGTCGGCGTCGACCTGCCGGTCTCCCCGCTGCGCCGCCAGATCGCCGTCACCGAGGCCATCCCGGCCCTGCCACCGGACGTGCCGATGACGATCGACTTCACGTCGACGTTCTACTTCCACGGCGAGGGCCGCGGGTTGCTGATGGGCATCTCCGATCCGGCGGAAGCGGTCGGCTTCCGCACCGACCGGTCCGACGACTGGCTCCCGCTGCTGTCCGAGGCCGTGCGGCGCAGGGCGCCCGCACTGCTCGACGTCGGTGTCACCGGTGGCTGGGCCGGCCTCTACGAGGTCACGCCGGATCACAACGCGCTGATCGGCGAGGCCGCGTCGCCGTCCCGGTTCCTGTACGCGACCGGCTTCTCCGGCCACGGGTTCCTGCAGGGTCCGGCCGTCGGCGAGGTCGTGCGCGACCTCCATCTCGGCCGCACGCCCTTCGTGGACGTCACTCCCCTGCGCGCGGAACGGTTCGCGCACAACGCACCCAGGGCCGAAGTCAACGTGGTGTGAACGCGTTTCGTCACTACGGTGGTGACGACACAGCCGTGCGTACCGGCAGGAAGGACGCGGCCCGATGCCCGCCTGGATCTGCGCCACCTGCGGCGTGCAGTACCCGGACACCGACCGGCCGCCGGCAGCGTGTCCGATCTGCCAGGACGAACGCCAGTACGTGGGCTGGGACGGCCAGCGGTGGACCACCATGGCCGAACTGGCTCGCGACCACGCCACGACACTGCGCGAGGAGGAACCCGGTCTGGTCGGCATCGGCGTCGAGCCCGCGTTCGCGATCGGGCAACGGGCACTGCTGGTGCGCACGCCGCACGGCAACGTGCTGTGGGACTGCGTCTCGCTGCTCGACGAGACGGCGACCCGGCGGATTCGGGATCTCGGCGGCATCGCCGCGATCTGCATGTCGCATCCGCACTTCTACGCCGCCAACGTCGAGTTCGCCGACGAGTTCGACGCGCGCATCCTCATCCCGCGCGCCGACCAGCGGTGGATCCAACGGCCGTCGCCACGCGTCGAACTGTTCGACGAGGACACCGAACCGGTGCCGGGCGTGACGGTGGCGCGGATCGGCGGGCATTTCGACGGCGCCGCCGTGCTGCACTGGCCAGCAGGCTCGGCCGGCCGTGGCGCCCTGCTCACCGGCGACACGATCACCGTGGTGCCGGACCGGGAGTGGGTCAGCTTCATGTGGAGCTACCCGAACCTGATCCCCCTTGACGAGGCCACCATCCGCGACATCGCGCGGCGGGTCGAGCGGTTCGACTTCGACCGCGTCTACGGCGGTTGGTGGGGCCGCGTCGTCCTGCGCGACGGGCCGGCCGCGATCCGGCGCTCCGCCGAGCGCTACATCGCCCGGCTCAACGGCGAGCGCCCGGCCGGCTGACTCGCACGGGTCATCGTTCGTCCACCCGGCCGACCTCGAACGGCGCGGGCCGCAGTGCCGAGTAGACGACGCCGGTGCTGGTGGTGGCCGAGTCGACCAACGTGTAACCGGACGCCGGAGCGGTTTCGTCGCCGAACAGCCGTTTGCCGCCGCCGACGGTCACCGGGAAGACGACAAGGCGGTACTCGTCGATGAGGCCGGCTCGATGCAGTGTCCGCGCCAGCGCCCAGCTGCCGTGGATCTGCAGCTCGCCGCCCGGCTGTTGCTTGAGGCGTCGTACCCGCTCGACGACGTCGTCGGGCAGGACGGTGGTGCCGTGCCACTCGGGGTCGCGCAGGGTCGTCGAGGTGACGTACTTGGGCAGCCCGTTCAGTTTGACGGCGACGACGTTGTCGGGGTCGGTGACCGTGGACCAGAATCCGTGCATCGCCGTGTAGGTGTTGCGGCCGAGCAGAATGGCCGCGGCCCGGCCGAACCAGCCGGTGACGATCGTCCAGAAGTCCCCGTCGAAGTAGGGCACCACCCAGCCACCGCGCGTGAAACCGCCGCTGGAGTCCTCGTCGGCAGCGCCGGGGCTCTGCATGACGCCGTCGAGGGTGAGGAACGTGTGGACGGTGAGTTCCATGGTGATCTCTCCAGGTAGGTCCGCCGGTCGGGTATCCGCGGGGGCGAGGCAGAGCTGACCGTAGTCGACCCGAAGAATCGGACACGACGCCCCCGACCGACCACAGACCCGCCCGGCCCGCCTGTGGATATCTCCGAGCCCGGTGGACCGCCAGG
>DASXXM010000445.1:0-12784 GCA_036503065.1 Pseudonocardiaceae bacterium | reverse complement strand
TTCCAGGTGCTGTGCGAGGCCGGGCTGCTGCCCGGCGCGTTGACCCGCAACGAAAGCCTGCACTTCGTATGCCGCGACGAGTGGCTACGGGTGACGAACACCACGACGGCATGGACCTCCCGGTTCGGCGACGGCGCCGAGATCCTGGTGCCGATCAAGCACATGGACGGCTGTTACGTGGCCGATGAATCCACTGTGGACGAACTGAATGGCGAGGGCAGAGTGGTGTTCCGCTATCTGGACAACCCGAACGGCTCCCGCGCCGACATCGCCGGCATCACCGACCCGACCGGCCGCATCGTCGGGCTGATGCCGCACCCGGAACACGCCACCGACGCGCTGACCGGGCCGAGCGACGACGGCCTCGGCATGTTCCTGTCCGTACTCGACCACCTGGTGGCGGCATGACCAGCACGGACACCATCGACTCCGTCGAACACGCCAAGGCGACGCCGGACCACCCGCAGCCCTACCGCGAACTGGGCCTGCGCGACGAGGAGTACGCCCGGATCAGGGACATCCTCGGCCGCAGGCCCACCGACGCCGAACTGGCCATGTACTCGGTGATGTGGAGCGAGCACTGCTCCTACAAGTCGTCCAAGGTGCATCTGCGCTACTTCGGCGAGACCACCACCGACGAGATGCGCGCACGGATGCTGGCCGGCATCGGCGAGAACGCGGGCGTGATCGACATCGGCGACGGCTGGGCGATCACGTTCAAGGCGGAGAGCCACAACCATCCGTCCTATGTAGAGCCCCACCAGGGCGCGGCGACCGGCGTCGGCGGCATCGTCCGCGACATCCTGGCCATGGGCGCGCGCCCGCTCGCCGTGCAGGACTCGATCCGTTTCGGCCCGGCCGACGCGCCGGACACCCGACGGGTGCTGCCCGGCGTGGTCGCCGGGGTCGGCGGCTACGGCAACTGCCTCGGCCTGCCCAACATCGGCGGCGAGGTCGTCTTCGACCCGACCTACGCGGGCAACCCGCTGGTCAACGCGTTGTGCGTGGGCGCGATGCGGGTCGAGGACCTGCATCTCGCGCACGCAACGGGTACCGGCAACAAGATCATGCTGTTCGGCGCCCGCACGGGCCTGGACGGCATCGGCGGCGTGTCGGTCCTGGCATCCGACACGTTCTCCGGCGACGGCAGCAGAAAGAAGTTGCCGAGCGTCCAGGTTGGTGACCCGTTCACCGAGAAGGTACTCATCGAGTGCTGCCTGGAACTGTTCGCCGCCGGCCTGGTGGTCGGCATCCAGGACCTCGGCGGCGCGGGCCTGTCCTGCGCGACGAGCGAACTGGCCAGCGCGGGCGACGGCGGTATGGTCGTCGAGTTGGACCAAGTTCCGTTGCGCGCCAAGGGCATGACGCCGGCCGAGATCCTGTCCAGCGAGTCACAGGAGCGGATGTGCGCCGTCGTACGGCCCGCCGACGTCGCTGATTTCCTGGCGGTCTGCCGCAAGTGGGACGTCATCGCGACCGAGATCGGCGCGGTGACCGACGGTGACCGCCTGGTGATCAACTGGCACGGCGCCACGGTCGTCGACGTACCGCCGCGCACGGTCGCCCACGAAGGGCCCGTCTACCAGCGCCCGATCGAACGCCCGGCCACCCAGGACGCCATGGTCGCGGACACGCCGGATCGCCTGCCCCGACCGTCCACACCGGACGAACTGAGGGCCACCGTACTGCGCATGGTGTCCTCGCCGAACCTGGCGTCCCGGCGTTGGGTAACCCAGCAGTACGACCGCTACGTACGCGGCGGCACGGTGCTCGCACAACCCGCCGACTCGGGCATGATCCGCATCGACGAGCGCACCGGCCGCGGCATCGCGGTGTCCACCGACTGCAATTCCCGTTACGTGGCACTAGATCCGTACCGGGGCGCACAGTTGGCCCTCGCCGAGGCATACCGGAACGTGGCGGTCACCGGCGCGACACCGGCAGCCGTCACCGACTGTCTTAATTTCGGCTCGCCGGAGGACCCCGGCGTGATGTGGCAGTTCCGCGAGGCCCTGCACGGCATCGCGGACGGCTGCCGAGAGCTGGGCATCCCGGTCATCGGCGGCAACGTCAGCTTCTACAACCAGACAGGTGGTACGGCGATCCTGCCCACCCCACTGGTCGGCGTCCTTGGCGTGATCGACGACGTCAGCACGCGCATCCCCACCGGTTTCGGCGCCGAACCCGGCGAATCGCTCGTGCTGCTGGGCACCACCCGCGACGAGTTCGGCGGCTCGGAATGGGCCCACGTCGTCCACGGCCACCTCGGCGGCACTCCGCCACAGGTCGACCTGGCCGCCGAACGACTGCTGGCCGAGATCCTGGTCACCGCCGCACGGGACGGCATGGTCTCCGCGGCCCACGACCTGTCAGACGGCGGCCTGGCACAGGCGGTCGTCGAAGCGGCCCTGATCGGCGACACCGGCTGCCGAATCGAGCCGCCGGCCGACACCGACCCGTTCGTCTGGCTGTTCGCCGAATCGGCGGGCCGGGCGCTGGTCGCCGTCCCACGCGCCGACGAACTCCGATTCACCGAGCTGTGCACGGCACGCGGCCTGCCGTGGGCCCGCATCGGAGTGGTCGACGCGGCATCCGACGCCGTGGAGATCCAGCACGTGACCACCATCGGCCTGCCCGAACTACGCGCGGCGTGGGAAGGCACGCTACCTGCCCTCTTCGGCTGACCCAGGAACCTGCCAGGGTGTGTGGTTGTGCATGATCAAAGTCGCAAAGCCGCAGGTGGCACCCACTACTGTTTACTGTCGAATGTAACGAGTTCCCGGAATCTGTAACATATTCGTCGACTGGTGCGACATGGTCAAGGTTGAGGTCGGCGACGCGATGTGGCAAGATCATGTATCGCTCGGTGATATTTTAGGGGGGCGCAGGTGGATGCCATGGTCGACATGCGGGGTTCGAGGAAGTCGCCGTTCGGCACCGCTACAGCGTTCCCTCGGCCGCCCGCCCCTTGCCTCAGCGGGAACTCTCCTGTCATTTTGCACAATAGCGGTCAGGAGCATTGAACAAAATGCATAGTCGACGAACCGGGACGATCATCACTCACGTCCTGACCAGCATCGCCGTGGGATTCGTCGCGGTCGCCGTCGGCCTGCTCGTATCGAATGTCATGGATCCCGTGAATGCGTTCAGCCGTGCCGTTCCAGTGGTTGTCGGCGTGCTCGTCGCGGTAAGCGGGGGTGTCTGCGCCGCTTGGCTAGTCCCGTGGTTGGTCGGGGGCGGCCTTCGATCGACGTTGCTTCCGGGCGACCACAGCAGCGGTGGTGGTGCCGCTGAGGAGCGTCGCGCCAGCCACCAACAGCGGTGAGGCATGCTGTGTCACATCGATGAAGATCATCGTTGCGAGGAACATCACCGGCAGGATCACCGCCAGGAACACTGCAATGGCCCGCTGGACACCATTGCCGGCACTCATTTCCCTGATGAAGTCGAACGCCTGTTCCACGATACCGTTGCCCTGAGACAGCGTGACCGACCTTCGCCGAGCAGGGTTGTTCGCCGGCTTGGCCGGGTCCTTGTTCGCGGCAACCGGCGGTTGGCCCGCGTTGTCGTTCATGGGGCTCTCTCCTGAACAAGCAAAATGTCAGCATTCCGGATTCGACTACGGCAGTGATGTCTCGCGCCCGTCAACTCAGTGCGACCTGAGCAGATCGATCTGCTCTTGGACGAGCTTCACCGAGTCCGATTCCGGCAGGGCAAGCCGTTGCGCGGCATTCCATTTTCCGGCGTATGCGGCTATCTCCTCGCTGTCATCGTGGATGAGGTAGTCCGAGCGCGCGTTCTCCAGGAAGACCACCTGGTCCACTCCGGTGCCGAGATCGTCGTCGAGGCGCAGGAACAGGAAGGGCTCCACGAGGCCTGCGTACATCCCGGATGAGAACGTGATCAGCTGGATGGTCACGGCGGAGTTCTCCATGACGTCGAGCAGGTGCGTCAACTGTTCCCGCATGACCTCAGGGCCGCCGATCATCCGGCGGATGGCGGCCTCGTCCAGGAGAAAGGTCAGTTCCGGCGGGTCGGACAGCAACTGGCTCTGCCGTGCCATCCTGGCCGCGACGGCCAGGTCGAGTTGCTTGCCGGAGAACACCGAAGCCAGCAGCGTGCGCGCATACGACTCCGTGTGCAGCAGACCCGGGACCAGGGACGGATGGACCTGGCGAATGCACGATGCAGTGCTCTCGTACGCGAGCAGCATGCGGAACTGCGCATTCAGTACCGAGCCGTAGTCGGCGTACCACGGCTGCCTCCTGCTCTCCTTCGCCCTCGCGACCAAGGTCTTGGCCTCGCCCTGGTCGCCGACGCCGTACAGCGTCAGCAGAGCCCGCAGGTCGTTGGTGGAGATGCTCACGTTCGCGTTCTCGATTCGGATCAGCTTGGAGATTGACCAGTCCATCCGAGCCACCGCCTGCTGCTGCGTCATGCCGGTCTCGTCGCGGAGCTGGCGAAGGCGACGGCTGACCTGGCCGCGTAGGAACTGCGGGTCAGGACGTCGGGCCATGGTCGCTCCCTTCCGGGCATCGTCATCGTCACCTGGGGGTTCATCCTACCGAGTGCCGTAGCCAGGTGGCGGAGAGCCACCTGGCTACGAGGGGCGCCGGCTGGCTACAGGACGAATAACGCCTGGTCAGAGTAGCTGTACGGTGCCGATCGGTGATCGATGCACGGCGGGTCGTCAGCCGGGAGCGTCCACTTTCGAGTTACCTCGATCAGGTGTGACCGATCACTTCAGCGCTGCCGGAGTGTGGTCCCATCGTCGTAGTGCCGCCCACTCGGCCGGTGGCTTCATAGTGCCGAGAATTGCCGCGATAATTATCGCCGGATCTGCAGCCGACGACGCTGGCGAGGAGAAATCGTGCCTGGAGTTGATCTCGTTTGGCGAAAGAGCACCCGAAGCGAGACCGCGTTCTGTGTCGAACTGGCCAGGAACGGTGTAGACAATTATATTCGGGACTCGAAGAATCCGGGACAAAAACTGGACATGCCGGCCCACGCCGTACACTTACTGATCAGTCTCGTTTCGAGACGGTCATGGGACGTGAGCCAGGATGTCCTTTTCAATCGGGGTGCGGCAGCCTTGGGTGGTTAAGGTTTCCGGAGGCGATGCGATTGCCGAACTGAGATCCCGACGTTCGACACCGCCGGGCGAAGGGCCCCTGTGATGCGATGTGCTCCCTGGCATCGGCACGCCGCACCGGCCGTCGGCTGAGTTGTGACCTGCGCGGTGAGCCTGGTCATCGGTGAACGGGCGGCGGGTTGCGCGGCGACTGCGGTCGTCGGTCAGGCGCGGACCAGGGCCAGGCCGGGTTCGCGGGTGTCCCGGTGGTCCACCACCCAGCCCAGTGGCAGGCGCACGTCGTGTTGTAGGGAGACTCGCATGCCGGCTGTTCTGCCGATCAGGCCGTCGGTGTTGGTGAAGGTCAGTTCGCCGAGGAACTCGGTGTTCTGGAAGTCCGCCGTGGTGGCGAATCGGCAGTTCTGGAAGGACACTCGGTCGGTGAATGTCGCGTAGGCGAACTTTGTCTCACCTTGGAAGTCCGTTCGGTCGAACTCGACCGGGCCGCTTGCGGTGAAGTTGCTCCACCACGCGATGCCGTGGCACACCATGTCGTTGGCGCGGAACGCCTCGCCCCACATGCGGGCCCAGGTGAGCCAGATCGGGCCGTGGAACCTCGCGCCCTCGAACGAGACCGCCTCGTAGAAGTGGGCCGAGCGGGCGGTGAATGTGCCTACCTTCTTGTGGGACAGGTCGAAGTACTCCAGCGCGGCACCGGTCAGGTCCAGGTTGTAGACGGGCGCGTCAACCTCGGACGTGGACGGCAGCAGGTCGACGATCAGGCGCTGGGCGGTCAGCCTCACCTGCCGTTCGCGGTCGGCGGCCACGTCGTGCCATGCGTGGTCACGCTGCTCGACCGGTTGGGGGAACTCCACCGAACGTCGGTTCAGGTAGCTGGCGTGGTCGAACGGGCGGCGCAGGTACGCGCACAGGATGTCCACTGTGGTCTGTCCATACGCCGCGTTCGTTCTGGCCAGGGCCGCCAGCGCGTGCAGGGCGCCCACCCGAACCTGGTCGGCATCGTGTCCCAACAGTTCCAGTGCTTTGGCGAACCGCTCGTCCGACGCGCGGGCGCGGTCGTGGTCCAGTCGTTGCTGGTGCAACGCCAACTGTTGATCGGTGGGGTCGGCGGCGGACTGCCTGCGCTCGTAGAGCCACAGCCAGTACAGGGCCGCCACGGCCAGACCCGCCAGGCCGCCGGTGCGTAGCGCGTCCGACCCGCTGCTCGCGTTGTCCTGCAACAACAGGCCGCTCACCAGGCAGAACACGCCGAAGGCCAGCACCAGCACGCCGGGCAGCGTGAGGGCGGGCCGGCCGTCGCGCCACCGTCCAGTCCTGATCAGCCACGCACCTACCAGCGTCGCGGCCCCCGCGGCGACACACAGCCAACCGATCACCAGCCAGGGCGTCGCGTTCATCAGCTCACCTCTCGGGTACCGGCGCCGACGGTCACTGGGGGGATCGTTCGGCGGCCGGCTTCTGTAACGCACCGACGAATATCACCTTTGCTGGTCAGCGGGCAGACGCCGATCGGCAGCCCCGGGCTAGGCCGGTTGCCGTGGGTCGATATGCGACGGCCGATCCACCCGGTCGCATCAGGACCGGGCGGATCGGCCGGCAGGGACGCGGGATCAGCCGGTGGCCAGTGCCCGGACTCGGGTGATGTCGCCGTTGAACCGGTCCTGGTCGCCGGGGAAGACGCCGGAGTCGGCGAACTGCCAGATGGTCTGGAGGCCCCAGTTGAACGGCATCGGGCCGGGGGTGGACGAGTAGAACGCGATCATCAGCGGGTTGGTGGACGAGAAGTCACCCCGGTTGCCGGTGCACTGGCTCCACCAGCTCGTCGCCGTGTAGATGACCGGCCAGCGGGTGGTCCTGGCGTGGTACTCGTTGCTGAAGGACAGGATCCAGTTCACCATCGAGGTCGTGCTCAGGCCGTAGCAGGCGGCGCCGTAGGGATCCCATTCCATGTCCAGCATGCCGGGCAGGGTCCTGCCGTCCCTGGACCAGCCGCCGCCGTGCGCGACGAAGTAGTCGGCCTGGGTCGCGCCGCCGGTCGTGTCCGGCGTCGCGAAATGGTAAGCGCCGCGGATCATCCCGACATTGAACGAGCCGTTGTACTGCTGAGCGAAAGCCGGATTTGTGTAATAGGTGCCCTCGGTCGCCTTCGTGTAGGCGAAGCGGGCGCCGTTGGCCCAGGCCGCGGACCAGTTGACGTTGCCCTGGAAGCTGCTGACGTCGAGGCCGGGCGTCTGGGTGGCCAGCGGCACGACACCGCCGGTGCCGGTCGGGTGGGGCTCGTGCTTGGCCACCTGGGAACCGGCCCAGTCCAGCTCGGGATGCCGGACGACGACGTGCGACGCGGCATTGGACGGGGTGGTGGCCGCGGTGGCCGGAGCTGACATCGTGACCACGAGACCACCGGCAATCGTGCCGGCGACTAATGTCGCGATCGCGCCGCGCTTGGCTGACTTCATTTGTTGACCCTTTCGATGTGCCCTCGTTCACGACCGGTCTGGACAGGACCGGTCAGCCGTCCGCCGGCACCCGTACCGGACGGGCAAATCCGGCCGACAAATCGCCGACGGTCTCAGTCCGCGGCGGGCCATCGGGTAGTCTGCTGGACTAGTAACAAAAAGTCACGATAGTTTGTGAAGAGTTAACAAGCCGTGCATTCCCGTTTCAGGCAACGTCAACAACGGTCAGCCGACGGCCAGGGTCTGCAACTGGCCCGCGGTGCCGTTGAACGCGTCCTGGTCACCGGGAAACGTGCCGGCGTCCGCGAACTGCCAGATCGCCTGCGCCGACCAGCCCGGCGGCAGCTTGCCGACCGCGGTGTTGTACCTGGCGATCCACAGCGGATCCGCGCCGAACGTCGCGTCGTTGCCCATACACATGGACCACCACCTGGTGCTGGTGTAGATGGTGGGGTAGCGGGTCGTCCGCTGCCGTACCTGGTCGACGAAGCCGTGCACCCAGGCGACCAACGCGGCCGGTGTCATGCCGTAGCACGTGTCGCCGTACGGGTTGTACTCCAGATCCACCGCGGGCGGCAGGGTTCGGCCGTCCCTGGACCAGGCGCCGCCGTGGCTCACGAACCAGTCGGCCTGGGTGATCGCGTCCGACGTGTTCGGCGTGGCGAAGTGGTAGGCCCCGCGGAGCATGCCGACCGCGTAGGAGCCGTTGTACTGCTGTGCGAAGTACTTGTTGACGTAGGTGACGCCCTCGGTCGCCTTGACGTAGCTGAAGGTCGCGCCGGCAGCCGCCGCGGTCTGCCAGTTCACCGCGCCCTGGTAGCTGCTCACGTCGAAGCCACCCGGCCCGGCTGCCGTCGGGGCGCCGGGCGCCAACAGGCCGGGTAGGTCCTGGGTGGACGGTCCTTCGTGGCGGGCGATCTGCGAACCGGCCCAGTCGTCCTGCGGGTGAGTGATGGCGGGTGCCGCCGGTGCGACCGCGCCGGCAGGCGGCGCGAGTGCCCCGACGGCCAGGCACGTGACCGACGCGACCAGCGCGATGCTTCTCACCCCGACCACGACATGCCCCTGACCTCGATCGCACCTGATCTTGCACTGTTCGGCCTACAGGATGCGGCCGGTCGGGTGAAGCCGCATCTCGGCGTCGGGCGGATGACCGGCGCGGGCGGCGCCGCGGAGTGGGCGTCGATAATGTCGGCGCATGCCATTGGAGCGCCCGTCCGCGAGCCACCGCTACCGGTCACAGAACCCGGATGTCGCGGTCAACCCCATGTTCACCAGGATTCCGATGCAGATTCCGAAGCATTCGTTCCCGGCCCGCGGCATCGATCCTGACATCGCGTATCAAATCGTGCACGACGAGCTGATGCTGGACGGAAATGCCCGGCTCAACCTGGCCACGTTCGTCACGACCTGGATGGACCACCAGGCCACCCGGCTGATGACCGAGTCGTTCGACAAGAACATGATCGACAAGGACGAGTACCCGCGCACCGCCGAACTGGAGTCACGCTGCGTGCGCATGCTGTCCGAACTGTGGCACGCGCCGGACCGGGGAACGGCCACCGGCTGTTCCACCACCGGATCGAGTGAGGCCTGCATGCTCGGCGGGCTGGCCATGAAACGACGCTGGCGTCGCCGCCGGGAGGCCGAGGGCAAGCCGGCCGACCGGCCCAACATCGTGATGGGCATCAACGTCCAGATCTGCTGGGAGAAGTTCGCCAACTACTGGGACGTCGAGGCGCGGCTGGTGCCGATGGCGGGTGACCGGTTCCTGCTGTCCGCGGAGGAGGCCGTCAAGCTCTGCGACGAGAACACCATCGGGGTCGTCGCCGTGCTGGGCTCCACGTTCGACGGCGGCTACGAGCCGGTCGCGGACATCTGCGCGGCCCTGGACGAACTGGCCGAACGCACCGGCATCGACATCCCCGTGCACGTGGACGGGGCGTCCGGCGCGATGATCGCGCCGTTCTGCGACCCCGATCTGGTGTGGGACTTCCGGCTGCCGCGGGTGGTGTCCATCAACACGTCCGGCCACAAGTTCGGTCTGGTCTACCCGGGTGTCGGCTGGATCGTGTGGCGGGATGAGGCCGCGCTGCCGGACGAGCTCGTGTTCCGGGTGAACTACCTCGGCGGCGACATGCCCACCTTCGCGTTGAACTTCTCCCGGCCCGGTGCCCAGGTCGCCGCCCAATATTATAATTTCCTAAGACTTGGCTTCGACGGCTACCGACGGGTGCAGCAGCTCTGTCGGGACGTGGCGACCCGGCTGGCCGGCCGGATCGCGGAACTGGGGCCGTTCCGACTGCTCACCGACGGGAGCGAGCTGCCGGTGTTCGCGTTCACGCTGGCCGACGATGTGACCAGGTACTCGGTCTTCGACGTGTCGTCCACGCTGCGGCAGAGCGGTTGGCTGCTGCCGGCCTACACGTTCCCGGCAAACCGGACGGACCTGAGCGCCCTGCGGGTCGTGGTCCGCAACGGGTTCAGCCACGACCTGGCCGACGGCCTGGTCGAGGACCTCAGGCGGGCGCTGCCACTGCTGTCCCGGCAGGCGGAGCCACTCCGTGGCAACGAGGCCGCTTCGTTCGCGCACGGTGCCGGATCGAAGCGCCATCACACTGGCGGGTGAACCCCAATCGGTGATATCTCTCGAACAGCTATCGAACTGGGAGTTCATGCACAGCGCCTTAGGCAGTTCACTCTGTCGGACGTATGCTCGCGTTGTCGACGTGAGCAACGACGGCGAGCAGTCGAGAGGGGCAACGCGGTGAGAGGCCCGACCTTGCTTGCGGGCGGGTGGCGCCCGGACCAGCGCGCCGCCGGCCGGGTAAGGAGTGTCCCCCGCCTGCCCCGTGGCTGGTCCGCATGACGCGCTCGGACCCCCGTCGCGTAGATGCCATGCTGCCGGCCCGTGGGGAGACCATGTCCGCGGTGCAGTCCTTCGCCCGGATCTGGGCATCAGCCATCGCCGGCACCAGCTACGTGCCGATGAGCGGCGACGAGGTGATCGACCTGCTGGATGACCTGACGAGCCGACTCGTCAACGCGCTGCTCGACGAACCGTTCTCGGCCGACACGGCCCGTGATGCCGGCTCCCGCCTCGTCACGGCCCACTTCACCGGCAGCGGCACGATCGAGCGGTCGGTGCAGGTGCTCGGCGAGCGCCTGCTGGACGAACTCGGCCTGATGCACAACGAACGCCTCGCCGACCGGGTGGCCCGACTGCAGGGTTCGCTGGCCGCCGGCTACGCCCAGGCGCTGCGTGAACGCACCCTCGGTGAGCAGGAGGCCATTCGCAGCGCCGTGCTCGACGCTCGCGACGAGGCGGAGGCCGCGCTGCGCGCCAGCGAGGCCAAGTTCCGCGCGATGTTCACCGATGCCGCCATCGGCATCGGCATCTCCGACATGACCGGCCTGGTGATCGAGGCCAACACCGCGCTGCTGCGGATGACCGGCACCACCCGCCAGGAAGCCCTGACCAGCAACGTCCGCGGCTACATCCACCCGGAGGACAAGCTGGACGGACTCTGGGAGCCGTTCGAACGGGTGTTACGCGGCGAGCAGGACCACTATCGAGTGGAGAAACGACTGTGTCGACCGGACGGCGGCTGGGTGTGGGCGCACGTCACCTGTTCACTCGTCCGAGATGACGCCGGTATGCCGCTGTTCGCGGTGTCCGTGATGGAGGACGTCACGGAGCGGCACGCCCTGCAGGAACGGCTGCGCTACCAGGCGAGCCACGATCCGCTGACGGGCCTGCCCAACCGCGCGCTGTTCCTGGAGCGCCTGTCCGCCGTGTTCGCCACCGAGCGGGAGACGCCGGGCCGCGGCCGGGTCGCCATGTGCTATCTGGACCTGGACGGGTTCAAGGTGATCAACGACAGCCTCGGCCACGCCGTCGGCGACCGCCTGCTGGTGTCCGTGGCCCGCAGGCTGGACGAGGCCATCGCGGGCCCCGGCCGGTTGATCGCCCGGATGGGTGGCGACGAGTTCGTCGTACTGGCCGAAGGCACGACCGGCACCGACGAGGCCGTCGGCATCGCGGAAACGGTGTTGGCCGCGTTGCAGCCGCCGGTGCGCATCGGTGGTCACGAACTGTCCGTCACGGCCAGCATCGGCATCGTGGAGCGCCCGGTCTCCGGCACCACGTCGGCGGATCTGGTGCGGGACGCCGACATCACCCAGTACTGGGCCAAGGCGGACGGCAAGGGCCGCTGGCGGGTGTACGACCCGGAACGCAACGCGCACGAGGTCGTCCGGTTCACCCTGTCCGCCGCGCTGCCGGCCGCGATGGACCACAAGGAGTTCTTCGTCGAGTACCAGCCGCTGGTCCGACTCGGCGACGAGCGCACGGTCGGCGTGGAAGCGTTGGTGCGCTGGCAACATCCGCAGCTCGGCAGGCTCGGTCCGGACCGTTTCATCGACCTGGCCGAGGAAACCGGCCTGATCGTGCCGCTGGGCCGGTGGGTACTGCGCACCGCGTGCGCGCAGGCTCGGTCGTGGCTGGACCGTTTCGGCGTCGACGCGCCGTTCGTCAGCGTCAACCTGGCGGTGCGCCAGTCGCGCGAGCCGAACCTGGTGGCGGACGTGCGGGCCGCGCTGTCCGACAACGGCCTGCCGCCGCACCTGTTGCAGTTGGAGCTCACCGAGAGCGCGATCATGGGCACCGCGGACGAGCCGTTGGACGCCCTGCGCACGCTGGCCGACATGGGCGTCCGAATCGCCATCGACGACTTCGGCACCGGCTACTCGAACCTGGCGTACCTGCGCCACCTCCCGGTGAACGAGCTCAAGATCGCCGGTTCGTTCGTGGAGGGACTGCGGGCCGCCGACCGGACCGACCCGGTGGACGCGCAGATCGTGGCAACGCTGGTGACACTGGCCCACGCGCTCGGCCTGACGGTCACCGCGGAAGGCGTCGAAACCCCGGCACAGGCGGAACGGCTACGCCGAATCGGCTGCGACTCCGGCCAAGGTTGGCTGTTCGCCCGTCCCGGTGCCGCCGACACCATCGACCGCCTACTCGAAGCCGGCTGACCACCCGCCCGACACCAGGCCCCAACCTGCAAATCCGCGGAACGCCGGGCAGACCCCCGCCCATCCCTGGGGGCTTCGGCCCTTTCAACCCTATGCCTGTCAAGCCCCGAATGGGTGGCTTGCCGGAAATCTGTGGATAACCGCCGGACCTGTGGACGGGCGACTTGACAAACGGCCAGCCCTCGATTGAGGTCCGCGG
>DASXXM010000444.1:0-11610 GCA_036503065.1 Pseudonocardiaceae bacterium | reverse complement strand
GCCTCGCGCTCGTGCACGTTGGTCTTGCGGATCGTGTCCAACAGTCGGGTCTTACCGTGGTCGACGTGACCCATGACGGTCACCACCGGCGGCCGGGCCGCCAGGTCGGACTCGTCGCCCGCGTCGGAGCCGTAGGTGATGTCGAAGGACCCGAGCAGTTCGCGGTCCTCCTCCTCCGGGCTGACGACGTTGACCACGTAGTTCATCTCGGAACCGAGCAGTTCCAGGATGTCCTCGGACACCGACTGGGTCGCGGTGACCATCTCGCCGAGATGGAACAGCACCTGCACCAGCGAGGCCGGGTTGGCGCCGATCTTGTCCGCGAAATCGGTCAGCGACGCGCCGCGCGGCAGCCGGATGGTCTCGCCGCTGCCCTTGGGCAGCCGCACACCGCCGACGCTCGGCGCCTGCATGTTGTCGTATTCCTGGCGCTTCTGCCGCTTCGACTTGCGGCCACGCCGGGGCGCGCCACCTGGCTGGCCGAACGCGCCGGCCGCGCCGCCACCACGGGCACCGCCACCGCCGCCACCGGGACGACCGCCGCCGCCACCGCCGCCGGGCCGGTAGCCACCACCGGCAGGCGCGCCGGTACCGCCGCCACCGCTACCACCGCGGTAACCGCCGCCACCACCTGCGCCGCCACCACCGCCACCGGGACCGCCACGGAAACCGCCGCCACCACCCGGACCACCGGGACGACCACCGCCGCCACCACCGGGACCACCCGGACGACCACCGCCGCCACCCGGACCACCGGGACGACCGCCACCGCCGCCACCCGGACCACCGGGACGACCACCGCCACCGCCGGGACCGGAACGAGTCGGAGCCGGACGGGGGGGCATCATGCCGGGGTTGGGCCGCGGCGGCATGTTGCCGGGCGTCGCGCGCGGACCGCGGTCCTCGCGGTTGGGCGCCGGACGATCGCCACGCGGGCCACCGGGCCCCGGCCGGTCACCGCCGGGTCGGGCCGGACGGTCGCCACCGGGACGCGGCGTCCTCGGCGCGGCCGGCTGTTGGCTGCTGTTGCCGCCACCGCCACCGCCGACACCGAACGGGTTGTTGCCGACGCGCTGGGTTCGCGGGCCGGGCTTGGGAGACTGCCGCTTGGGCGGCACGACCGCACCGCTGTGCTGTGCCGCGGCTGGCTGTTGTTGCGCCGGACGGGCCGGCTGTTGCTGGGCAGGCGGCCGGATCGGCTCGACGACCGGTGCCTGCGGCTCGACGGCTGCCGCCGCCGGAGCGGGCTCGGCCGTACGGGCGGGCCGGGCCGGGCCGGGCGTGCCCGGTCGGGGACCGGGACGACTGCTCGGTGCCGGGCTCTGGGCGGGTCGGGCCGCCGGTGCCGCCGGGGTCTGCGGGAGCTCCGGCACCGCTGCCGGAACCGGGTTCGCCGGACGCGTTGGCGCGACCGGGGTGGGTGTCGCGGTACTCGGCATCGCCGTACTGGGTGCCGCCGTCGCTTCCACGCCCAATGCCGGGGACGCGGGCCGTGGTGTGGCCTCGCGGTTGCCACCGCCAGCACGGTTGGGTCGACTTGGGCCGTCCGCCTTGGGGAACGAGTCCCGCAACCTGCGGGCGACGGGTGCCTCCACGGTGGAGGACGCTGACTTCACGAACTCGCCGAGATCCTTCAGCTTGGCGAGAACGTCCTTACTCGTCACACCGAGCTCCTTAGCGAGCTCGTGTACGCGGGCCTTGCCTGCCACTGCTCTCCTCATCCGAGAGGTCGGCGGGCTGGCCGTCGACCTCGTCCTATTGTCGCGCGTTCATGGCTTCAGCTTCACGGCTGACTCATGACGGGTCGACCTGCTTTCCCTGCTTGCTGGACAGTGCTCAAATCCCACCCGGGTTGACGCGAGAGATGATCACGGACCGCGTCGATGTCGAGCGGTCCCTGCGCCCGGAGGGCTCGGGGAAACGCCCGGCGTCGCTCGGCGGCACGCAGGCATTCCGATCGGGCATGGAGCCACGCTCCACGCCCGGGAAGCCGACGTTCGGGATCGGGTACAACGGCCCCATCCGCGACCACTACGCGCAACAACTCAGTGGCCAACGCCGTGGCGCGGCAACCTACGCACGTCCGGACGGGGCCGAGGTGCGAGGGGACCGGTTGACGACGGTGAACCACGAACCAGTCTATCTCCTGGCGGTCGGTCCACCGAACCGGATCTCCGCACAATGAGACCGACTCGACTCCTTACGAGTCGTGGTGACCGACAGTAGCCGAATCATCGTGCCCGGTGACCGGGATGACCGGTTCGGGGGACGCGTCGCTGCGGATGTCGATCCGCCAGGTGGTCAGCCGGGCGGCCAGCCGGGCGTTCTGGCCCTCCTTGCCGATCGCCAGCGACAGTTGGAAGTCCGGCACCACGACCCGGGCGGCCTTGGTCTTCTCGTCGATCACCTGGACCGAGATCACCTTGGCGGGCGAGAGCGCGTTGCCGACGAACGTGGCCGGGTCGTCCGAGTAGTCGATGATGTCGATCTTCTCGCCGGCCAGCTCGCTCATCACGTTGCGCACCCGCGCACCCATCGGGCCGATGCAGGCGCCCTTCGCGTTCACCCCGGCCACGGTCGACCGGACCGCGATCTTGGAGCGGTGCCCGGCTTCCCTTGCCACGGCGGGAATCTCGACCGTGCCGTCGGCGATCTCCGGCACCTCCAACGCGAACAGCCTGCGCACCAGGTTGGGGTGCGTGCGGGACAACGTGATCTGCGTGCCACGGGAACCACGCGCCACGCCGACGACGTAGCACTTGAGCCGGGTGCCGTGCTCGTAGCGCTCGCCGGACACCTGTTCGGCCGGCGGCAGCACGCCCTCGATGTCACCTAGCTGCACCACGACCATGCCGCGGGAGTTGGCCCGCGCGTCCCGCTGCACGACACCGGCGATGATCTCGCCCTCCTTGGCGGAGAACTCGCCGAACGTGCGCTCGTGCTCCGCGTCGCGCAGCCGCTGCAGGATCACCTGGCGGGCGGTGGTGGCCGCGATCCGGCCGAAGCCCTCCGGCGTGTCATCCCACTCCTCGAGGACGGTTCCCTCGGGCGACATCTCCTGGGCGAGCACCCGCACCACGCCGGTCTTGCGGTCGACGTCGATCCGCGCGTGCGGGTGGTGGCCGTCGGTGTGCTTGTAGGCGGTGAGCAGGGCGGTCTCGATGGCTTCCAGGACCGTCTCGAAGGGGATGTCCTTGTCCCGCTCGATCGCCCGCAACGCGGCGATGTCGACGTTCACCTCGACTCCTCCTTCGCATCCTCGTCCGTGTTCGCGGACGAACCGCCGTGCCGCAACATCAGCAGTTCGGCCGCCGGCGGCTGCCGGAACTCCACTTCCACCATGGCCTTGGCCATGGTGCGGTACTCGACGCGGCGCACCGCTCCCGCGACCAGCAGCTCGACCCCGGCCTCGTCGGCGTCACCGACCCGGCCGGTGAACTCGGGCCCGTCGTGCGGACGGATCCGCACCAGGCGCAGGTTCGCCCGTCGCCAGTGTCGTGGCCTGGTCAACGGCCGGTCCACCCCCGGCGACGTGACCTCCAGGGTGTACGGGCCGCCCAGCAGGTCGTCCCGGCCGTCCAGGGCGGCGGACACCGCGCGGCTCGCGCCGGACAGCAGGTCCAGTTCCACGCCGTCGTCCGCGTCGACGACCACCTTCACCAGTTTGCGCCGACCGGCCACCTGCACGTCCAGCGACTCCAGGTCGAAGCCGAGACCGCCGACGGCGTCCGCGACCACCGGACGCAAGCTGCCGGCGAGCGCGTCCCGCGCCCCGCCGGGGGTATCGCCGTGCTGCTCGCTGGGCACTGGCCGCTCCTCATCGTCGCATCGGCGCCCTCGCGTGCACGCCGACCACGGCCGACGTGCGTTCCGGCGGCCGTGGTCGCCCAGCGTATCGCGTCGGGCGCGAACGGCTGGGTGGCGACACCGGGGTGGACTCGCGGGCCGGGTCCGGTGGCCTGGCAGGATGTGCGGCGGTGACCGTGCGACGCGCCGCGCACGCAGGGTCACCGGACACGGCAAGGGAGGGCCCGTGGTCAGCGCGTCCGACGACCATGGCGTGCTGAGCCGGCGCGGACTACTGCGCGCAGGCGCGCTGATCGCCATCGCGGTGCCGCTGGCGGCCTGCACAGCGCCGCAGGCGGCGCCGACACCAGATCCGTTGCAGCCGCTGTTGACCGCGGCCGAGTCGGACAGCAGGACCGCCACCACGGCGTCGACGGCGTTCGCGGCCAACGCGGCCACCTTCGCGGTGTTCGCCACGGTCCGCCGCCAGCAGGCCGCCGCGCTGCGCACCGAGGTCGACCGGGCCGCCGCACTAACTGCGCCGCCGACCACGTCCGCCAGCGCGTCGCCGACGACGGCGCCGACCGACGAGACCACCGTGATCGGCGAACTGCGGGCCGGCCTGGTGACCGCGCAGCAGCAGGCGACGCGCCTGGTGCCGAGCCTGCCCACCTATCGCGCCGGCCTGGTCGGCTCGATCGCGGCCGGCTGCGCGAGCCTGGCGGAAGCCTTCAACAGCACACCGGTCACGGCCACGTCGGCCATCTCGGCCGGACCGCCGAACGTGGCCCCGTCGGGCGGCGCGGCGGCGACCGCGGTGCCGACCACCACGCCCGGCGTCCCGTCATCGACGGCATCGAGCCCGGCCGACCGCGCCCTGTCCGGCGACACCGTGACAGCACTGCAACAGGCACTGGCCACCGAGCACGCCGCGCTCTGGCTGTACGGCACGGCGAGCGCATTTGTCACCGGATCGAGTGAGACCGAGATCATCGCGGGCATGGGCGCGGTGCAGAACCTGCGGGACGCGACCGAACGCAGGCTCGCTGGTGCGGGCCAGACGCCGACACCGGCCCAACCGGCCTACCTGGTGCCGGCCGGGGTGACGAACCAGACCAGCGCCCTGGCCGCGCTGGCACTCGCCGAGTCGGACGCGACGGTGGCCTGGCGGTTCGTGCTGGAACACACCGACGACCCCGGCGCCCGGTCGGTGGCACTGGCCGCGCTGATCGACTCCGCGGTCCGGCAGACCAGGTGGCGGCGGCTGGCCGGCGAGTCACCCGCCTCGGTCGCGCTGCCGGGCTCGGCGGCCTGAGAGCCGCTAGTTCGTGCCGATGCCCTGCGTCGCGGCGTCCTTGCTGACGGCGCGCAGCGAGCTGTCGGCGGCCTTGAATGCGTCGCCGTGGTCCAGGTTGCCGTCCACGAACTCGGTCATCACGATGATCACCCGGTTGCCCCTGATCGCGGAGTAGTAGCCGCCGTCCTGTAACCCCGTCGGCCCGCCCGGGATCACCACGCCGTCCTCGACCAGGTCCTTCACGTGGCCGGTTGCGGTGCCGTCGCTGATGGCCCGCATCGCCCGCGCCGTCGCCACGGTGTTCATCTGCACCACGGCCACCGACGTGATCACCTTCTGGCTGTTGGTCAGCGTCGTCGTGTAGAGCGACCGGACCAGCGACTGGCACGGGTGCTGCACGAAGAAGTCCCGCACCCGAACGGTGGAATGTGCCGAGCAGTCCGTCTCGGTGGTCGCCCCGTGGTAGGGCTGGAACTGGTACACCCCGACCGGCTGCGTAGTCGGCGTGGTCAGCGCCGGCCCGGATGGCGCCGGGTTGTTCCGGATCAGGTACCAGAGCAGGCCGGACACCAGGGCCACGCCGAGCAGGCCGAGGCCCTTGAGCGCGTAGTCCATGCCCTTGCCGCGCGGCCCACGGTCGTTGCCGGGGCCTGGCTGATGCTGGCCGGATGGCGGCGGATACCGGTAGTCGTGGGGTGCCTGGGTCAGGTCGGGCGGCGGGGCGCCCAGCGCCTGCATGGGCAGCGCGGACGTGCCGGGCCAGCCCTGGGGCCGTCCTGGCTGGGACGGCGCGGGGGCACGGTAGTCATAGGGCTCCGACACAGCACACCACCGTAATGGGTGACATCCACGCGATCACACCGACCGGCCGACCCGGGCGGCGAGTTTGTTGTGCTGCCACCGTACGGTGCGACGGGGCCGCCCCGCGTCCGGAGGGAGCCGATGTCACTGTGCGGAGCGTGGAGATCGAGGTACGAACCGGGTCCACGGAGGTGGTCCACGACCTCACCGAGGAGTGCGCGCGGTTCATCGCCGGCATCCCCGACGCGACCGGCCTCCTGCACGTCTGGGTGCCACACGCGACCGCCGGGCTGGCCGTCATCGAAACGGGCGCCGGCAGCGACGCGGACCTGCTGACGGCGCTGTGACAGCTGCTGCCACCCGATGCCCGCTGGCGCCATCGGCACGGCTCGCCAGGACACGGCCGCGACCACGTACTGCCCGCGCTGCTCCCGCCCTACGCCACGGTGCCGGTGCTGGACGGCCGGCTCGCGCTGGGCACGTGGCAGTCGATCTGCCTCGTCGACACCAACGTCGACAACCCCGTTCGCCGGGTGCGGTTCAGCTTCCTGGCCGGCTGACCGCGACCGTCCGGCCCGTTACGGTCGCACGGTGAGCCATCGCAGACCGGGTCGGCACGCGCGCGTGCGGAGCCGGGCGCCCCGGCGCGTGCGGTGGACCGTGGCCGGCATCGCCGTGGTGGTCGTGGTCACATTCGCGATCGGGATCGTGGCCAGCGGGACCAGGACGGTCACCGGACAGGCAGGCCCGGCCGACTCAGCCGCCGTGCCGTTGGCGCCGCACGCCGGCTGGACCACGTTGAGCGACCCGGCCAGCGGCCTGTCCTACCAGATCCCGCCGACCGGCTGGTCGACGAATCCGGACCTCGGCACGGCCGGCTCGGTGTCGCTGCACCAGGGCGCCAACCGCACCGCCTACGTGTGCGGCACACCGCTGGAACGGCTGCTGCGCGGCGTGCTGGGCAGCGGCGCGGTGCCCAGGACCGACCCGGCCGGGCTCGCCGCCGCGGTCGCGTCCTCGGCCGCGGGCCAGTACTACCGCAACGGCGGCAACCCGCCGACGATCAAACTCGACCCGCCGCAGCCGGTGCGCCGCACGACCCGCAAGGGCGTCGCGCTGACCGGCGTGCTCGTGCGGGCCGTCGCCACCCAGCACGTGGACGACTGTCTGGCCAGCCGGGGTGAGGTGCTGGTGTTCGTACTCCAGTTCGGTGACCATGACGGGGTGCTGGTGGTCAACGGCGACCTGGCCGGCGGGCCCGCGAAACCGGCGCCGGCCACCGACGCGGAGCTGCGCGCGATCGTCGACACCGCGCAGCCGACCAACTGATCGGGAGCAAGCGTGGGCGTGCGCACGGTGGTGTTGTGGGACGTGGACATGACCCTGCTCGACCTGCGCAGGCTGGGCGGCGGCTGGTTCCGGCAGGCGGTGCTCGAGGTGACCGGCCGGGAACCGACGCACCTGCCCGCCTTCGGCGGCCGAACCGACCGCTGGATCGCGATGCGACTGTTGACCGCGGCGGGCGCCGAGCCGACCGACGACCTGATCGACGAGCTGCACGCCGCCGTGGTGCGCATCGCGGTGCGAGAACGCGACCGGATCGCCGAAGTGGGCATCGTGCTGCCCGGCGTGCCGACCGTGCTGCGGGCCATCGCAGGTCGGCCGGACGTGGCACAGACCCTGGTCACCGGGAACCTGCGTCGGATCGCCGTGTTCAAGGTCGACAGCTTCGGCCTCGGCCGGTACCTGGACCTGGAGATCGGCGGCTACGGCGAACTGTCCGACCAGCGCGCGGCACTCGTGGCCGACGCCATGGCAGGCGCGACCCGACGCCACGGCAGCCGACCCGACGCGGTGGTCGTCGGCGACACCCCGCACGACGTGCGGGCGGCGCTTGCCCACGGCGCAAGGGCCGTCGGCGTGGCAACCGGCCACCATCCCGCGGACGAACTGCTGGCCGCGGGCGCACACGCGGTACTACCCGACCTCGCCGATTTCGAACGGGTGATGGCGACCCTGCTGCCCGAATCCTGACCATCAAGCGAAGAGGTTCGGCAACCTCGAATCCACAGGTAGCGCATGCCAATGGCACCGAGCCAGGCACCCTTCTCAGATAAGGCCATTCTGGCGAGCCCAGTGCTCGAATCCTGCACCGGTGCACGGTAGCCGAAGGCCAGAGGCCCGCAGCATATCGACAATCGTCGCCGCACCTGCCAATGTGGTTTTCCCATCGCCACATGACCTAGCCAGTATCCACAGATTGCCATGCACCTCAAGTCCGTATCTACGTGCGACCCGAACCGCCTCGGTGTCATCGGTGACGGCTATCCCGTGAATCTTTTCCGCTACCGCAAACACACTTGCCTCGCCCGTATGGAATTCATCCGCGCCGACACGACGCTTCCAATCAGCGAGCCGCTGCAGATCGTCAATGGTGTCAAGGGGATCGAACTCGAGCCACGGCAGGCCCATGGCATTCGATATACGCGCATCGCGTGTTCTGGACTTATCAAGGAGTTCGCCGCGTACAATACTCGTCGAGTAAGTGGTGTACTCGACATAGAAGCTACCGAGCACATCGAGTCGATCGACCAGCGCATAGTACATCAGGCACATCGTGTCAAGGACTATGCAATTGCCGCTCGTGGTGCCAATGGTCACGGCTCAAGCTCCGGGAGATCCCGGGAAGGTAGATCCTCCTGCGAGATCTGCCCGTGCATCAGTTCAGTTGCCCGAACCGACGTTACCAGGCCCTCGCGCCACGCGGCCATCGTAGCCCGAGCATAGCTTCGCGGTACCCGCACGGACTCGAGATCGGGAAGGGGTTCCCAACCTACCGCTTCCATGAATTCGGCCCTGGTCGGACGGTTCGCCGTCAGCAGTCGTGCTTGAGACTTCTCGATGGCCGCAGAGTGTTGTGCCTGTTTTGCCGCGAGCGACCAGGAAGTGCGATAGGTCGCAGCAAGTTTGACCAACGCCGCCCGGGTGATTTTGTCACTTCCATCACATTCGTGTTTGAGCGCCTCCGACGGCAACAGCAGTTCAGCGGCGAAGACATCTATAACGTCCTCACGCTCTTGTCGCGACGCACTGACTCCCAGGTCACTCGAATACTCGTCACCCATGATGAAGTGGCCGAGTTCGTGCGCTCCGGTCGCCCGACGCCGGCCGGGGTCGCCGCTTTTACTAACAACGGCCACCGCCAGTCCATCCTCGATGAGCGAGGCACCGTCGCCATGCAATTCGGTTACCAGAACCAACTGCCCTGCTTGCTCGCAAACATCCATCAATGTGCCTATTGGGCCGGTACCCAGGCCAAGTCGTCCGCGTAGCCACATGGCCGCGGCCCGTGCATCGCTTTCGCTCTCGACGATACCCGGATAAGCCATAATGGGTGGAGTCGCCAGGTTCCCAAACCCGATAATTTGTTGCACATCGCGCAACCAAGCTGCCAGAGCCGCCTCGAGCAGGTACGAGTCACGAGTCGCACCAGTGCTTGTATCCTCAACTACGGGCGCATGACGGCGTGATACCACCGCGGGCGGTCGCCTCAAGAAGTGATCGATCGGCAGCGCCAGGGCAGCTGAGAGTTGGACCAGCTCAAGGGCGTCCACCCGACGAGTACCAGCCTCGATCTTGGCCAACATGGTGCGCTCCAGGCCGATCCTGGCCGCCAACTCCTGCTGCGACAGACCCGCAGCCAGTCGGGCTTCGCGGACACGTTCGCCCACGTCCACCCACTCCAACACGTCAGCCATGGTGCGATAATCGCACGCTTAGTGTGGCCTTGGCCACCCTGCCCGGAAGAAACAGCAATTCGGGTGAAGGCGATTCCTGTTGACGGCTCGTCACCGGCCGTACCCACGACTCCATCTACCCTGCCGCTTGCGGGCTTCTGACCTGCGCCAGTCGTAGCGGTCAGTCGCGCACCAGACGCACCAGGTGGGCGACCGCGTCGGCCACGGCTACCTCGGTGCGTTCGCCCGATGCCCGGTCCTTGATCTCCACCACGCCGTTCACCAAGCCGCGGCCCACCACCAGGATCGTGGGCACACCGATCAGTTCTGCGTCCGCGAACTTCACGCCAGGGGTGGACGTCCGGTCGTCCAACAACACCGACAGGCCCGCCGCGGACAGGTCGGCCGACAGTTGCTCGGCGCCGGACCGCACGGTGTCGTCCTTGCCGGCGATCACGACGTGCACGTCGGCCGGGGCCACGACACGGGGCCACACAAGGCCGTCCTTGTCGAAGGTCTGCTCGGCGATCACGGCGACCAGTCGGGACACGCCGACGCCGTAGGAGCCCATGGTGATCCGGATCGGCTTGCCGTCCTGGCCAAGGGCGTCCACGCCGAAGGCATCGGTGTACTTTCGGCCCAACTGGAACACGTGGCCGATCTCGATGCCCCGCGCGGCTTCCAGCGTGCCGCTGCCGTCCGGCGCGGGGTCGCCCGCGCGCACCTCGGCCGCCTCGATCGTGCCGTCCGGGGTGAAGTCCCGGCCGCACACCAGGTCCACGACGTGGTGGTCGGCCTTGTCCGCGCCGGTCACCCACGCCGTGCCGCGCACGATCCTGGGGTCCACGAGGTACCGCACGCCGTTCGCGGCCAGTGCGCCCGGTCCGATGTAACCCTTGACCAGAAACCCGTTCGCCGCGAAATCGGCGTCCTCGAGCAGTACCACCTCGGCCGGATCCAACGCCGCCTCGAGGCGTTTCATGTCGACCTCGCGGTCGCCGGGCAGGCCGACGCCGAGCAGGGTCCATTCGGTCGCGCCGGGCTGACGCACCTTGAGCAACACGTTCTTCAGCGTGTCCGCCGCGGTGAACGTGCGGCCGAGATCCGTGTGCTGGTTGAGGAAGTCGACCAGCGTCTGGATCGTGGGCGTGTTGGGCGTGTGGTGCACCTGCGCATCGGGTTTGTCCGCAATGGACTGCTCCGGCGGCGCGGGCGTGACGACGGCCTCCACGTTCGCCGCGTAGTCCGAACCGGTGCTGCGGACGTAGGTGTCCTCACCGGTTTCGGCCTCGGCCAGGAACTCCTCGGACGCCGAACCGCCCATCGCGCCGGACATCGCCGACACGATCACGTACTTGAGGCCGAGCCGGTCGAAGATCCGGACGTAGGCGTCGCGGTGCTTCTGGTAGGACTCGGCGAGGCCCTCGTCGGTCAGGTCGAACGAGTAGGAGTCCTTCATCAGGAACTCGCGGCCACGCAGGATGCCGGCGCGGGGGCGCGGCTCGTCCCGGTATTTCGTCTGGATCTGGTACAGGGTGACCGGATAGTCCTTGTAGGAGCTGTACTCGCCCTTCACGGTGAGCGCGAACAGCTCCTCGTGGGTCGGCGCGAGCAGGTAGTCGGCGCCCTTGCGGTCCTTGAGCCGGAAGATGTTGGGCCCGTACTCGGTCCACCGGTTCGTCGCCTCGTAGGGCTCGCGGGGCAGCAGCGCGGGGAAGTGGATCTCCTGCGCGCCGATGCCGTCCATCTCCTCGCGCACCACCCGCTCGACGTTGCGCAGCACCCGCAGCCCCAGCGGCAGCCAGCTGAACCCGCCCGGAGCGACCCGCCGGACGTACCCGGCCCGCGCGAGCAGGCGGTGACTGGGCACTTCGGCGTCGGCCGGATCCTCACGCAGAGTGCGCAGGAACAGCGACGACATCCTGGTGATCACGACGATGCGCTCCTTGTGAATAGCGGTGCGTAGAGCGTAGTCACCGGGGGTGGCCA
>DASXXM010000443.1:0-14424 GCA_036503065.1 Pseudonocardiaceae bacterium | reverse complement strand
AACCTGACTACAGGCCGAGATCGGGGTCGAACGCGCCCTCCTGCAGGCGGTGCTTGACCGTGGTGAGGAACCGGCCCGCGTCGGCGCCGTCGACGAGGCGGTGGTCGTAGGTCAGCGACAGGTAGGCCATCGAGCGGATCGCGATCGTCTCGTCGCCGTCGTCGTCCGTGAGCACCACCGGGCGCTTCACCACGACGCCGACACCCAGGATGCCCACTTGCGGCTGCTGGATGATCGGCGTGTCGAACAGGGCGCCGTTGCTGCCCAGGTTCGTCAGCGAGAACGTGCCGCCGGACAGTTCCTCCGGCCCGATCTTGCTGGTGCGGGCCCGGTTGGCCAGGTCGCTGATCTTGTGCGCGAGCCCGGCCAGGTTCAGGTCACCCGCGTCGTGGATCACCGCGTTGAGCAGGCCGCGCTCGGTGTCGATCGCGATGCCGAGGTGCTCGGCGCCGTGGTAGGTGACCTGCTTGGCCTCCTCGTCGATCGACGCGTTCAGCTTCGGGTGCTGCTTGAGCGCCTCGACCACGGCCTTGGCGAAGAACGGCAGGAAGGTCAGCTTGACACCCTCGCGCTGCTCGAAGTCCGCCTTGGCCCGGTTGCGCAGCTTCGCGACCCTGGTCACGTCGACCTCGACCACCTGGGTGAGCTGCGCGGAACCCAGCAACGACTCCCTGGTCCGCTGCGCCACGATCTGCCGCAGCCGGGACAGCTTCTGCGTCGTCCCGCGCAGCGACGCGTCGTCGCCGGTGTGCGGGGCGGGCGCGGACGGCGCCGTCGACCGGGCCGCCGTGGTGGCCTTCGCGGCGGGCGGCGGTGCCGTGGCAGCCTTCTGTCGTTCGTCGACCGCGGCCAGCACGTCCTGCTTGCGGATCCGGCCGCCGACGCCGGTGCCCTTGATGGCGGACAGGTCGATGTCGTTCTCGCCGGCGAGCTTGCGCACCAGCGGGGTCACGTACGGGGCGCCACCGTCCTCGCCCGGCGCCGAGCCGTTGGCCGTGGTCGGCGCGGGCTCCGGCGTGGCGGGTGCCGGCGCGGCCTGCGTCGGCTGCTCCTGCTTCTGTTGCGGCACAGGCGTTTCTTGCTGAGACGGCTGGGGCGGTGCCGGCTGCTGAGGTGGTGCCGGCGGCTGGGGCGCTTCCTGGTGGGGGGTGGTGTTCCTGCTGCTGCCGATCATGGCGAGCTGGCCACCGACCTCGACCGTGCTGTCCTCGGGCGCGGTGATCGCCAGCAGCGTGCCGGCCACCGGCGACGGGATCTCGGTGTCCACCTTGTCCGTGGACACCTCCAGCAGCGCCTCGTCCTCGTCGACCTGGTCGCCGACCTGCTTGAGCCACCGGGTGACGGTGCCCTCGGTGACGCTCTCACCCAGCGCGGGCATGGTCACCGGGGTGCCACCGGCGGACGGCGGCTGATCGGCGGGCGGCGGCGCGGGCGCCTGCTCGGCCGCCGCTGCCGGCGCGGGCTCGGGGGCCGGCTCGGGCGTTGCCTGTTCCGATGGCTGCTGCTGTACCGGGGCGGTCTGGGTGGACGAGTCGGCGCCGTCCGCGATCACCGCGAGCTCGGCGCCGACCTCGACGGTCTCGTCCTCGGCCACCACGATCCGCTGCAGGGTGCCGGCCACCGGGGACGGGATCTCGGTGTCCACCTTGTCGGTCGACACCTCCAGCAGTGGTTCGTCGACCTCGACGGACTCGCCCTCCTGCTTGAGCCACCTCGTGACGGTGCCCTCGGTGACGCTCTCGCCGAGCGCCGGCATCTGGACGGAGAAGGCCATGTGTCGCTGACTCCTCGTGCTCGCAGCCTGTTTGTGTTTCCTCAGCCGTGCACGTGCAGCGGCTTGCCGGCCAGTGCGAGATGCGCCTCGCCAAGGGCCTCGGTCTGGGTCGGGTGGGCGTGGATCAGCGGCGCGACGTCCTCGGGGAAACCCTCCCAGTTGACGATCAGCTGAGCCTCACCGACCAGTTCACCCACTCGTTCCCCGACCATGTGCACACCGACCACCGGTCCGTCCGGCGCCTTGACCAGCTTGACCGCGCCCTGGGTGCCCAGGATCACGGACTTGCCGTTGCCGGCCAGGCTGTAGGTGTAGGTCTGTACTTCCGCGCCGTACCGTTCCTTGGCCTGCGTCTCGGTCAGGCCGACCGACGCGACCTCGGGGTTGCAGTACGTGACGCGCGGAATACCGCTCTCCTCGATCACCCTGGGCTTCAGGCCGCCGATCTCCTCGGCGATGAAGATGCCCTGCGCGAAACCGCGGTGCGCCAACTGCAGGCCTGGCACGATGTCGCCGACGGCATACACGTTGGGCAGGTTGGTGCGCAGGCGGTCGTCGGTGAGCACGAAGCCGCGTTCCATCCGCACGCCTGCCTCCTCGTAGCCGTGGCCCGCGGTGTTCGGGCCGCGGCCGACGGCCACCAGCAGCAGGTCGGCTTCGAGCTGTTCGCCGGTCTCCAGGTTCACCGTGACGCCCGAGTCGGACTGGGTGGCGCCGGTGAACCGGACGCCGGTCTTGAAGGCGATGTTGCGCTTGCGGAAGGCCCGCTCCAGCAACTTGGACGACGACTCGTCCTCCAGCGGCACCAACCGGGGCAGCGCCTCGATGATGGTCACCTCGGCACCGAAGGAGCGCCACACGCTGGCGAACTCGACGCCGATCACGCCGCCGCCCAGCACGATGACCCGCTCCGGCACGTAGTCCAGGTTCAGTGCCTGCTCACTGGCCACGATCCGGCCGCCCAGTTCGAGACCGGGCAGCGACTTGGAGTAGGAACCGGTCGCCAGCACCACGTTCGTGCCGGTGATCGTGCGGCCGTTGACCTCGACCGCATTCGGTGCCACGAATGTGCCGGTGCCCTCGACCACGTCGACCTTGTTCGCCTTCGCGAGGCCCTGCAGGCCCTTGTACATCTTCGCGACGACGCCGTCCTTGTAGGAGTTCACACCTGCGATATCGATGCCTTCGAGGGAGGACTTGATGCCGAACGTGTCGCCTTCGCGGGCGTAGTCGGCGACCTCCGCCGCATGCAGCAGTGCCTTGGTGGGGATGCAGCCCCGGTGCAGGCACGTGCCGCCGAGCTTGTCCTTCTCGACGAGGATGACGGACAGGCCGAGCTCGGCCGCGCGGAACGCGCAGGCGTAGCCGCCCGACCCGCCACCGAGGATCACCAGGTCGGCGTCGGTCACGGAAACTCCCTCAACAGGCAACAAGAGCTGATCGGTGGTGTTGCCGTTCGCGCCGGTCGGGCGCGCGGCGACACTCGCCATCTTGTCACTACGCCGGGCATTCTTGCGACGCGGGCCGGCCGCGGGGACACGCCGGGCCGCGCACTCAGCGTGTACTCAGGTGGGACGGGCAGTCTGGACCTGACGGCAGCTCGCGGAGGAGGTGGGCGATGGGCTTGTTCAACGTCGTGCGCAGGCGCCGGACCAGGGGCGTTCGCCAGCCGAACCCGAAGGACAACGCGTACCTCCGGTCGTGGGCGCAGGGGCGCCGGGGTGTCGAGGGGTTCGTCGAGCCGAAGACGATGGTGACCGAGACCACGGTGGTGTTGGTCGCACATGACGGAGAGTGGACTCGACGTCGGATCAGCGAGCGCGACGCCCGGGAGCTGGGCAAGCGGCTGAGCATCCCGGTCTACGACGTGGCGCTGGTCGGCTACCCGGCGCGGATGCGCGCGTACACCGCGGAACTGAGCCGACGCCAGAAGCGCGACGAGAACGGCTGATGGACCCCTCCCGGCAGGCGTGACGTGGCTGCCGAGAGGGGATCCACTGACCCCCGGTCAGGTCATGGACAGGGGTTTCCGGTTCAGCTGAACGGATCCAGCGTGACGAACGCTTCGATCGGGTTGGGGTCCTGTACCAGCGACTCGAAGTTGCCCACGTCGTCGAAGGCGAAGCCGTACGCCTTGCCGTCCGCCATCTGCTCGTGGATCTTGCGCGAGTACTGGTTGGTCACGGCATCCTGGTAGAAGTCGGCCGCGTTGTTGTCCGGCTGGTTGGCGCTGGTCAGCAGCGTCCCCCTGTTGTACGCCGCGCACAGCGTGCGCGAGATCGGGCCGCGGACCAGGTCGTTGGGGGCGTCCAGCAGGTTGAAGCAGCCGAAGATGCTGTTGGAGTCCGGCTTCTGGAACGACGTGACGACGGCCCCGGAGCTGTTGGTGAAGTTCATGACGTTGCCCGAGACCCGCCCGAAGAACTTGTTGGCCGGCTGGTTCGCGAACGGTGTCACGGTCAGCGTCGACGACGCGTACTTCGCCCACACGCGGTTGACGTAGTCGTTCATGATCGTCGCGGACAGCGCGCCGGTCTCGATGCCGTGGCCGGGGGACAGCGCCCGCAGCACGCTGCCGTTGGGTGCCCGCTGGATCAGGTTGGCCCAGCCGCCCGGCTGTGCCTGCAGCGAGTTGACGAACCCGGTGTAGCCGCCAGCCTTCAGGTGACCCGTGGTCTGGGTGACACCCGCGGTGTTCCTGACGCCGACCGCGTACGGAATCGCGAAGAAGTCCACGTCCGTGCTGTTGATGAACAGGCCGGACGAGTTGAGCGTGTACTCCGACCAGTCGAACAGGATGGTCTCGTTCGGGTCGGACGGGTTCTGCACCGCGGGCTGTACCAGGCCGCCGGTGGTCAGCTTGAAGACGATCTTCTGACCGTAGGAGAAGTAGATCCGGCCGGAGAACTGCGGCATCCGGATCGTGATCGAGTGGCCGTTGGCCGGTCCCGCGATGGACGCGTCGGGCGCCGGGGTGGGCGGGTTGCCGCCCGCCGGCCACGCGTGGAAGGTGCCGTTCGCGTCGGCCCAGCCCTGCTGGCCGGTCGACAGCAGCGTGCCGAGGTCGTAGACGAACAGCGCGTCGCCGCGACCGGAGTTGTTCGAGACCTGGAGCGGGATGGTGGCGGGGACGGCCGCTGCCGCGGTGGGCGTGGTGACGGTGGCCGCGAATCCCGCTTCGGTGATAGCCAGCGCGGCGATCAACGCCAGCGCCGTCGGTTTGACAAGCACGTGCACCTCCTCAGGTGGTTCCCCGTTGAGCCGCTTGAGAGCGCTCTCAGAATCACGCGACCTGGTGACGTCTGTCAATGTTCGCCAAGTCGGAACGCGTCAGCCGTAGCGGGCGTGGCCTGCGATGGCGTTGGCGGACAGGCAACGTTCACCGTCAACAGAGTGGACAGCGCCGACAAGTCCGGCGGTGCACCGCGCACGTTTGCATGAGAGCGCTTCCAGCACTCACTCGTCTGGCTGAAGTCGATAACCGGAGTTACGCCGGCGGCGCGGACAGGGCACGCTGTCCGCGCCGCCGGTCGGCTCAGCCGTTGGCGGCGATGTCCGCGAGGACGGCGGCCAGCGTGCGGACCGGTACCCCGGTGCCGCCCTTGGCGGTGTAGCCCCACGGGCCGCCGGTGTTGAAGGCGGGGCCCGCCACGTCCACGTGGGCCCACTGCACGCCGTCGGCCACGAACTCACGCAGGAACACGCCCGCCACCAGCATGCCGGCCCACCGCTGCGGCGCCACGTTGGCCAGATCCGCCAGCTTGGAGTCCAGCTCGCCGCGCAGCTCGTCGGGCAGCGGCATGGCCCAGCCGCCCTCGCCGCTGGCCCGCGCGATGCCGGCCACCCGATCGCGGAACTCCTCCGAGCCCATCACGCCCGCCGTGCGGCTGCCCAGCGCGACCAGCTGGGCGCCGGTCAGCGTGGAGGTCTCGATCAGGTAGTCCGGGTCGTCCTGGCAGGCGCGGACGATGGCGTCGGCCAGGATCAGGCGGCCCTCCGCGTCGGTGTTGAGCACCTCGACCGTCTTGCCGCCGTACATGGTCAGCACGTCACCGGGCCGGTAGGCGGTACCGGAGGGCATGTTCTCGGCCATCGGCACGGTCGCGGTGACCTCGAGCGGGAACTTCAGCTTCGCCGCCAGCGCCACGGTCGCCACCACGGCGGCCGCCCCGGACATGTCCGAGGTCATGTGGTCCATGTTGGCGGGCGGCTTCAGCGAGATGCCGCCGGTGTCGAACGTGATGCCCTTGCCGACCAGCGCCACCTTCGCCTTCGGCTTGGTGCCGCGGTAGCGCAGCCGGACCAGCCGCGGCGGGCGGGTCGAACCGCTGCCGACACCGAGGATGCCGCCGTAACCCTCCTTGCGCAGCGCCTTCTCGTCCAGGATCTCGACCTCGACGCCGTTCGCGCCGGCCAGTTCGGCTGCCCGCTGCGCGAAGCTGGCCGGGAACAGGTCGTTGGGCGGGGTGTTGATCAGGTCGCGGGCGAACGTGACCGACTCGGCGATCGCGGTGGCCGCCTTCAGCGTGGCCTTGTGGTCCTTCGGGGTGCCCTCCGCCGGGCTGACCAGGTCCACCCGGCCGACCGGCTGGTCACCGTTGGTCGAGGACTTGTACCGGTCGAACCGGTAGGCGCCCAGCACGGCACCCTCGACGGCGGCGCCGAGATCAATCGTGGACAGCACGGTGCCGGCCCGCTTGACCCCGGCCATGGCCCGCGCCGCCGCGCCGGACGCCCGGCGCACCTGCTCCGCGCTGATCGCGCCGCCCGCGCCGGGCTTGCCGAGCCCAGCCGCGAGCACGACGGTCGCGGTCAGCTTGCCCAACGTCGGCACCTTGACCACCTCGTCCGCCTTGCCGGTCGCGCCGAGGGTGACCAGCAGCTCGAGCAGGCGGCCCGCCAGCGCCTCGTCCACCGCGTCGGCGCCCGGCGCCAGGCACGGCCCGTCCGGTCCCTGTATCGTGCCGACCACCAGGGTGTCGACCGCCAGCGCGGTCACCTCGGCGGGCTTGTTGCCGGTCAGGCTGAGTTTGGGCGTACTCACAAATTCTCCTCGTCGGGCCGCATGTCTCCTACGGCTGCTTCGTTACTTTCCCCTGGCGCATGAATTGTGAACCATGCTAACGAGTTTCCCCCGGTAGGTTGCTATCGGCTGGGCCGAATGGTCTGGCAACGTGTACCCCCGTGACCCGGATGCTGCGCGAACAACTGGGCGCGGTGGACGCGGTCGTCGCCGGTCTCGGCGCCATGATCGGGGCCGGCCTGTTCGCCGGTCTCGCCCCCGCGTCGGCACTTGCCGGCCGGTGGTTGCTCGTCGCCATGGTGGTCGCCGCGGTGGCCGCCGCGTGCTGTTGTTGTTCGACCTGTGACCAGTCCGGTGTCTTTCCCGGTTCCGGCGGCGGCTACCGGTACACCCGGGAGCAGCTCGGCCGCTGGCCCGGCCGTGTGGCCGGTGGGCTCTACCTGGCCGGCCGGGCCGCTGCCGCCGCCGCGCTGGCCGCCTGTTTCGGTGCCTACGTGGCGCCCGACCGGCCGATCCTGGCGGCGCTGGGCGTGCTCGTGCTCGCCGTGGTCGCGGACGCCGTCGGGGTCCGGCCACCGCGCGCGCTGACCAGGGCGCTGACCGTGTTCGTGCTGGTCGTGCTGGCCCTGGTGGTGGCCGCGTGCTTCGCCATTGCGCCACCGCCGCCGACCGGGGTGCCGCTGCCGGCCGGCACGCCGGGCCTGGACGACCCCGGCGAGCTGCTGCCGGCGGCGGGGGTGCTGTTCTTCGCGTTCCTCGGCTTCGAGCGGGTCACCGCGCCCGGCGCCGACCAGACCGTGACGTCCCGGCGGCGACTGCTGGTGGTGATTCCGGTGCTGTTGGCGGTCGCGTTGGGCACGTATCTCGCGGTCGGCGCCGCGGTGCTGCGGCAACTGGGGCCGACGCGGCTCGCGGTGTCGGCGGCGCCGCTGCGGGACGCGCTGGACGCGGCGGACGCGGGCGCGCTGGGCCCACTGGTCACCGTGGCCGCGATGGTGGCGACCGGGACCGCGCTGCTGTTCGTGGTCGGCGGTGGCAGGCGCGTCGCGGACACCATGACCACCAGCGGCGACCTGCCGGCGGCCGGGCCGGGTTCGCTGGTCCGCTGCCTGATCGGGGCGGGCGCGGTGCTGTGCGTGCTGTTCGTCGGTCCGACGCAGTCGATCGGGCTGGCTGCCACCTGCGCGTTGTTCTACTACGCGTTCACCAACGCGTCGGCACGGCTGCTGACCCGGGACGAGCGGTTCTGGCCGGCCCGCACCGCGTGCTTCGGGCTCGGCTTCTCGGTCCTGCTCGGGATGACCATGCCGCCGGTCGATCTCGCGCTCGCGCTGGGCGTGGCCGCGGTGGGCCTGCTGGCTGGTCCGTTGATGTCGCACCGCCCGCTGCGCCGGTAGCCTGAGCGCCGTGACTGACACTCCCTTGATCGGCCCGCTCCAGGATGCCCACGAGGCGTTGGGCGCGAAGTTCGGCCCCTTCAGCGGTTGGCGGATGCCGCTCAACTACGCCGACGGCGTGGTCGCCGAACACACCGCGGTCCGCACGTCGGTCGGTGTGTTCGACGTGTCGCACCTGGGCAAGACGCTGGTGCGGGGTCCGGGCGCGGCCGAGTTCGTGAACACGTGCCTGGCCAACGACCTTGGCCGGATCAAGCCGGGCCAGGCGCAGTACACGTTGTGCTGCACGGCATCCGGTGGTGTCGTCGACGACCTGATCGCCTACTTCGTCGGGCGGGACGAGGTTTTCTGCGTGCCCAACGCGGCGAACAACGCCGAAGTGGCCCGTCTGTTCGCCGAGGCGGCGCCGGCCGGCATCACGGTCACCAACCAGCACACCGACTACGCAGTGCTCGCCGTCCAGGGACCGGACTCCGGCTCGGTGCTCGAGTCGGTCGGCCTGCCGACCGAACTGGACTACATGGCGTTCGCCGACGCCGACTGGCACGGCCACCCGGTCCGGGTCTGCCGCACCGGCTACACCGGCGAACACGGCTACGAACTGCTGCCGCGCTGGTCGGACGCGCGCGCACTGTGGGACGCGCTGCTCGCCGCCGCCGAACCGCTCGGCGGCCGGGCGGCCGGGCTGGGCGCACGGGACACGCTGCGCACCGAGATGGGCTACCCGCTGCACGGCCACGAGCTGACCGCCGACATCAGCCCCGTGCAGGCGGGCACCGGTTGGGCCGTCGGCTGGCAGAAGGACGCGTTCTGGGGCCGGGACGCGCTGACCGCGGAACGCGCGGCAGGCCCGGCGCGCCGGCTGCGCGGCCTGAAGGCACTCGACCGGGGCATTCCGCGCGACGGCATGCCCGTGCTGGCCGGCGATGGGCGGCAGGTCGGGATCACCACATCGGGTACGTTCTCGCCGACCATGAAGATCGGCATCGCACTGGCCCTTGTGGACTCGTCGGCCGGCGTGAAGCTGGGCGACGAGGTGTCGGTGGACGTGCGGGGCCGGGGCCTGCGCTGTGCAGTGGTCAAGCCCCCGTTCGTGGAGCTGCACACCCGATGAGCCCGGTCTGGCGGCCGGGGGAGACCGCCGTGCAGCGCTTCGTGCGTGCCGACGGCAGCATCGGCCAACATCACCCGTTGCGGGTCATCGAGGACGACGGCGAACGCCTGCTCGGCTGGCTGCCGGCGGGCACGGACATCGTCAACACCCGCCTTGCCGACGGCCGCGACGCCCGCGACGTGCCGCTGGACCAGATGTTCGTGCTACCGCGCATCCGGGTTCGCGGACAGTGGCGGGAAACCAGCAACCTGCGCCTGATCACCGAGTCGGAGTGGTCGTCGCTGTGGTGGTTCTTCGAGCCGGACGGCAGGTTCATGTGCTGGTACGTCAACCTGGAGATCCCGCGCGGCCGGACCGAGCACACCACCGACCGGTCCGACGGCGCGCTGGACGTGGTCGTCGCGCCGGACCGCTCGTGGCGGTGGAAGGACGAGGACGAGGCGGCCGCCGCCGTCACGGCCGGTCGGCTCACCGCCGCCGACCTGACCCGGTTGCGTGCCGAGGGCGAGCGGGTGATCGCGCTGGTCGAGGCGGGGGTCTTCCCGTTCGACGGCACCTGGACCGACTTCCGGCCCGACCCGGACTGGCCCGCGCCCGCCATGCCGGCGGGCCTGGCGGTCGGTGTGGCCGACTAACCGGTCACGTTGGCCAGGAACGCGATGCCGGTCAGCACGATCGCGGCGACCAACACCCGCAGCAGCGCGCCGCCGGGCACGTCCTGGGGGAGTACCGCGCCGTAGCGCCGCCGCAGCCAGACCATGCCGATCACGTCCACGACGATGCCGAGCACGATGCCGATGCCGCCGAGCCAGACCCAGCCGGCGAGCACCGCGAAGCCGGCGGCGATCGTCAGCAGCAGGGCGTAGGCGCCGACTCGGACGTGCGGCGCCCAGCCGTCGATCGTGCCGTTACTCAGTTGGTCCACCATCAGATAGTAGGACGGCCACAGCTTGAGAAGATGATTTCCCCGGTCCGGCGGCTGGAGATACGGTGCCAATATGACTACAGCGCTGTCCTTCACCAGGACCCCGAACCCGAACCCGGCGACCCCGGAACGGGTTGCGGAGGTATTGGCCGCGCCGGGTTTCGGACGATACTTCACCGACCACATGGTGACCGTCGACTGGAACGCCGAGCAGGGCTGGCACGACGCGGCGGTGGGCCCCTATCGCTCGATCGAGTTGGACCCGGCCACCTCCGTCTTCCACTACGCCCAGGAGATCTTCGAGGGACTCAAGGCCTACCGGCAGGCCGACGGCACGATCGCCTCGTTCCGGCCGGACGCCAACGCGGCCCGGTTCCGCGCGTCGGCCCGTCGACTCGCCATGCCCGAGCTGCCGGCGGAGGTGTTCGTCGACTCGCTGCGCGAACTCGTCGCCGTGGACGGCCGGTGGGTGCCTGCTGCCGCGGACGAGTCGCTCTACCTGCGGCCGTTCATGATCGCCACCGCGGTCGGCCTCGGCGTGAACAGCCCGTCGAGCACCTATCGCTACTTCGTGATCGCGTCGCCTGCCGGCCCGTACTTCGCCAGTGGCATCAAGCCGGTCAAGGTGTGGCTGTCCACGGAGTACGTGCGCGCCGCGCCGGGCGGTACCGGTGCCGCGAAGTGTGGCGGCAACTACGCCGCCGCGTTCGTCGCGCAGGCGCAGGCCGTTGCGGAGGGCTGTGACCAGGTGGTCTGGCTCGACGCCGTGGAGCGCCGGTGGGTCGAGGAGATGGGCGGCATGAACCTGTGCTTCGTGTTCGGCTCCGGCTCCGACGCCCGGCTGGTCACGCCGGAACTGTCCGGCTCGCTGCTGCCCGGCATCACCAGGATGTCCCTGCTCGACCTGGCCGGCCATCTCGGCTACCAGGTCGAGGAGCGCCGGATCTCCACCGAGGAGTGGGAGAAGAAGGCGGCGTCCGGCGAACTGACCGAGGTGTTCGCCTGCGGCACGGCCGCGGTGATCACACCGGTCGGCACGGTCAAGTCCGCTGAGGGTGAGTTCACGATCGCAGGCGGTGGCGGGGCGGGCGAGGTGACCATGCGCCTGCGCGAGACGCTGACCGCGATCCAGCACGGCACCGCGGTCGACCCACATGGCTGGATGGTCCCGCTGGCCTGACGGTCAGCCGCCGAACGAACAGACGACGAGGACAACGGCGACGCCCAGTTCGCAGGCCGCGCCGAGCACGTCCCCGGTCACCCCGCCGAACCGGCGCCGAGTGTGCGCCGACAGGCCGCAAACCGCCGCCGCGGCCAGCAACACCGCGGCGGTGCCCTGCCACCACCGGCCGGGCACCGCCGCGGCGCCGACCGCGGCCAGCGCCGTCCACCACACCACCGGCACCACAATGGACTGTGTCCCGGCCACCAGCGCGCCGAGTCCGTCCGGCCGCGCCGCCGGCACGCCACGCCGGCAGCACAACGGAAACGCGGCCCGACCCGTGGCGACCGCGAGCGCCGGCACCCACCAGCGGTGGTCCGCCGCCGCGAACCCGATGGCCTGCGCCCCCAGCACCACGATGAGGGTCACCATCGCGAACGGTCCGGCGCCACCGTCCTTCATCACGGCGAGCGCCCGTTCCGGCGGCCCGTAGCAGCCAAGGCCGTCCGCGGTGTCTGCCAGGCCGTCGACGTGCATCCCACGCGTGGCCATGGCCAGCAGCCCGACCAGCAGCAGCCCCGCCAGCAGCGGCGGGCAGCGCAGCGCGGTAAACCCGGCGAGCACACCGGTGGCCGCCGCCCCGAGCAGCGCCCCGACCAGCGGAGACACCGCGATCGCCACACCGGCCGACCGCCGGTCGACGTCGGTGGCCCGCACCGGCAGCACGGTCAGCCAGGACAGCGCCAACCGCGGCCCGGAGAGTGCTTGCCCCCGCCAACCCCCGCTAGCCAGCGGTGACCTCCGGGGCCCCACTACTGGTCTCCGACTCGCCCGGCCCGGACACGCCCGCGTCGCCGAACGTGGCCATCTCGGTGAGGATCCGCGCGGCCATCAGCACCAGCGGCAGCGCGACCACCGCCCCGGACCCCTCGCCCAGCCGCATGTCCAGCTCCAGCAACGGGCGCAGCCCCAGGTGGTCCAACACCAGCGTGTGCGCGGGCTCGACCGAGCGATGCCCGGCCACCCACCACTGCTTCGCACCCGGCGCCAACTGCTCGGCCACCGCGGCGGCCGCGGTCACCACCATGCCGTCCAGCACCACCGGCGTCCTGCGGACGGCGGCCTGTGCCAGGAACCCGGCCATCGCCGCCAGGTCCGCGCCCGCCGACGTGCGCAGCAGCGCGACCGGGTCGCCGGAGACCTTCCGTGCCCTGCGCAGCGCGTCCCGGACAGCCGCCGCCTTGCGCATCCACGCCTGGTCGTCGATGCCGGTGCCACGCCCGACCACCGCGACCGGCTCCGCGCCGGTCAGCGCGGCCACCAGTACCCCGGACGGCGTGGTGTTGCCGATCCCCATGTCGCCCGCGACCAGCAGGTCCGCGCCCCCGTCGACCTCCTCGTCGGCGATCCGCCTGCCGGCCGCGATCGCCCGCTCGGTCTCGTCCTCGGTGAGCGCGTCCTCCCGGTCGATCGAGCCGGACGAGCGCCGCACCTTGAACTGCGCGACCCGGTCCGGCGTGGCCGAGTCGACCGCCATGTCCACCACCCGCACGGTCGCGCCCGCCGCCGCCGCGAGCACGTTCACCGCGGCGCCGCCGACCAGGAAGTTGGCCACCATCTGGCCGGTGACCTCGCTCGGGTAGGCGGACACGCCCGCGGCCGCGATGCCGTGGTCCCCGGCGAACACCACAACCCTCGGCCGCGCGAACGGCCGGGGCGGACACACGCCCTGGCACGCCGCGATCCACACGCCGAGCTCCTCGAGCCTGCCGAGCGAGCCGGCCGGCTTGGTCAGCTGCTCGTGCCTGGCCACGGCCTGCCGATGGACCTGCTCGTCCGGTGCCGATACGGCCGGGAACACGCCAGCGCCTTCGCCGACGGTCATGGGTTACCTCCGCGGGCTGTTGAGTTGTACGGGGATACCGGCGACGAGCAACAGCACCTCGTCGCACACCTGGGCCAGCCTGGCGTTGCAGTCGCCGAGCTCATCCCGGAAAAGCCTGCCAGATCTGGTTTCCGGCACCACACCCAGTCCGACCTCCGCCGACACCAGCACCAGCCGCGCCGCGCAGCCGGTGACCGCCGTGACGAGTCCGTCGACGTGCCGGCCTGCCTCGGCCAGCGCGTCGGGCCCACCCTCCCACGCCGCTGTCATGTCCAGCACGCCGGTCAGCCAGGTCGCGAGGTCGTCCACCAGCAACAGTTGGTCCTGGCCTGCGGTGACGATGAGCTCGGCGAGGTCATCCGGTCCGGGTTCGACGGTCCGCCAGGCTTTCGGCCGTCGATCGATGTGCCCGGCGATCCGGGCCTCCCATTCCGTGTCGGCCCGATCACGCCGCGCGGTGGCCACGTAGGTGACCGGCGCGGTGCTCGGCAGCAGTCCCTCCGCGTACCCGGATTTGCCGGACCGCGCACCGCCGAGCACCAGCGTTCGATGAGTCACAATGTCCTCCGTGGACTTTCGCTGGCGTTACCAGGATGCCGACGGCCGAGAACTGCCCGGCCCCGAGGTGCGTTTCGCGGCCCAGATCGAGGCCGAGTCGTGGTTCGGCGAGCAGTGGACCGACCTGTTGACGCAGGGCGTGCACCAGGTCACGCTGCTGCACGGCGAGGCCGAGGTCTACGGCCCGATGAGCCTGCACCCGGCAGATTCCTTATCAGCCGCCGGCTGTCAGTACGCCGGTTGTGACGAACCGCACTGGCTGGTCGTCATCCTGGGCCGGACCAAGTGGCTCCGACCAGGGCGAGTCGTGTGGTGGGTCAGGGATGTGCCGAACCGGCCAAGTTGTGGATAGAAATCCGGCTATCCACAACTCGTCGGTAACCCACCCATTCGGGGCTTGACAGGCATAGGGTTGAAAAGGGCCGTAGCCCCCGGAGGTTGTGCGGGGGCCTGTCCTTATGCTGGTTGATCGCATTTTAGCAGGTCAGTGGCCTGTGGATGGTTGGGGGCGGCGCTCGGTGCGGCGGGACGAGGTCCGCTTCGTGGTGCGGTCGCCGATTTATCACCAGCGCCGGGACTGGACCGC
>DASXXM010000442.1:0-22982 GCA_036503065.1 Pseudonocardiaceae bacterium | reverse complement strand
GCCACCGGCCGACGCCGACGTGGTGATCGTCGGTGCTGGTCCGGCCGGGCTCGCCGTGGCCGGCGCGCTGTGGCACCTCGGCATCCGCGATGTCGTCCTGCTGGACCGCGACGGCGTGCCGGCACAGCGGTTCTTCGCCCGGATCGACGGGCTCAACCAGCGAGTGCTGCGCTCCCCCTACGAGCACCACCCCGGCGTCGAGGGCTACCACGACTGCGAACTGCTGGACTTCGCCCGGCTGCACTGGGCGCATCTGAGTGCGGTGGAACGCCGGGAGATCCGGATGAGCCAGGCGGGCCACCGCTCGGTCGTGCCGGTCGACGTGTTCGAGGCGTTCTGCCACCAGGTCGCCCTGACACACCAGGTGTATCCCCGGACCTGGCAGGCGACCGTGCGCCAGGTCCGACCCGGCGCCGACGGCGTCGTGCTGCGGACCGACGACGGCGAGGTGACCGCGCGGTTCGTGGCGCTGTGCCTCGGCGAGGAACGGCGGACCGCGCCGACCGACTGGTACGACGGCGAACTGCCCGACCGGGTCGGCTACTGGGACGAGCCCGCACTCGACGCGGAGTCCGTTGTCGTCGTCGGCGCCGGGCTGACCGGCGCGCACCTGGTGCTGAAGGCCATGGACGAGGGCCGTCGGGTGCACTGGGTGCTGCGCGCGACCGAGGAGCGCTACCAGTGTTCCGACGTCAACGCCTCGTTCTTCCGGGCAGAGGGTCGTGCCCGGTTCGACGGCGTGCCGTGGGCCGACCGGCTGATGCTGATGCGCCGGGAACGGCGAGCCAGCGTGATGTTCGAGTTCCGCCCGTTGCTGCGCGAGGCCGAGGCCAGCGGCCAACTCGTGGTGCACCGGGGCCGGACGGTCACCGGGGTCGAGCACGGGGCCGTGCGGCTCGCGGACGGCGACCGGATCGCGGGCGACCACGTCGTGCTGGCGCTGGGCACGATCCCGTCGATCGGCGACGAACTGCTGCCGGCGGACCTGGTCGGTGCCCGGGACGGCTGGCCGGACCTGGACGAGCGCACGCTGGCGTACCGCGGGGCGCCCCGGGTGTTCGCGGTCGGCGCCGCGGCCTGCATGGTGCTCGGGCCCGCCGCGCGCAACATCGACGGCCACCGGGTGGCCACCGCACGGGTCGCCGCCACGATCGCGGCCGGCCTCGAGGAGCGGCACGAGGTGGCCCTGCATGCGTGACCACGAAACAGATTCCGCGTTCGTACTGCCCGCGGTCGACCAGCCCGCGTCGACCGAGACCGGCGTGATCCTGGCCGGCCTGGACACCGACCGGCTGCTGGCCGGGCTCGGCATTGCGAGCCTCGGCGACGACCCGACCATGGTGACGCTGTTGGTCGACCAGCTCCGTCACGGCGGCGGCGAACTGACTGTCGATGTGGCGCAGCGGATCGGCGCCCGACGGTGGCACACGGTCCGGCCGGCACTGGGCGCGGCCGGCCACGGCGCGTCGGTGTCCGGCTCGGTGCGGCAGGCGTGGGCGGCGGCCGTGCGGGTCGTGGACGCCGCCGACATCGGCGCGCTCGGCCCGGCCGGTCGGGCGTACCTCGCCGCGTGCTGGCTGCGCCACGACGGAATCGACGAACTGGCCGCGCATTTTCCGTTAACACAACGGAAACAACGGGCCACGAGCCGACAGGAGAAGAACCGTGCCGTATCTGAAGTCACTGCCTGACGACGCCATGCTGCTCCAGGTGTTCCGCGCCTACCCGGACACCGCGCGGCCACTGCTGGACTACCACGAACTCGTCATGCGCGGCCCGTCGCCGTTCACCGTCGCGGAACGGGAACTCATCGCGGCCTACGTGTCCGGCGTCAACGAGTGCGGCTACTGCCACGGCGTGCACACGGCCACCGCGGAGGCGTTCGGCGTCCCGCCGGGTCTGCTGGAGGCGTTGCTGGCCGATCTGGACACGGCGCCGATCGACGACCGGATGCGAGCCGTGCTGCGCTACGTCGGCAAGTTGACCACGTCGCTGTCGCGGCTGACCGAGTCGGACGCGGCCGCGGTGCTGGCCGCTGGCTGGGACGAGCGGGCGCTGCACGACGCCGTCATCGTGTGCGCGCTGTTCAACTTCATGAATCGAATGGTCAACGGCCTCGGCATCAAGGCGGACGACACGTACTTCGCCCTGTCCGGCACCCGCCTGCGCGACGTCGGCTACCTCGGCCTGGCGGCACTCATGGACGGGTAGGCGCATCGGCGATCCGCGCGCCATCCGCCGATCGGCCGCAATCCCGGGCGGACGACTATGAAAAACGCAGGTGTCCGACCATGACAGCAGCACTGGTCATGTCGGCCGTGCTCGTCGAAGATCTGCCCTAACCGCGGGTGTCACCGCCTACCTGGGGAGGGTGCGATGCAGCCGGCCATGTCTGGGCATCCAGAGTACGAGCCCGAAGGCGCGACCACGCCGCGGATGGGCTTCAAACGACACCTGCGGGTCGAGGTCTCCGACGGCGAGCGGGTGTACCTGTTCTCCGAACGGGGGATGCGGGTGTTGAACGGTGCGGCCGTGTCCGCGGTGGCACCGCTGCTGGACGGTTCCCGGGACGTGCCGGGGCTGCTGCGGGACATCCCGGCCGGGATGTCCGCGGAACAGGTCGCGATGGTCGTCGGGCGGCTGATGGATGCCGGCGTGGTGGCCATGCGCGGCAACGACGTGGCGGCACCGGACGAGGCCGCGCTGGCCTACTGGGAAGGCGCGGGTGTCGACGCGACCAGCGCCGCCCTGCGGACCGCGCAGGGCACGATCGGCCTGCACACGATCGGTGCCGTCAACGCCGACGCGGCCGCGAACGCGCTGCGTGCGGCCGGACTACGCACCATCGTTGAAACCGATTACACCCGGTCGAGCCCAACGGCCGACCTGTCCGTCGTGCTGTGCGACGACTACCTCAACCCCGGCCTCGCCACGGTGGACGCGGCGCACCGGGACGCGGGGCGGCCGTGGCTGTTGGCCAAGCCGACCGGCGCGACGGTGTGGGTGGGCCCGGTGTTCCAGCCGCCCGGACCGGGTTGCTGGCACTGCCTGCAGGGCAGGCTGTGGCTGCACCGCACGGCGGAATCGCATGCGCAGACGGCACTGGGCCGCCGGGGGCCTGCCAGCTTCCCCGCGGTGAGCGTGCCCGCGTTACGTGCCACCGCACTGCATCTGGTCGCGCTGGAGGCGACCAAATGGCTGGCCGGTCTCCGGCATCCGCAGCAGAGCGCCGTCTGGACGTTCGACAGTCTCGATCTGGCCGGCAAGCGCCACGACTTCCGCGCCGCGCCGCAGTGCGCCAACTGTGGCGAACCGAGCCTGATGCGGCAGCAGACGCGTCGGCCGGTGTTGCTGGTGTCGCGGGAGAAGGTGGCCGACGGCGGCGGCGGGCACCGCGCGTTGTCCCCGGAACAGATGCGCGACCGCTACCAGCACCTGATCAGTCCGGTCACCGGCATCATCAAGGAGATCCGCAGGGACGACCGTGGGCCCGCGTTCTTCAACGCCTTCCGGTCCGGCGCGAACCTCGCCGCCCGCGGACAGGACCTGGACACGTTCAAGGCGGTGCTGCGACAGGAGAACGGCGGCAAGGGCGTCACCGCGATCCAGGCCGAGGTCGGCGCGATGTGCGAGGCGATCGAGCGGTACTCGGGCAACTTCCACGGTGACGAGGAGACCGTCCTCGGCAGCCTTCGCTCACTGGGCGAACGAGCGATTCATCCCAATGCCTGCCAGTTGTTCCATGAACGCCAGTACCGTAACCGCTTACAGTGGAACGCGGCGCACTCGCCGTTCCAGTGGGTCGCCAGGGAGTTCGACCCGGACGCCGAACTCGACTGGACGCCGGTCTGGTCGCTGACCGAGCAGCGCCAGCGCCTGTTGCCCACCAGCATGCTGTACTTCGGCACGCCCGCGGAGCGCGGTGGCCGCATGCTGCTCGCCGACTCCAACGGCAACGCCGCAGGCGGCTGCCTCGAGGACGCCGTGCTGCAGGGGATGCTCGAACTCGTCGAGCGGGACGGGGTGGCGCTGTGGTGGTACAACCGCACGCCGATGCCCGCCGTGGACCTGGACTCCTTCGGTGACTCGTGGGTCGACGAGTTGCGGGACGTGTACGCGGCACTGCACCGCGAGGTGTGGGTGCTCGACCTGACCGCGGATCTGCTGGTGCCCACCATGGTCGCGGTGTCCCGGCGCACCGACCAGGAGCGCGAGGAGCTGATCTTCGGCTTCGGCGCGCACCTGGACCCGAGGCTCGCACTGCGGCGCGCGCTGACCGAGCTGAACCAGATGGTGCCGCCGCTGGCCGGATTCACCAAGGACACCAGCTCGATCGAGCGCCACGACCCGGATTTCGCGCGGTGGTGGCGCGAGGCGACCCTGGCCGGCCACCCGTACCTGGCACCCGACCCGGCGCAGCGCCCGCGCACGCCTGCCGGCTACACGTACACCCGCCACCAGGACATCCACGCCGAAGTAACACTGCTGCGACACAGGATGGAAGCGCAGGGCATGGAGGTGCTCGTGCTGGACCAGACGCGGCCGGACGCCGGCCTGCCGGTGGTCAAGGTGATCGTGCCCGGCCTGCGCCACTTCTGGGCCCGGTTCGCGCCGGGTCGGCTCTACGACGTGCCGGTCCGCCTCGGCAGACGGGCGACCCCGATCGACTACGACGACCTCAATCCGTTCCCCATCTTTCTCTGAGCCTCCGTCACCACAGGGAGCAGGACGGTGCCCAACGACCTTCCATCCCCCACCACCGCGCGAATAGAGCTGTGGTCGCTTCGTGAGGACGTCCTCGTCGAGGACGGCCCCGGTCACGACGAACTGGTCGCGGTCACCAGATGGGCGGAGATCAGGGTCGACGGCGCGGACGAGACCGTGCGGGAGTCGTTGCGCCGCATGACGCTGGGCCCGGTCTCGCTGGGGAACGTGCTGGCCGTCGGACATTCCGGTAACGGACACGCCGGCAACACGGACAGCATAAATGGTCTGGACAATATTGACGATCGGCCGGCATGGCCGAACCTGTTGCGGGTACTGGATCTGCTGAGCGGCTCGGTGGTCCGCTCGCTCGGCCTGTCCGATGGGGACGCCCCGCTGCTGTCCGCGGTGCCGATCACGCCACACGCATCCTTCCACCCGGCCGACGTCGATCCGTCCCGACCCCTGCGACTGTCCCGCTTCGCCGCCATCCGCGCCAGCGGCGGCGAACTGATGGTGGAGTCCCCGCTGTCCCAGTACCACGTCGTGCTGCACCGGCACCTGGCGTCCAGGGTGGTCATCGCGTTGAGCGACGCGACGACGATCGACGCGGTCGCCGACGTGCTTGCGGTGGCGCCGGAGGTGGTCGCCGACATCATGGGTTACCTGGTGGGCACGGGAATCGTGTTGGTCGGCGACCGGGTCGGCCACCCGCCGGTGGCCCGCTTCGCCGAGGACGACGACCCGACGCTGACCCGGTGGTCGTACCACGACCTGTTGTTCCACTCGCGCAGCAGGATGGGCCGCTACGGCGGCCAGACCGGCGCGGTGTTCCCGCACGCGGACACGCATCCCTCGCCGGAACTGGTGAAGCCGATGCGGTCGGGCCGGCGCTTTCAGTTGTACCGGCCCAGGATCGTCGATCTCATCAAGTCGGACCCGCCACTGACCGCGGTGCTGGAGAACACCAGAACGAGCGCCGACCTGACGGACCGCCAGCTTACCGCCGAGCAGCTCGGCGAGCTTCTGTTCCGTGCCGCGCGGATCCGTTCCGTGTCATCGGAGTCCGTCGGCACCGAAGTGAGCTACGACGTGTCGGACCGTCCCTATCTGAGCATCTACGGGCTCTACGAACTGGAACTCTATGTCAGCGTGCACAACTGCGCGGACCTGCCGCGCGGGACGTACCACTACGACCCGGAGTTCCATGCCCTCACGCTCGTCAACGACTCGGAACTGGAGCTCGATGAACTGTTGGACAGTGCCCGGGTGGCCGCCAGATCACCCGTACAGCCACCCATCCTGATCACGATGACCGCACGGGTGGCGCGATTTTCCTGGATGTACGGCGGGATCGGCTACTCGCTGACGCTCGCGCACGTTGGTGCGTTGCAACAGACACTGTGCATGGTGGCCAACGCGATGGGCCTCGCGGCCTGCGCACCCGCGGTCGATCCCGGCGACGTGCTGGACAGCGCGCTGCAGCTGGGCTGGCCCGGCGAGGTGGGAGTTGGTGAATTCCTTGTTGGCTAAGGTTACTTCGACCGGAGATTTCCCTGCTAGCATCGCTGCTGGGTGGGCACGCTCGGGGTTGACTGACGAACGGCTGGGGGGACGGTTATGTCGTCTTCTGCGAACGTAGTCGAATCATTCGATGCCGTGGCCACGCCCGGCATCGACCAAAAGCCAAGACTGGCTTGGACTGTCGTCCGCGCGGTGGTCGCGGTCGTGTTCTGTGCGGACGGCGCGGTCGAGCTGTTGGGGATATGGCAGTCCAGCGCAGGAGCATGGCGTATCGCGCTCGCGTTCGCGCTGCTGGCCATCACGGTCTACATCCAGGTGGCCTACTTCAGCCGCCCCGGCTCGTGGGTGCCGTCGCCACGCTCCTACGCACTGGTGGCCGTATTGGGAGTGCTGGCCTTCCTGCCGTTCCAGTGGTTCGGCTCGTACTGGATTGCCCAGCAGACCTTCTTCGCCGGCTCGGTGCTACTGGTGCTGCCCACTGTGGCCGCGTGGCCCGTGTTCGCCGCAGTGGTGGCGACCACCACATGGCTGGACACGTTCTACACGCATTCGGCGCTCACGGTCGCGTACACCGGCGTAGGTACGGCGGTGCTCGGCGTGAACGTGTACCTCCTGTCCCGCCTGGCCGGTCTGGTCGGCGAACTGCACACGGCCCGCAACGAACTGGCCCAACTCGCGGTGGCCGACGAACGCCTGCGCTTCGCACGCGACCTGCACGACCTGCTCGGCCTCTCACTGTCAGCCATCACGCTCAAGGGCGAGCTCGCACACCGCCTCGTCCACGCCTATCCCGAACGCGCCAAACAAGAAGTCACCGAGATCCTCGACGTCGCCCGGCGAGCACTCGCCGACGTACGCTCCGTAGCCAAGGGCTACCAGGACCTCTCACTGGAACAAGAAGCCTGGTCGGCCAAATCCGTACTGGCCGCGTCCAACATCGACGCACACGTGGAACTGAACTACCAGGAGCTGCCGGTACCCGTACGCACCACGCTCGGCACCGTGCTACGCGAGGGCGTCACGAACGTGCTGCGGCACAGCAAAGCCGAACGCTGCGAAATCGTCGTCCACCAGGCCGCAGGCGAAGTGACCCTGGACATCGTCAACGACGGCGTCAGCGATGACGACGACAACGAACCGGACGTGGACGGCGGCAGCGGCATTCGCAACCTGTCCAGCCGAGTAGCCGAGCTCAGCGGCCACACGAGCGCCGGTCTGGAACCGGACGGCCGCTTCCGGCTGCACGTCACCATCCCACTGACGAGCGAGCGGTTCGAACCCGACGATCAACACGACAACCCGGACGAGCAACCCGGCGGGAGACCCGGCGCCGGCGCCCGACCGACGGCGGTGTACAGCGAGCCGATCGCCAGTAGCCGGGAACGGACCACGTCACCCATCCACGCACGCTCGACGTCCCGGTTGATCATCCTTCTCTTCGCCGGCCTCGGGTTGGTCGCGGTCGTCCACATGATGATGCTGACCACGGACCCGGTGAAGCGCGCCTCCGGGATCGGCTTCATGGTCGCATTGGTGATACTGCAACTGGCCTACTTCAACCGAGTCAGCAGCAGACCCAGATCCGGACTGACCTACGCACTGCTGTTCGTCCAGGCAGCCCTGATCTACCTGCCACTGATCCAACTCGGGCCGGCCTGGATCAGCCAACCCGGCTTCCTGGCCGGCACCGCGCCACTGCTGCTGTCACCGTTGCTGGGCTGGACGGTGTTCGTCGCGGTCGTCGGCTCGGTGGTCGCGGTCCACGCGGTCACCACCGGGATGCCCCTTGACATCGTCTTCAACGCCGCGACGGTGCTGATCACCAGCCTGGTCGTGTTCGGCGTGACGTCGCTGACCAGGCTGATCGCCGAACTGACCGAGACAAGAACCCAGCTGGCCAAGATGGCGATCTCCGAAGAACGACTACGGTTCGCCCGCGACCTGCACGACCTACTCGGCCTGAGCCTCTCCGCAATGACACTCAAGAACGAGCTGACCCTACGACTGATGGACATCGACCCGGACAAAGCAGCCGAAGAACTGGTCGAGATCCTCGGCCTGGCCAGACAGGCACTCGCCGACGTCCGCTCGGTGGCCAGCAGCTACCGCGAACTCTCCCTCGACGACGAATACCGCTCCGCCGAGTCCGTCCTCACCGCCGCTGACGTGCGGGTTCGCATGGACGTCCAGTACACAGAACTGCCGGTACTGGTCCGAACGGTGTTAGCCGTGGTGCTCCGCGAAGGTGTCACCAACGTGTTGCGGCACTGCAGGGCCGAACACTGCGACATCGTCATCCGGCAGGTCGACGGCGAGGTCAGCCTCGACATCGTCAACGACGGCGTCGGCAGCGCAGAACCGCTCCCCGCGGCCACCGTCAACGGCACGGCCGCGGCGGCCGGCAGCGGCATCCGCAACCTGTCCTACCGGGTGACCAAACTCGGTGGCGAACTACACACCGGACTTGACGCGGACGGCCGCTTCCGGTTGCGGGTGGACGTGCCGGTGTAGGCCGGGCCGCCCTGGTGCGTGCGGTCGTCGCCCTGGGGCCGCGGTGCTCGGCGTGAACGTGTACCTGCTGTCCCGGCTGGCCGGTCCGATCGGCGAACTGCCCACCGCACGTAACGAACTGGCCCAGCTCGCGGTGGCCGACGAACGCCTGCGGTTCGCCCGCGACCTGCTCAGGCCTCAGCCTGTCCGCGATGACGCTCGAGAGCGAACTGACCCAGCGGCTCATGGACTTCGACCCCGAAAGGCAGCAGAAGAGCTGGACGAGATCCTCGGCCTGGCCAGACAGGCCCTCGCCGACGTCCGCTCGGTAGCCAGCAGCTACCGCGAACTGTCCCGCGACGACGAGTACCGCCCCGCCGAGTCCGTACTCGTCATCCGCCAAATCGACGGCGAGGTCAGCCTCCACATCGTCAACGAGGGCGGCTCGGTCATGGTGGCCGGCGGCGGCATCCGCAACCTGTCCTACCGGGTGGCCGGACTTGGTGGCGAACTGCACACCGGACTTGACGAGGACGGCCGGTTCCGCCTAAGGGTGGGCGTGCCGGTTTAGGCGCTCAGCGGCCCGCTCAGGGTCTCTGGGGCGGGCCTCACGGCCTAGAGCCAACCGGACTCCTTGGCGATCCGGATCGCGTCCACCCGGTTTCGGGCGTTGAGCTTGGTCACCGCCGTGGTCAGGTAGTTACGGACGGTGCCCGCAGACAGGTACAGGCGGGACGCGATGTCCACCGCGTTCGCGCCGTCCGCCGCCATGCGCAGCACCTCGATCTCGCGACCGGTCAGCGGGCAGTCGGCGGTGTCCCATGCGGCCAGCGCGAGATCGCTGTCGACCACCCGGCGGCCGATGGAGACGTCGCGGATCGCACTGGCGAGCTTGTCCGGTGGCGCGTCCTTGAGCAGGAAGCCGCCGACCTTGGCGGCGAGTGCCCTACGCAGGGTGCCCGGTCGACCCAGGCTCGTGAGGATCAGCGTCCGGCAGTTCGGCAGCTGTTCGTGCAGCTCAGCGGCTGCCGTGAGGCCGTCCTTGCCGGGCAGGTCGATGTCGATGACCGCGACGTCGGGCAGGGTCGTCCTGGCGGTCGGCATGATGTCGTTGCCGCCTGCGACCTCGGCGACCACCTCGATGTCCGGTTCCATCCTGAGCAACGCCACGAGCGCACCACGAACCATGTGCACGTCCTCAGCGATCAGGACCTTGATCACCACCGCGGGCGCCTCCCCACTCCCAACTTCAATGCCACCGCTCGCCGTCCGCGATTACCCCAACTGGCGGTGTGTGCTCATCAGCCGGACCACAATGGACCACGAGCACCGGCCAAAGCAAGCGAACGCGCCTATCTGGTGGCCGGTAAACCGGCCGGCTCGCCCTTCGTTCATGACACAAGCATCATGACACACCGGCATCATGACATGAACGCAATAGAACGTATTGCTTCGACGCCCGCCGCCAGCCCAATGGCGGAATCGAGGATAAGCCGCCAGCCTGTGGCGCCGCGCAAGAATATCATCCACGTCGAGCCGGTGCACCGTCGTGCGCCCGACGGAATGAGCGAATACGGCGATTTGTGACCCACCGCGACCATTCGGGTCCAGCCGGTGACGAACCGGCCGGGCGCGTCCGGCGGAGCCGACTGTGACCATGCCCATCCGGTGGGTGTCGGTCGGCGCTCTGCGGGGATGTCGCCAATGTCCTCGCCTACCGACAAAAGCACTGTTCGGCAGGTTCGACGATTCGGAATCATCGCGTCACGTGATGGTCCGATCACTTCCGGTAGCGTCACTTGCCGGAGCATCGCAGCCGCGAAACTGCCCGTTCACGACTTCGACCCCACCGCGGACCGTTCGGTCACGATGGGGTCGACATGTGTCCCGGTCGCCACGTGGACGTCCGATTGCTCCTCCAGTACGGCACCCATCCAGCGTGGATGCCGATCCTCTCACTGGCAACTCGCGCGGGTCCGAGCCAGGCCCCGCCGGGCGCCTTCGCCAATCGATCAAATGCTGTGCTATTCACCCAGAAAACGATGTTCAGATCCGGCGGAAACAAAAGGAGGTGGTCGCCGGCGCCAGCGGTTCCGCCGGGTCGGACCACTGATCGAATGTGTCGATGACTAATTCGACCAGCGTGTCGGTGCTGTTCAGCTGGGCCAGGTCGAAGCCGATGGTCGACATCAATGACATCGTGTTGGCGGACACGGTAGCAGACATTTGAGACCCCTCGAGTCGCGGCGGCTTTCGCGGCGTGGTACGTTCTTCTAGTTGTGAATAGTGCGTTCCGCGCTCCGACAAGACCAGTGCCGACCTCACCGGCGCCCCGTGTTCTTTTCATACTCCGGCTGGTAATGCGACTAGTCCGTTCGCTGCACCGACTTTAGCCGCAACTTGATCGTTTACCACTCGTTTCAGCAAAGTCGACGTAAAATTCAACCTTGGGTAATTCGTTGACTGCGGACCGTGATGACCGGGGCCATTCTTGATCGAATCCGGGCGTCCGGCGGCGCCCGCGAGCGGGCCGACACACCACCTGACCACCACTGTCACCGGTCCGACCGGCCACGGTCACCGGCCGCCGACTCGATCACCGCGCGTGTCGGAATTGTCTGGACAAGACCGGGAAATGGGGCCCACAGGGCACCGACAATGACCTGTCGAGCGGCCGAACAATGAGGTCTTCATATCGCGATTAATGACGAGAACACGCATACGGGTGAAGCGGACACTGGCCACGAGCCGAGCGCATGTCGGAAGATCCGATAAGCCCGACCCAGCTATGACGAAATTTCGGGGGCGCACCGGGATCGTCCCGCCACGAAGCGACCGGGGGGTGCGATGTCGTCGAGTGTGGTGTTGCGCGGCAGGGGGCCGCTGAGCCGCTACTCGCGCACGGCAAACGTGTCGATGCCGATGACGACGGGCCGGTGCCCGGCGGACCACACGCCGCCGCCGGAACTCGCCCGCCACGTGCGCCTTCGTGCGCCGGGCTCTGCCGAGGACGTCCAGCTCGACCTGCGGGCCCGCCTGCGGGGTCGCACCGAACCCTGACCGGTCGGTGACCAGCCCACCCCGACCGGCAGTGACCTCGGAGGAGATGTGTCCATGACCAACTTCGTGCAGAACATCGATGCGGCAGAGGAGTTATGCGACGAGCTGATCGCCGCGGGCTTCACGCCGTTCGTCAGCACCCAGACCGACACGTTCTCGGCCCTGCACGAGGCGCTCGACGAGCGGGCGGGCGTGCTCATCGTGCCGCGCGACGACAACGCCATCGCCATCGCGGCCGGTGTGGCGCTGGCCGGCGGCTGCCCGGCGGTCCTGCTGTCGGACGCCGGCATCAGCGGCTGCGCGGACGCCATCGCCTCGCTCGTCACGCCGCACCAGACGCCGCTGCTGCTGGTGATCGCGCTGGGCGGCGACCTGCCCGGCACGGCAAACAGCCCGGCCCCCCGGCGGCTCGCGGAACTGCTGATGGCGGAACTGGGCGTGCGGACGGTGGTGGTCGACGCGGGTGCCCGACCGTCCACCGCGGTGCGGCTGGCGCGGGAGATCGTGCGGGAGGACCTCCGTCCCGCCGCGTTACTGGTACCCCTCGACGCATTCGGATGGCCGGCATGAACAGGACCACGGCAGTACGCGCGATCATCACCGCCACCAGGCACCAGCCGGTCATCTTCACGTCCGGCGACGTGACGCGCATCGCGCGGGACATCGCCGACCGGCCGACCCATTTCTACCTGGCGGGGTCGAACGGACTCGCGTCGTCGACCGGGATCGGCGTCGCACTGCAGACGCACGGCACGACCGTCGTGGTGGACGGCTACGGCAGCGTGCTGACCAACCTCGCCGGGTTGGTGACCGCGGGCATGCTGACCGACCTGCCGCTGGTGCACATCGTGCTGGACGACGCGTGGTACGCGTCCGACGGCGGCGAGGCGGCGCGGGCCGGGCGGGCCGACCTGTGCGGGATGGCGCGGGCCGCGGGTTATGCCCGGGTGCACAACGTGGACCGGCTGGACACTTTCGTGCGCGTCGTCAAACGCGAGATCGCCGAGTGCGCGGCACCGGTTTTCCTGCGCTGCGCGCTGCACGAGGGCGACGACGGTCCGGCACCCAACCGCGCCGGACTCGGCTACCTGGACAACACGGTGCTGTTCCCCGGCCACCGCGCGTGGCCGCCGGACTGGATCACGTCCGCGGCGGCCTGACCACGACGGACGTCCGCGGGCCGGTAGCCGCACCCGGGCCGCACTATGAAAATTTCATACCTCGTACCGGCAAGAACACATACCGATACTGATGATCGGGACACTTCGAACGCGCTCGATCGGTCGATATTCTGACAACAACAGAATTCCACGTTCCTGTGCACGCACGCGGCATGCGACGTCTCGACGAAAGGACGACGCGATGGATGAGACGATCCTCCGAGCCGTTGAGCGAGCGATCCATACCATGAAGAACAATCTTGGCGATCGGCTCACCATCGACGACCTGGCGCGCTCCGCGATGTTCAGCAAGTTCCATTTCTCGCGGGTGTTCCAGCGGGTGACCGGGGTGTCCCCCGGCCGCTTCCTGTCCGCCATGCGCCTTGCCGAGGCGAAGCGACTGCTGCTCGCGACCTCGATCACCGTGGCCGACATCGGCCATCAGGTCGGCTACAACAGCGTCGGCACGTTCAGCTCCCGGTTCCGCAGCAGCGTCGGCGTACCGCCCATCACGTACCGCAGGCTCGGCGGTGTCGTGTCCGGTGTCCCGGTGGACGAACAGCCCGTGCCCAGCGCGCGGACGGCCACCGTGCGGGGCACCGTCTACGCGTCACCGATGGCACAGACCGGCGCCGTCTTCATCGGACTGTTCGCCGGTCGGGTGCCGGAGGGCGCCCCGGTCCGGTACACGGTGCTCTACGGCCCCGGTTCGTATCTGCTGCCCAACGTGCCCGCCGGTACCTGGTACCTGACGGCACACGCCATGGGCACGAGCCAGCACGACGGCGAGATCCGGTACATCGGATTCCAGGAACAGCCCATCACCACGCGATACGACACCGCGGCCCGACCGATCGACCTGCACCTGCGGCCGGCACGTCCGGTCGACCCGCCGCTGCTGCTCGCGTTGCCCGACCTCAACCGTGAGGCCGCGGCGCTCGCGCTCGACATCGCGGTGTGAGCACTACAGCTTGCTGCGCATCACCCACAGGTCGGGAAACATCGGTTTGGCCAGGGTGGTGCGCAGGTACGACGCGCCGGACGAGCCGCCGGTGCCCGGCTTCTGGCCGATGATGCGTTCCACCATGGACACATGCCGGTAGCGCCACTCCTGCATCCGCTGGTCGATCTCGACCAGCCGCTCGCACACCTGGGCCGGGCCGCCGTCGTCGCGGTAGACGGTGGCCAGCACCCGCTGCAACTGCACCGAGGATTCCAGGGGCTGTGCGACGTCCCGGTAACGCAGTTGGTCGGGCACCGGGTAGCCACGCGCGACGAGGTACCGCAGCAGCGAGTCGAAGACGGACGGGCGCGCCATCGCCGCCTCGATACCGGTCCGCTCCTCGCTGCCGAACGTGAAGCACTCCACCGCGCGCCGGTCGCGCCGGCCCAGCAGGGCCTCGATCTCCCGGAACTGCCGGGACTGCGCCCCGCTGCTGGTGCCAAGCTCGGCCCGGAACCGGCTGAACTGGTTGGGGGTCAAGGTGTCCAGCACGTCGATCGGCGAGGTCAGCACGTCCAGGATGGACAGGGCGCGGCCCAGCGTGTGCAGCGCCGCCGTGGTGTCACCGCTGGTCAGTCGCTGCTGCAGCACGGCAAGCTCGTGCAGCAGCAGCTTGAACCAGAGCTCGTGCACCTGGTGCACGACGATGAACATCATCTCGTCCGGTTCGCCCGTGCGGGGTCGTTGTGCCCCAAGGACCTCCGTCAGCGCGAGGTAGGAGTGGTACTCCGAGACCGGGGCCAGGTCGGCCACCGGGGCTTCGTTGGTGATCACGACTTCGTCACCTCACCAGAGATTGCGTGTCGTCGTCCGCACGACGAGCGGGGGTACGTGTGTTCGTCATGGCAGGAATGTGAATCCGTCCCAGTACCACGCTACGTCGGTGGAGTGCCGATCAAACAGACTTCGGAAAACAGACCGGGAAACACAGCAACCCGCGAGAATTCCTCGCGGGTTGCTTCTTCACCATTGCCGAGTTCTACTCCCGACGCATGTCGGAGTCCGTTCGGCCGCCTTCCCCGGGCCGCCGCGCGAACTCCGACAGGGGTTGCGCCTCAGGCGGCGTCGGGTGTGCCGACGATGTGGAAGATCTCGGTGAACCGGGCCAGCAGGGCCGGGTCGCCGGTGTAGACGACGCCGTGCGCGGCGGCGTCCGCCGGGCTGATCTCGCCGGACATGAGCCCCTTGAGGGCCATCCCCGGCTCCAGGTGCAGATCGGCGTCCGCGAGCGGCCCCGCGACGGCCTGGAGCGCGCCGTCGGCCACCTTCAGGTGGAAGACGATCTCACCGATCCGCAGTTCGAAGCTCGCCAGGACACCGGCGGCCGCCTGCTGCTGGAACGTGGCGCGCATCGCCATGATCAGTGAGGAGGTCGTGACGATCTCCTCCGGCCGGGGAGTGCCGAGCAGCCGCGCGCCCCACTGGCCGAGGCGCAGGGTGATGTCGTCGAGCTGCGCGCCGAACTCGGTCAGCTCGTACAGCACCGGCTCCGCCGGCCTCGGCGACACCTTGCGCCGGACGACGCCGGAGTGTTCCATCTCGCGCAGCCGGGCGTGCAGGATGTCCGTCGTGATGCGGGGCAGGCCCTCGCGGAGCTCCGCGAAGCTCTTGGCGGACACCAGAAGGTCACGGACGATGAACATGGCCCACCGTTCGCCGACGACCTCCAGCGCCCGCGAGAGACCGCAGAACTGGCCGTAGGTCCGCCTGGTCATCGCCTCCAGTTCGGAGATGATCGTCTCCATCTGGCCGGACCCGTCGACGCCGAACACGACGTCGTCCAGCGACGCCTCCCGCTCCAGCGGCTGCGCCTCGGTAGTGGTCAGTTGGAACCGGTCGTTCGAGATCGTCACGCCTTGCTGGTCGACCACCAGCTTCCATTTGGCTTCAGCCATTTGCTCAGCTTCCCATCGGCTAGATCGTCACACGGGTCCGCACCGCACGCACAGGCTGGGGACTGTTCGCCGGTCATGTCCAGGGTGCCAGGAAAATCACGTCGACGGCAGTGTCCACGTCACGATGGCGCACTGAAAATATCCCTGGGACCGGCGTGATAAATTCACCTCAGCGATCTGACAGAATCAGGTTCAAGGCTCTATCGTGCCAAACCGAACCCGAACCGGGGCATAATGGTATCCGCACCGGGCTGCCGGGGGTGGCACGGCAGCCCGGTGCGGAGTCTGTTGCGGACCCACGTCCTTCGTCGCCCAGGCAACGAGTACCGGGGCCGCACGACAGAAGAACCGGGTATCCGACACGCATTCCATGAGATATTCACAAGACCTGTCCGGGTCGGTTGCGCAAGAATGCGTACGACGACCGTCGCACCCACGCCGAGAGTGCCGCATCTTCCGCAGTGCGCGCTTGCCACCAGGGCTCTTGTTCGATCTCGCCAAGGCTGGCATGGTGGGCAGGGAAGCCCGGTCCATTGCTGATACAGGCTCCGACTTTCGGCCATTTCGCGCGTCTGAAGAATGCCACGGAGACATTCCGGAAGGGTTGACTTTCATGACCGACAGCCAGGATGCGCCCACCGGCCCGACGCGGCAGACCCGTCCGCTGACCGGCGCGGAGTACATCGAGAGCCTGCGCGACGACCGGGAGATCTTCCTCTACGGCGAGCGCGTCAAGGACGTCACGACGCATCCCGCGTTCCACAACCCGGTCCGGATGACCGCGCGGCTCTACGACGCGCTGCACGACGAGAAGAACAAGGGCGTGCTGACCACGCCGACGGACACCGGCAGCGACGGCTTCACCCACCCGTTCTTCCGCACCCCGCACAGCGCGGCGGACCTGGTCGCCGACCAGAAGGCGATCGCGGCGTGGGCCAGGATGAGCTACGGCTGGATGGGCCGCAGCCCCGACTACAAGGCCGCGTTCCTGGGCACGCTGGGCGCCAACGCCGACTTCTACGACCCGTACGCGGCGAACGCGCGGCGCTGGTACCGGGAGTCGCAGGAGAAGGTGCTGTTCTGGAACCACGCGATCGTGCACCCGCCGGTGGACCGCAACCTGCCGCCCGACCAGGTGGCCGACGTCTTCGTGCACGTGGAGAAGGAGACCGACAGCGGCCTGATCGCCAGCGGCGCCAAGGTGGTCGCGACCGGTTCCGCGTTGACCCACTACAACTTCATCGCGCACTACGGACTGCCGATCAAGGACCGGAAGTTCGCGTTGGTGGCCACCATCCCGATGAACGCGCCCGGCCTGAAGCTGATCTGCCGGACGTCCTACACGGCCACCAGCGCGGTGATGGGCAGCCCGTTCGACTACCCGCTGTCCTCCCGTCTCGACGAGAACGACACGATCCTGGTGCTGGACAAGGTGTTGATCCCGTGGGAGAACGTGTTCATCTACGGGCACCTCGGCAAGGTGCAGATGTTCACCAGCCGGTCCGGCTTCCCGGAGCGTTTCACGTTCCACGGCTGCACGCGGCTGGCGGTGAAGTTGGAGTTCATCGCGGGCCTGCTGGCGAAGGCCGTTGAGATCACCGGCACCAAGGACTTCCGCGGCGTGCAGTCCCGCATCGGTGAGGTTCTGGCGTGGCGCAACCTGTTCTGGGCGTTCTCCGACGCGGCCGCGCGCAACCCGATCGAGTGGAACGACGGCAGCGTGTTGCCCAACCCGCAGTACGGCCTTGCGTACCGGTGGTTCATGCAGGTGGGTTACCCGAGGGTCCGGGAGATCGTGCAGCAGGACATCGCCAGCGGCCTGATCTACCTGAACTCCAGCGCGGAGGACTTCGCGAACCCGGATGTCCGGCCGTACCTGGACAAGTACCTGCGCGGTTCGGACGGTGTCGACGCGGTCGAACGTGTCAAGGTGATGAAGCTCCTGTGGGACGCGGTCGGCACCGAGTTCGGCGGCCGCCACGAGCTCTACGAGCGCAACTACGCCGGCAACCACGAGAACACCCGCGTCGAGCTGATGTCCGCGCAGCTGGCGAACGGCCAGATCGACGGCTACAAGGCGTTCGTGGACGAGTGCCTGAACGAGTACGACCTGAACGGCTGGACGGTCCCCGACCTGTCCTCGTTCGACCACCTGCGGGACCTGCGAAACGGCATGCTGAACGGCTGACCGAACGAACGAAACCCCCGACGGGCGGCGCGCGTCGGGGGTTTCGTTCGTCCACAGCGGACGAGAAGCCGGCCCACCCGAAGTTGTCCACAGGCAGGCCAAACTCGGTCGAGCCTGTCCTCAAGATCGAGTAGAGTTGAAATCGGGGGGCCCCCGCAAAGGGTCGTCCCAGTTGCCCGGCGCACGCGCCGGGCAAGGCCAGGCTGGTGGCCTGGCGCGGCAGGCCGTTGCCTTGGCGGACGTGGGATCAGGTCTGGTCGCCCATCGCCCTGTCGGTGACGGGCATCGCGGCACCAAGCTTGCCATCGACCAGTGCGGACAGTCCGGCCACGGTGGGATTGGGCACGTACTCCCGAACGGACACCGCGACCCCGAACCGATCCCGGATCCGGTCGAGCAACTGGGGCACCAGCAGGGAGTGCCCGCCCGACGCGAAGAACGACTCGTCCGTGCTGTCCGGCGACCGGCCGACCAGTTCGGCCCAGATGCCCGCGATCACCCGCTCCACCGGCGTCCTCGGCGGCCGCATCGTGGCCACAGTGGACGGTCCGGGGTCCGGCAGCCGCTGCCGGTCGACCTTGCCACCGAGATTGCGCGGCAGGCCGATCACGGTCTTGAACGACACCGGCAGCTTCGCGCGGCCGAACCAGCCGCGCAGGTGCGCCCGCCACACGTCCGCGCCCGCGACGGCACGGCCGTCCGCGGCCCGGACCGGCACCACGTAGGCCACCAGCCGCGTGACGAGGCCGTCCGCGTTGGGCACGCCGACGACCGCGCACTCGGCCACCGACTCGTGCGTCAGCAGCGTCGACTCGACGTCGGTCAGCTCGACCCGGGTGCCGTGGAACTTCACCTGGAAGTCGCCGCGGCCGCGGAACTCCAGCAGGCCGTCCCAGCGCCGCCGGGCGAAGTCCCCGGTGCGGTAACAGGTGCCGTCCGCGACCTGGTACTCGTCGAGGCCGGCCACCGGCCGGAAGGCGGACCGTTCCGGTGCCGCGGCGCCGACGTAGCCGGGCACGATGTAAGGGCTGCGGATCACGACCTGGCCGACGGTGCCGTCCGGGCACGGGCGGTCGGCCTCGTCCAGGATCAGCACCTGCCGGCCGGGAATCGGCCTGCCGATCGGCACCGCGCCGCGCCCGGTGCCGGTGACCTCGTGCCAGGTCGCCAGGATCGACTCGGTCGGGCCGTACAGGTTGACCAGCCGCGCGCCGGGCAGCGCCGCGCGCAGCGTGTTGGCCAACTCCCCCGGCAGCGCCTCGCCCGCCAGCAACAGGTGGTCCAGCTTGGCCAGCGACGGGCCGGCATCGGCCGTGGTGATGGCGCGTCCGATCTCGCGCGCGAAGCTCGGCACGGTCTGTAGGAGGGTGATGCCCTCCGCGGCCAGCCAGTCGACGATCTTGTCCGGGTTCGCCCTGATCCGCTCCGGCACCGGGTACAGCGCGGCGCCCGCGACGAGCGCGGCGAAGATCTCCACCAGGCTGGCGTCGTAGCCGGACGCGGCCCATTGCGCGACCCTGGCCGACGGCCCGGCCACGAACTCGTTGGACCACCAGCCGATGAACTGCGCGAAACCGCGGTGGGTCTGGGCGATGCCCTTCGGCTGCCCGGTCGATCCGGACGTGTAGGCGACGTAGACCCGGTCGTCCAGCCCGACCGCGACCGGTGCCGGTTCCGCTGTAGCTGGCAGCTCGGTCAGGTCGACGATCCGACCGTCGAGCTCGTCCCGGTACCAGTCGATCAGGTCGTAGCTGTCCGGCATGCCGTCCAGCACCAGGCACACCGGTCGCAGGTCGGCCAGCACGGCCCTGCCCCGCTGGCCGTTGTCGCCGGTGCCGATGGACACCAGGTGCGCGCCCGCGTCGAGCACCCCGAGCAGCGCCGCGATCTGGCGCGGCCCACTGGACATGCGCACCGCGACCGCCCGGCCTGCGACCCCGTCGCCGGCCCGTAACGCCGCGGTGAGCGCGGCGGCCTGCTCGGTCAGTTCCCGATACGTCAGCGAATCGGCGCCGAGCACCACGGCAGGCGCGTCCGGCTGCTGGGCCGCGATACGGTGCACCCGCTCGGCCACGGTCAGCCGGGCCGGTTCGCCCACGTCGATCCAGTCCGCGTCGCGCACCGCGGCCCGCACCCGGCTCGGCTCGTCCAGCGGCAACGCGGCCACCGGCAGGTCCGGGTCGGCCAGCGCGCCGGCCAGCAGCGTGTGGAGTTGGTCCAGCACGCGCCGCGCGGAGGACCGCTCGAACATGCTGGTACGGAAGGCAAGCGTGCCGGCAACCGTCCGGTCGGCCCGGTCCACGGTCAGCGTCAGGTCGGCCCGGACCACGGTGGTGTCCAGCGGCAGCGGGCGAACAAGTGTGCCGACCAGGTCGAGCACGGCCTCCGGGTCCTGCCGGAACACGAAGGCGGCATCGGACAGCGGCGGCACGCGCAGGTCACGGTCGGCGTTGAGCGTCCGCACGAGCTGGTCGAACGGCAAACCCCGGTGGCGCAACGCATCGTCGGCGGTCACCGTGACGCGGCCGAGCAGTTCCCGGAAACTGGGCGAGCCCGACGCGTCCGCACACACCACGACCGGTTCCCGGCAGGCCCCCACGGTCCGCGCGAATTCAGGTCTGGACCGGATCGACACCGGCACCGCGACCGCGACCCGCTCCTCGCCGCCGTAGCGGTGCAGCAGTGCCTGGAACGCGGTGAGCAGCGCCGCGAACGGCGTGGTCCCGCTCGTCGCACACAGCCGGGCGAGCGGCCCGGCGATCGACTGGCCCCAGTCGAAGGCCAGCAGGCCGCCGTCGCCGCTCTGCGCCGCGGTGCGGGCACGGTCGGCCGGCAGGGTGAGCTGCGTCGGCGTGGGTGTCAGCGCGTCGGCCCACCAGTCCACGAGCGCGCGGAACCGGCCGGACGCGATGCGGCGACGCTGCCAGCGCGCGAAGTCGGCGTACTGCGCGCGGGGCGCCGGCAGGTCGTGGGCGGTCCGGCCGGCCAACTGGGCCGAGTAGGCGCCGGACAGCTCCTCGACAACGATCGATGTGGACTCCTCGTCCGTGACGGCCTGGTGCAGCAGCAGCACGACGAGGTGCTCGGTCCTGGTCACGCCGGCCACCACGAGCCGGGCGAGCGGGCCGGACGCCAGGTCGAGCGGGGTGGCGGCCAACTCGGCGCACCACTGCCTGGCCTCGTCGTCCCCGGCGAGCGCCGGCACGGTGCCCAGGTCGTCGAACGACGAGACTTCGGCGCGTTCTCCCGCGATGAGCTGCAGCGGCCTGCCGTCCCGGGACACCAGCGTGGTCCGCAGGCCCTCGTGCCGGGCGACCAGCCCGGACCACGCGGCCCGCAGGGCGTCCACCCGTAACCCGCCGGTCACCCGGTAGGCCCTGCTCACCTGATACGTCGGGGCACCGTGCACGCAGGTGTCCACGAACCACAAGCCGTCCTGCGCGGCGGACGTCACCGCCCGGCGGGCGCCGAACTCGCGGGTGGCAGGTGCGTGAGTCACTCTGGTTCCCCTCGTCCCGTGGCGAGCATGGGCATACCGCGCCATCGTCACGCCGCGGTGACCTGGCCGGCATCTTCCCGAGTGCCACATAGGTGACGATCGACACAGAGATCCACAGTCCACGGTCCGGGGTGCGGCACCCCGAACAGCCCCGCCCGGCAGTGGCGGGCCGTGACGGAGCAAATAGGAAAGAAGCATTCTCACATTTGCTACGATAACGATGTGGACACCGGCATCAACGCTGGTCAGCCGCGTTTGTCCACGAGATCACCGTCGTTTTCGGACACCCCGGCCGGCCTTTTCCACTTTGTGTCCACTATCTGTCTACTGTCGCGGACGTTCGCTCCCCCAATGCATCCATCTGCCGTAACGAGCGCAACCCGATCGCGATTGCCCGGATGCTGGCTAACGATCGGGTGGACGCCCGAAGCTGGAGGAGGGCACTGTGGACACGGTTCACGAGCTCAATGACCTGCGTCGCGGGCGAGGTCTGAACGCGGCGAATCTCGGCTCCCGGGTCGGGCCGAGGCTGCGGTCGGCCTGCGCGGTGGACGATGGGGACACCGCGGCCGAGATTCGGCGGAAAGTCGTGTCGCGCCTGTCCGCACTGTGCGCGCGACTGCCCGAGGACCTGCGCATCGCGGCCGGCGTCGCGCTGGCGCTGCACGACGAGGGCGTCGGCGAATTCCTGGACCGGCGGATCGCCTGGCTCGCCGAACACTTCGACCGCGACCCGCGCACCGCCCGCAGGCGGGTCGACACGGCGTTCCGCCTACTCGGCGAACGGATCGACGACGAGGGCGCGGCACCGGACGACACGCCGGACGGCTGGTACGTCGAGTCACTCAACGCGGTGCTGCTGGTGGACACCGAACCGGCGCAGCTCATCGAGGAGCGACGCATCGTGGCCACCGTCGACGGACTGTCCGAGATCGACGTCTGGCTGCGCGCCCCGCGCGGCGCCAGCGAGCCGGGCGAACAGATCGAGGCGACGATGACGCACGGCGGCGAGATCGTGGCCACCCAGCACATCGACGCTGGCCACACCAGGTTCCGCATCCGCCTTTCCGAGACGTTGCGGTCCGGCCAGCGACACGACTACGGCATCCGGTTCGACTCCTACCCGAGGTCATGGTCGCAGCCCCACGACCTGCTCGCGCCGCTGGACCGCTGCGAACACTTCACCGTCCGAGTGCGGTTCGGTGGTGAGACCCAACCCGACCTGGTCTGGCAACTGCGCCGCCAGGGCATGAACTACGGCCTACAGTGGTCGGCCTGAGGCTGGCGTGCCGGCCGGTCGAGGTCATCTCGACCGGCCGGGACTATCTGCACCGCGCCAACGGCTACCTGCGCAAGTCGGTGCTCGCCCTGGCCTGCCTGAACCGCGTGATGTCGTTGCCGGTAGCAGATGTCGCACAGTTCGGCCGCCCGATCGCCAACTCGCTTGGCTTGCGGCCGG
>DASXXM010000441.1:0-2360 GCA_036503065.1 Pseudonocardiaceae bacterium | reverse complement strand
CCACCAGCCGTTTGGCGCCGTGCTCGGAAATGCCCAGTCTGCGGGCGATCTGTTTGTTGCTCAGGCCGTCCACCAACAGCGCCAGCGTCTCCCGCTCGCGTGGTGTGATCCTCGGCCGCGGCTTGGGCACGTCGGTGTTCTCGCCCGCCATGGCCAGCAGTTTGGTGACCAGGTCCGGCGAGATCGGCAGCTGGCCGTCGTCCATCTGGGCCAGCGCGTCGGACAGCGACTGCGGGCTCAGTTCGCTGATGGTCAGGAAACCGGACAACCGGACCGAGGAGAGCCGGCCCAGTTCCACACATTCCTCGTCGACGAGCAACAACAGGATCTTCACACCCAGTTCGGCCCAGTGGTGCAGCACGTGGCCGGCCACCGCGTCGATTTCCGACAACGTCACCACGAGGACGTCCTTCGCCGGATCGACGTCGATCTCGCCTGAGCTGGGTAATTCGGTCGCCGACCGAACCTCGGCGACGATGTCCGATGCCTGCGCCATGCGTTCGACGCCGTAGCGCAGCAGGTCGTTGTGGATCGCCACGATCACATTGACACGCATCGTGCGTATCTTCTCCGAAATGGCGTAGATCATGAGACCAACCCCCGATAGTCGGCTGTTATGTCGTTGCCCGCCGCATTGTCATGTCCACCACCCAGACCAGGCAGGCGGCGACCGGGAACGCCGCGCCCACGATGGTCACGCCGGTCCAGCCGAACGCCGCGTACGCCGTCGTCGACAGTCCGCTGCCGACCGCGCCGGCCACGAAATAGGAGGTCATGTACGCGGTGTTCAGCCTGCTGCGCGCGTCCGGCCGCAACGGGAAGATCAGGCTCTGGTTGCTGATGTGCGTGCCCTGGCAACCGAGATCCATCAACGCGACCCCGATGCCCAGCGCGACGACCGCGTGCGCGCCGATCCCGATCAGCACGTACGACAGGCTCATCACCAGCAGGAAGCCGCCGGTGGCCAGCCGGGCCAGGCCACGGTCGGCCAGCCGGCCGGCGAACCGGGCCGCGACCGCGCCCAGCGCGCCGAGCAGCGCGAACGCGCCGATCTCCGCGTTGTTCCAGTGATAGGGCGCCCTGGCCAACAGGAAACCGGCACTGGCCCAGAACGCGCTGAACGACGAGAACGTCAGCGCGCCGTAGAGAATTCGCCAGCGCAGCAACGGTTCGTCCCGCACGATGCGCACCACGGAGGCCAGCAGCGCCGGATAACGCAGCCGGACATCGGGCACCAGCGTCGGCAGTTCCCGCCACAGCAGCAGCGCCATGCCGGCGGTGACCACGGCGCCGAAGCCGAACACCGCCCGCCACCCGGCGACCGACGCGATCAGCCCGGACACCGTCCTGGACAACAGGATGCCGATCAGCAGGCCGCTCATCACGGTGCCCACCACCCGGCCCTGCCGGCCGGCGCCGGCGACGTGCGCCGCGAACGGCACGATCACCTGCGCGGCCACCGACGTCAGCCCGACCAGCACCGCGGCCGAGCCGAACGCGGCGGCCGATGGCGCCAGCGCCATCGCGGCCAGTCCGAGCACCGCGACGCCGAGCAGCGCGATGAGCAGGCGCCGCCGCTCGAACAGGTCACCGAGCGGCACCAGGGTGGCCAGGCCGATCGCGTAGCCGATCTGGATCAGGGTGAGGATCAGCCCGATCGTGCCGCTTGACGCGTGCAGCGCGCGGGAAAGGCTCTCCTCCAACGGTTGCGCGTAGTAGAGGTTCGCGATGACCGCGCCGGTGGCGAACGTCATCGTCAGCACCACCCGCCTGCTGGCGGCATGCTGTCCCACGTCGTCCGTGGTGGTCGCCGTCATCGAGGCACTCGGCTCTCGGCCAGCGGGCCGGCCGTGGCGGGCAGCACCGGCCAGCCCAGGCGCTGCGCGTACTCGGTCAACACCGGGTCCGCGCCGACCATCCGCGGATGGCCCACCTGGGACAGCATGCCCAGATCGCTGGCGTGGTCGCCGTAGCAGAAGCAGTCCGCCGCCTCGAACCCGAGCGCCGAGATCGTGCTGCCGACCGCGTCCGCCTTGTTGTCGCCGATCATCGGCCGCACCACCGCGCCGGTCAGCCGTCCGTCATCGCCCACCAACGGTTCGGTGCACAGCACCAGATCGGCACCGACATCCTGGGCGAGCGGTTCGAGCACCGGGCGGCACGAGCCGGACACCAGCACGATCCGGTCGCCGGCCGCGCGATGTTCCTCGATCGCGCCGATGCTCGCAGTGACGAACGCCGTCGGCTGGGCGCGGTACTGGAGGTACCAGTCCCGGCCCGCGTCGACAAGTGCGGCATGCTCGACCCCGGCGAACAACTGATAGTACTGGCGATTGATATCGGTGCGGTCGACACCGGAA
>DASXXM010000440.1:0-7715 GCA_036503065.1 Pseudonocardiaceae bacterium | reverse complement strand
CACGCAGGCCCAGGGACTCGGCTAGGGGTAGCCGACCGCCACGTTGAAGATTGAACACCCGTTCAACGGTAGAGCCGTACTTATTGAAAGCATTCAAACCGATGTGTGCGCCGCCAGGGCTCGAACCTCGAACCCGCTGTTTAAGAGCCCGACCGACCCCCACGCGGTGCTCGCCGACATCGCGTCCTATCTATGAACAAACTGACTGCACCGGGACACGAGCCCGGACCCCAGCTGGCCGTCAGGGCGTAGCGGCGGCCAGGTTGTCACCAAACTTGCCCTGGTCAAAGAACAGTCGCTGATGATTCAGCCCATGTTCCCGGTACAACGTCAGCGAAATCCAGTCGAACTGGGCCGGTGGTCTGGTTGAGCCGTACTGCGGATTGTTGGGGTTGTACCCGACCAACTGGTTGTTGACATCGATCAGTTGGGTCCCGTTCTCCCAAACAGTTACGTCACCGGGAGACGTCAGGCCTGCCCGGACGTGCGTTACCCAGGTCAACCAGACACCTGTCTGCACAGGACCCAGGTCGTACTCCAGCGGAGCGCCGGGCGTGGTGTTCAGCGCGTTGTGGTTGTCGTTGCGGATCACCAGGGCGAAGCGCCCGTTCGGCGACGACGGCCACCCCAGCTTGGCCGCGTCGGCCGGCGTGACGATCGACAGGGTGACGACCGGATGCATCGGGCTGCCCTGGTGCCATTGCGAGAAGATCACGTCGTCACTGGTCGGTAGCACGTAGTAGTTCGGATCGATCTTCACGGCGAAACCGAGGTACCGGTCGTTCGGGTGCACCACGTTGGCGTCGAACGAGTCGTGCCCGCCGACCACGGCAAGGTCTGCCTTGTATGCCGGCGTACCCGGTTCCTGGTAGTCGTTGATCTGGAACTGGAGCGACTCGAGGCCACGGAAGTGTTCCGCCGTGGTTGGCGTGATCGTCGCGATGAGGACCGGATGCGGGCTGTTACGCAGGGCCTGCTTGAAGTCGAGACCGAAGATCTTGTTTGCGCCGAGCTCGGTGTAGGTGCCGTTGCCAGGGTTCTTGGTGATGTCGTAGTTGACCTGCCCGCCCTCTGCGGTGACCTGAGTGAAGGTCGTGCCCAGTGTAGCTGTGGCCGCGGCGTGCGAGCGTTCCGCGAGTTGTTCGTCGTAGAGGCTGGTCGGTGCGACGTTGACGCCGGGTGACTGGACTTCGCCGTTGGTGCCGGCGAGCACGGTGCCGGTGCAGCCGACCGCCCAGTTGTGCGCGGTTGGTGGGTCCTGCACCTCGTAGCCCGTGGTCTTGCAGTTCCACGACGTGCTGTTGGCGTCCGACCAGCCGTGGCCGGTGCCCCGGCTGCCGTTGTTGACCATCAGCTGGGTGCCCTGGATGGTCAGGTCGTCGTACAGGGTGCCGCTGCCCCAACGCTGGTGCCCACCCGAGTCGTAGTCGGTGGAGTACGACGCCGGGATGACCGTTGCCGTGCACCGCGAGAACACGTTGGGCCCGGCCTGGCGGGCCTCGGTGACGAAGGCGTGCACCTTGGACGCGGTCAGCGTGCAGTCCTGGATCAGGTTTTCCTGGCCCTGCAAGGTGTAGCCGTCGGATCGGGCCGACGTGCTCGTGGTCACCATCTCCAGCGCGCCGGTGTGGATCACCGAGATGTGCCTGCTCTGCGCGCCGACGCCGGTGACGCCGTTCTGTCCGAAGTGGTGGGTGAACACGTTCGTGACCCACGAGTCCTCGACAGCACCGATCGTCGAGAAGCTGGAGTTGTAGAAGCTACTGGCGTAGTTGGGATCGGCGGTCATCGCCAACCCGTCGGCGCTGAGATTCTCGACGCCGACGTGGTTGATCCGCGGGAAGGCGTAGTGCCAGACGGTCGCCTGGGTGAACTGCTTCTCCAACGCCGTGGTGAGCGGGACGTCGACGGTGATCTTGTTGCCGTTGATCGCGGTGATGGTGCGTTCGAAGTACAGGCTCCAGTTGGGCGACCACAGGCCGTTCATCCCGATCGCGTCGATCCACGTCTGGGTGGTCGGCCGCTGTACGACCACCTTGTCGCCGACGGTGAAACCGTTGGTGCTGGCCAGCGTGATGGTGGTGCCACCGACCGGGACGTAGGTGTCGGTGACCTGCGCGGGAGATCCGATCACTTGATAGGAGGAACTGCCGCCGATCGTCAGGAGCGTGCGCGCGGTGGCGCCGGTCGCCGCGATGACGGTGTCCGACGCGTTACCGCTGGCACCGCGTAGCACCACCCCGCTCGTCTTGATCGACAGGGTGCCCGCGAGGTGATAAGTCCCCGTGGCAAGTTGCACGGCGCCGCGGAAACCGCTGGCGTCCAACGGAAGCGCGGCGGCCTTGTTGATCGCGGCCTGGAGCGCTCCTGTGTCGTCACCACCGCTGGGCGCCGGCGCGGTGACCCGTGTCGGCACGGTCGGGATGGCCACGCCACCACCGCCGTAGCCGGCGTAGGAGTAGTCCGGGATACGGTTGCCCAGGCTGTCCTGCGCGTAGACCAGGCGTCCGTTGGTGAACGAGATCCAAGTGAACTGGGCCGAGTGACCCGGTACCGCCGCGACGACACTCATGGCCAGCGCGACCAGTGCTGATGCTAGGAGGATCGGATAACGGACGCGACGCGTCCCCGCCGTTGTCATTGATGCGATCGCCTTTCGTGCCTTCTTCGACAGTGAGGATGATCAACATCGTGAGTGGCGGGTCTCACGATCCATACGAGACAGCACGATACCCCGGGCGTATCGAACCTGGGATACATCCGATGATGAGAATTCATACATGTGATCACAGTTCACAGACACGAATCTCGCGGCCGCCGTAGTCAGCCGGATTTGGCCGTAGTCAGCCGGAGACACGGCAATGCCCCCTGACCTGCGTATGGGCTGGTCAGGGGGCACTTTCCATGTTCAGCGATCTGCGCCCCTGGCAGGATTCGAACCTGCGCTCCCGCCTCCGGAGGGCGGTGCTCTATCCCCTGAGCTACAGGGGCCCTTATCGGGCGACCCGGGAAGCATAGCGCACTCGCGCGGCCGGGCCGCACCGCCTACCGTGGATCACTATGAATACGGTACGTGCCAGTTCCGTCTGGTCCGACGGGGTGCGGTTGCTCGTCAAGGAGCAGGGTGATCCCGGTCGGCCGACCGTGCTGCTGGTGCACGGCTACCCGGACAACTCGTCGGTCTGGGACGGGATGGCGGAACTGCTCGCCGAGCGGTTTCACGTTGTCCGGTACGACGTTCGTGGCACCGGCGGGTCGGCGGCACCGAGTGACCGGGCCGGGTATCGGCTGGACCGGCTCGCGGCTGATCTCGTGGCAGTGGTCGGGGCGACGAGTCCGGACCAGCCGGTTCACCTGATCGGGCATGATTGGGGCTCGATCCAGGGATGGCACGCGATTACCGATCCGGAGTATGCGCACCTGTTCGCCTCCTACACGTCGATCTCCGGGCCGTGCCTCGACCACATCGACGCCTGGATGCGCCGGCAGCTGACCCGGCTGCGGTTGGCGCCCGTGCTGCGTCAGCTCACGCACTCCTGGTACATCGCGGCCTTCCAGGTGCCGAAGGTGCCCGAGCTGCTGTGGCGCCTGCCGTTCCTGCGTGCCCGCTTCGGCGCCGAGAAGCGGGACGCGGTCAACGGCATCGAGCTCTACCGGGCGAACATGTTCGGCGTTCGCCGGACCGAGCGGCGCACCGCCGTGCCGGTACAGCAACTCGCGTTGACCAAGGACATCTTCGTGCTACCCGGCCTGCTGGACGCGGCGCAGCCCTACACCGACGCGCTCTGGCGGCGGCCGTTGCCCTACGCGCACTGGGCGCCGCGCACCCATCCGGCCGCGATCGCCGCTCGGGTCACCGAGTTCATCGACCACCTGGCCGGCCGGCCTGCGGGGCGGGAACTGCGGCGGGCCAGGGTGACCACCAAGCCTGCGCCGTTCGCGGGGCGGTTGGTGCTGGTCACCGGGGCGGGCAGCGGGATCGGCCGGTCCACGGCACTGGCCTTCGCCGCGGCCGGTGCCGACGTGCTGGCGGCGGACATCGACGAGACGGGTGCCGCGGCCACCGCGCACCGGGCGCGGGAACACGGTGTCGAGGCGTATCCGTACCGGGTGGACGTGGCCGACGGGACCGCGATGGCCAAGCTCGCCGACCAGGTGCGTGCCGAGCACGGCGTGCCGGACATCGTGATGGCCAACGCCGGTATCGGCATGGCGGGCGGGTTTCTGGACACCGACGAGGACGACTGGCGCCGAGTCCTGGACGTCAACCTCTGGGGCGTCGTGCACACACTGCGCGCGTTCGCGCCGATGCTGGTGGCGCGGGGCCAGGGCGGGCACCTGGTCGTCACGGCGTCGGCGGCCGCGTACTGCCCGTGGCCGGACCTGTCGGCATATGCCACCACCAAGGCGGCGGTGCTCTCGCTGGCGCAGAGCCTGCGCACCGAACTGGCGCCGCACGGCATCGGCGTCAGTGCGATCTGCCCCGGTTTGATCGCCACGAACATCGCCAACACAACACGTTTCGTCGGCCAGGACGAGGAGACGGAGCGCCGTAGTCGTCAGGCCGCCGACGTGCTGTACCGGCGCCGGCACTACGGCCCGGACAAGGTGGCCACGGCGGTGCTACGTGCGGTCGCGGCCAACCGTGCCATCGTGCCGGTCACACCGGAGGCGTATGTCACCGCGGCTGCTGCCCGGTTGTCACCGGCGCTGGTCCGGGGCATGGGCGGCCTGTTTCGTACCCGACGGTGATCGAACGGTCGCGGAGGTTGAACACGTACTGTCACCGATTTGTGAGCTTTTCATCGATCGTTGACAGTTATTCACTCTAATGGACTAGCTTCAAGGTTGTTCTAGTGGCTTAGCGTTACAGCACCTCCTGGTGAAGGGGTTGTGCCCTCCAGTTCTACGGGGAGTCGGAGAAGGAGGGGGACAGGAAGAGAAGACCTGTCACCCACGCACGGGGCAGGCACCGCGCCCGCTAGACCGCCTGCCTTGTGCGTCCCGCCGTTTCGTATCCACTCCGGTCGACAGCGGGCTTCTGGTCGTGGTCGGTGCGGACCCTTCTAGACTTCTCGGGTGACTCCCGCCGCTCTTGCTGAACTTGTTCGTTCCACGGCACTCGACATCCTGTCCGACCGTGGGCTGGACACGTCCGTCGTGCCGGGGTCGGTGACGGTGGAGCGTCCGCGCAACCCTGAGCACGGCGACTACGCGACCAACCTCGCGCTCCAGATCGGCAAGAAGCTCGGACTCGCGCCGCGCGAACTCGCCGGCTGGCTGGCGGCGGGGCTCGCGGACACCGCCGCGATCGACTCCGCCGACATCGCCGGGCCGGGGTTCGTGAATGTGCGGCTCGCGTCCGACGCGCAAGCCGACATCGTGCGGACCGTTCTCGGCGGCGGCACGGAATACGGCACCGGTGACCTGCTCGCGAACCTGTCCATCAACCTCGAGTTCGTGTCGGCCAATCCGACCGGTCCGCTGCATCTCGGCGCCACCCGGTGGGCCGCGGTCGGTGACGCGCTCGGGCGGATCCTGACCGCGGAGGGTGCCGCGGTCACCAGGGAGTACTACTTCAACGACGCGGGTGGCCAGATCGACCGGTTCGTCAACTCGCTGGTCGCCGCGGCCTTGGGGGAGCCGACGCCGGCGGACGGGTACTCGGGGGCCTACATCTCCGACATCGCCGCCGACGTGCTGCGGGCCGAGCCCGGGGTGCTGGCGCTGCCCGACGACGAACGGAACGAGACGTTCCGGCGGATCGGTGTCGGGCTGATGTTCGACCAGATCAAGCAGGGGCTGCACGACTTCGGCACCGACTTCGACGTCTACACGCACGAGAACTCCTTCCACGAGTCCGGCGCGGTGGACCGCGTCGTCGCACAGTTGAAGCAGTCCGGTCACCTCTACTTCGAGGACGGCGCCTGGTGGCTCCGGTCCACCGACTACGGCGACGACAAGGATCGGCCGGTGATCCGCGGCAACGGCACGCCCGCCTACATCGCCGGTGACATCGCCTACTTCGCCGACAAGCGCGCTCGCGGCTTCGACCTGTGCATCTACATGCTCGGCGCGGACCACCACGGCTACGTGGCCCGGCTCAAGGCGGCCGCGGCGGCACTCGGTGACGACCCGGCGACCGTCGAGGTGCTGATCGGCCAGATGGTGAACCTGGTCAGCGACGGCAAACCGGTCCGGATGAGCAAGCGGGCCGGGACCGTCGTCACCATTGACGACCTCGTCGAGGCGGTGGGGGTGGACGCGGCCAGGTACTCGCTGATCCGCTCGTCGGCCAACTCCGGCCTTGACGTCGATCTGGACCTGCTGACCAGGCGCAGCAACGACAATCCGGTCTTCTACGTGCAGTACGCGCACGCCAGGATGTCCGCCCTGCTGCGCCAGGGCGCCGACCTGGGCATGGACCTGACCGGCGACCTCACGCCGCTGGGCGGCGAACGGGAGGGCGACCTGATCCGGACGCTCGGCGAGTTCCCGCGGGTGGTGCGGTCGGCCGCCGAACTGCGGGAGCCGCACCGGGTGGCCCGCTACCTCGAGGACCTGGCCGGCACGTTCCACCGGTTCTACGAGACGTCCCGGGTCCTGCCGTCGGGCGACGAGGACGCCCAGCCGGTCCACGTGGCCCGGCTGACGCTCGTCGCGGCCACTCGCCAGGTGCTGGCCAACGGACTGGGCCTGCTCGGTGTCGGCGCGCCGGAGCGGATGTGATGCGCGCGCATCCGGCCGGGCCACGGCACGCCGATGTGTTGCTGCCCGCGAACACCGCGGGCGCGCAACCGTCCACACCGGACCTGTTGAACGAGCTGCCGCCGGAGATCTGGCCGCGCAACGCGAGCAGGGGCACCGACGGCGTGGTGCGCCTGGCCGGGATCGACGTTCGCGAGCTCGCCGAGCGGTACGGCACGCCGCTGTTCGTGGTGGACGAGGCCGACTTCCGCGCCCGGTGCCGCGAGTTCGCGACGGCGTTCGGCGATCCGGCGCACGTGCACTACGCGTCCAAGGCGTTCCTGTCGGTGGAGATCGCCCGCTGGGTCGCGCAGGAGGGTCTCGGGCTGGACGTGTGCAGCGGCGGCGAGTTGGCGATCGCGTTGCGTGCCGGGTTCCCGGTCGAGCGGATCACGTTGCACGGCAACAACAAGTCCGTCGCCGAACTGACCGAGTCGGTGCGCGTCGGGGTCGGCGTCGTCGTGCTGGACTCGTTCTACGAGATCGCCCGGCTGGACGCGGTCACCCGGGAGTGCAACCGCAGCCAGGCGGTGCTGATCCGGGCGACGGTCGGCGTGGAGGCGCACACGCACGAGTTCATCGCGACCGCGCACGAGGACCAGAAGTTCGGGTTCTCCATCGCGTCCGGTGACGCGGCCGAGGCGGCCCGCCGGGTGCTCAAGTGCGAGGGGCTGCGCCTGGTCGGCCTGCACAGCCACATCGGCTCCCAGATCTACGACCCGGACGGCTTCGAGATCGCCGCACACCGGGTGATCGGCCTGCTCACCGAGCTCCGCAACGAACACGGCCAGTCCGTTGTGGACTCCATCGGCACGGTGGACCTCGGTGGTGGCCTCGGCATCGCCTACACGGCCGACGACGACCCGCCGCCGGTGGCCGACCTGGCCGCGCAGCTGCTGGCGATCGTGGCCCGCGAGGCGGACACGGCAGGCCTGCCGCGTCCCAGGGTGATCGTCGAGCCGGGGCGG
>DASXXM010000439.1:0-4889 GCA_036503065.1 Pseudonocardiaceae bacterium | reverse complement strand
GTGGCGTCGAACGTGCCGCGCAGCTTGTCCAGATCCTCGGTGTGGCCGTAGAAACGGCTTTCCAGTCGGGTCAGGCCGTTGCCCATCGGGAACGGGCCGAAGTTGGCGTCGGTCAGCGTGATCGAGGCACGTTGGTCGCTGGTGTCGTCGTCGACCGGCGGACCGTCCAGAATGTACTGTCGGTCGGCCGCGAAGGCCAGCTCGGCCAGCATGCCGGCGAAGCAGCTACCCGGTTCGATCAGTGCGATCAGGCTGCGACTGGTGACGTCCAGCCGTTTCAGGGTTCGCTTGTAGTAGTGCCTGATCTCGTTGGCCAGCCAGTCCTGGCTCTGCAATAGCAGCCGCTCGTACGCGAGCACCAGGTCCGGGTCGCCTTCGGTCTTGATCACCCACGTGCCCAGGTCCGGCTCGTTGGTACGCAGCCGCAGGATCAGGTCGTCCAGTTGCCGGGTCATGGCCAGTGGCCAGAAGTCGGCATCCCAGGTCCCCGGTTGCGCTGCCGGCCCGTGGACGACGATGGTGACCGCGCCGCCGGGGCGGTCGAACGCGGCCGTCACGTGGTCGTAGGTGATGCCGTTCTCGGTGACCTCGCGGCGCAGCGGCGGCAGTGCGACACCGGTCGCGTCGGCGGGCCGGTCGGACGTTTCGGCGAGCTCGGCGGCGCGTTCGCGGACCGCCTGGTCGAACCGGCTCGGCGCGGCGATCTCGTCCACCAGCCGCCAGGTCAGCGCGGTCCGACCCTTCACGCCGTCCGGGCGGGTGGCGAACACGTCGGCCAGGTCCTTGCGGACGTGGCGCTTGTCCACCAGCCGGGTCAGGCCGCCGGTGCCGGGCAGCACGCCCAGCAGCGACACCTCGGGCAGCGACACGGCGGCGGAGTTGTCGTCGACCAGCAGGATGTGCGCGCAGGCCAGGGCCAGTTCGTAGCCGCCGCCGGCACACGAGCCGTTGACGGCGGCCAGGTACGTCTGGCCGGAGTGCTCGGTGGCGTCCTCCATGCCGTTGCGGGTCTCGTTGGTGAACTTGCAGAAGTTCACCTTCCACTCGTGCGGCGACGCGGCCAGCATCCTGATGTTCGCGCCTGCGCAGAAGACCTTGTCCTTGCCGCTGGTCACGACCACGGTCCGCACTTCGGGGTGCTCGAACCGCAGCCGTTGGGTCGCGTCGTAGAGCTCGATGTCCACGCCGAGGTCGTAGGAGTTCAGCTTCAGCTCGTAGCCGGGCACCAGGCCGCCGTTCTCGTCCACGTCCAGGACCAGCCAGGCCACGGCGCCGTCCACCCGCAGCCGCCAGTGCCGGTAGGAGTCGGGGCACCTGTCGAACGAGACCTGGAGCATGTCTCAATCTTCTACAGTGCGACGTGTGCTCGTCAAGTATTTGTAGACGATTGACGCGGCGGTTTGCGTGCCTCGATCAGGAACCGGGTCGAGTGGGCCACGAACGGGCCATCGGCCTGGATGCGTTCGTGCAGGTCAGCCAGTTGGTCGCGGTAGCGCTCGACGGTGAAATCCGGCACCGTCCAGAACACCTTGCGCAGGAAGTACACGACCGCCGCGATGTCGAAGAACTCCATTCGCAGCGACTGTTCCCGCAGGTCCACGACGTCCAGCCCGGCCGACCGCGCCGCTGAAACCGCTCGGCGGGTGCTCCGGCTGTCGTTGTCGGGCTGCGGCCCCATCATGGCCTCGTACAGCGCACGGGAGGTGCCCTCGCCGACCTCCTGCGACAGGTACGTGCCGCCGGGCCGCAGCACCCGCGCGATCTCCCGCCACCCGGTGACCGTGGGGTGCCTGCTGACGACCAGGTCGAACGATCCGTCCGGGAACGGCAGGTCGGCGTCGTCGGCGACGGCCCGCACCTCGCCGCCCAACGGACGCAGGTTCCGCCTGGCGATCTCGATGTTGGGCGGCCACGACTCGGTGGCCAGCAGCGTGGGCGGCGGCTCGGGGATGCCGGCCAGCACCTCGCCACCGCCGGTCTGGATGTCCAGTGCCGCCGACGCGCGGGCCATGCGCTCGCCCATCAGCCGGGCGTAGCCCCAGGACGGGCGTTCTTCGGTCGCCCGGCCGTCGAACCAGGAGAAGTCCCAGCCCTCGACCGGTACGGCGGCGCCCTCGGCCAGCAGGTCGTCGAAGGTCGTCATCCGGTCAGATTAGGTCGTGCCCAGTGCCCGCGCGACGAAGTTCATGGTCTCCTCGAACACGGCGGGCGGGATCTCGGCGGCGTGCGGCCAGAGCACCCAGCGCATGCCGATCATCTCGCCGACCGCCATCAGCGCCCACGCGACCACCTCGGGGTCGGCAGGCGCGATCTCGCCGTCCGCCATCGCCTTGCGTAGTCCGGCGACGTAGCCATCGGCGATGGTCGCGTAGTGGCGTTCCAGCAGTGCGGGCGCGACGAACTCGGCCTGCCGGATCACCCGGTACAGCGCCGGATGCTCCGCGGTGAACCGGAAGAAGCCCAGAAACCCGCCGCGTTCGGCCTCGGCGCGGCTCGACGCGCCACGGGAGCCCGCTGCCATCGCCTGGCGCACCCGGTGGTTGAGGTCGAGCAGCACCTCTTCGAAGATCGCCTGCTTCGACTCGAAGTAGAGGTAGAACGTGCCCTGCGCGACACCGGCCGCCTCGGTGATCTTGACGATCGAGGCGGCGTGGAAACCCAACTCCGCGAACACCTTCTCGGCCGCGTCCAGGATCCGCAGGCGACTGCGGTCGCCCTTACCCGGCAGGGGGCCGCGGCGCCGGGCGGGTTGGGTCACGGGCGAATCCGACACCGGATCAGGATGCCAGATTGGCCGGATTCGGCACGCCGGCGCCGATCCTGGTCAGGAACATCACGACCAGCGCGGCGAACTCATCTGGCCGTTCCAGGTGCGGCGAGTGGCCGCAGCCGGGCAGGACGTGCTCCGCGTACCGGCCGCCGCCCGCCTGGTACCGGTCCAGGACCGCCCTGGTCTGGCTGACCATCGGCTGCGCCGGGAACGTCTCAGGACCCGGCCAGTCCGGCACGTACCCGAGCGCGCCGAGATGGCCGATGTCGACCAGCGCGGCATCGGACACGATCTGGTCGGCGTCGCCGCGGATCCACAGCACCTCCGGCCGGGCCGGGATGCCGGCGAAGCCGGACAGGTCGCAGTACTTCGGCGAGATGGCGTTGTTGACGCCCCGTTCGCCCGGCGCCATGCCCGGCCAGCTCGGTGACGGCACGCTGTCGCCGGGGTAGTTGTCGTCGCCGATCGCCAGCAGCAGGATCTCCTCGACGAGCGCGTCCTCCACTTCGGGCGCCAGCTCGTACGGGGCCTGGCCGTACAGGTTGGTCAGCACCCGCCGCGGTGACGTGCTGTCCGCCGCGGTCCGGTCGCCCGCCACGATCCGCCGGACCATCTCGGGGTTCGCCGTGCCGCCACCGGAACCGGCGTGGTCCGGCCAGCACGCCGAGCCCAGGATGTCCTTGGTACCGCCGAAGCCGAACGGCGACATCGGGCTCTCCAGCACGACCGACGCGACCGCGCCCGGGTGGTCCATCGCGTACCGCAGCACGATCCCGCCGCCGAGCGACCAGCCCAGCAGGTGCACCGGGCGATCCGGGACGACGGTGGTCAGCACGGCGTGCAGGTCGTCGGCGAAGTCGGACAGGCCGCGTCGCGCGTCCACCGGCAGCCGCTGCGAACCGCCGAAGCCACGCATGTCCGGTGCGACACAGTGGAAGTGCCGGCCGAGCGTCGCCATGGTCTCGGCGAAGAACCGCGCCGAGGACACGTTACCGTGCACGAGTACCAGCGTCGGCAGTTCCGGCGAGCCGGACTCCAGCACGCGGGCGCGCAGCCGTTCGGTGTCCACAAAGGATTCACGAACCGATTCGGGCAGGTGGGACATGCCGGTGTTCCCTTCGCTAACTGGCGAGCCAGCCGCCGATGGCGTGCTCGGCCGTTGACTCCCAGCCCAGCATCAGGTGGTTGTCCCCGGTCACCATGGTCAGGCCGGCCACCTGGCCGATCCCGGTGGTCGCCGCGCACGAGGTGTCGAACACGACGCCGTCGCTGGGGCCGCGGTTCTCGTCGTAGAAGCCGAGCAGCGTCGGCGAGCCGCCGCACAGCAGGTACGTCGGCACGGCGGCCGGCACGGTCGACGCCTGGATCGTGGCGACGAGTGAGCCCTTGCCCATCGCCTCGGCGATTCCTTTGCTGGTGCTGACGAAACCGGTGCCGCCGTAGTACGTGGTGAACCAGTCCTGCTGGGTCTCGTCGACGCCATAGGTGCCGTCGAGCCGGGCCAGCATCTGCCGCTGGCCGGTGAAGTAGACGCTGTCGATCGACAGGTTCGGCTGCGGATAGAGGATGCCGAAGCACACATAGGACTGGCTCGGCGACGGGCCGTTGAGCGAGCCGCCGCACTGCGGGTAGATCAGCGGGTTGCCCTCGGTGCCGTGCGCGAACGTGTAGTCGAGGCCGCCGTTCGGGTTGCCGATCAGCACCAGTTTGGCGACGTCGTTCTGGTAGGCCCGACCCCAACTCGGGGCCACGCCGGCCACGTACATCCGCGCGGCGAACGCGCCCTTGCTCCACGAGACCAGGTCCACCGACGTGGTGCCGGTCTCGGCCTTGACCCTGCTCAGCGCGTCGGAGATGGTCTGCGCCCACTCGTAGTTGTCGCCCTGGGTGTCGGCGAAGTTCACCGCGAACACCCGGTAGCCCTGGCCGGACAGGAACTGCATCAGGCCGGTGGTCGGGCAGTTCAGCACACCGCACGTGCCGCTGCCGCCCGCGGCCGGGTCGCTGTACTCGCGGTCGACGTCGTCGGCCGCGCCCATCACCAGCAGCACGGCCTTGCCGGCGTTGCTCTGCCAGCCGGGGGCGCGGTAGAGCAGGAACTGCGAGCCGGGCGGCTGGG
>DASXXM010000438.1:0-9713 GCA_036503065.1 Pseudonocardiaceae bacterium | reverse complement strand
GCAGCACGGTGGTCGCCCACCCGGACGGCCGACTCGCCGACTACCTGGACTCCCTGCGCTCGCTGGCCCGGCTGCCGCCGGGCACCACGGTCCTGCCCGGCCACGGCCCGGAGCTGCCGGACGCCGCTGCCGCGGCAGCGGCCTACCTGGCGCACCGCGAGCAACGACTCGCTCAGGTCCGCGCCGCGCTCGACCGGCTCGGCCCGGACGCGTCGCCCCGCCAGGTGGTCGAGCTCGTGTACGCCGACGTGGACCGTGCCCTGTGGCCGGCCGCCGAGTGGTCGGTCCTGGCGCAGCTGGCGTACCTGCGCGGCTAGCCGGGCAGGATCGGCATCACCACGTAGTGCAGGTCGAGGCCGTCCGGATCCGGTTCGGCGGCGGTCAGGACCGTCGAGCGCAGGCCGGTCTTGAGCTCGACGTCGATCCGTCGGCCCGCGAAGGCGCGTAGGGCGTCGGTCAGGTAGCGGACCCGGTAGTGCTGGGTGAGCCGGCCGGTGACGGTCGCCTTCACCGACTCGTCGGCCTCGCCGAGATCCGCGCCGCCGCCGCGTATCCGGACCTCGCCGTCGCCCAGGTCGACCGCGACCGCGCCGCGGCCGTCCATGTACAGGCCGACCCGGCGCACCGCGCCGAGCAGGTCATCGGCGTCGAGCACCAGCCGGGCGTCGCCGCCGGTGCCGAGGTGGCGGTTCTCGTCCGGGAACGGCGTGGCCAGCAGGGCCGTGCCGACGACCGCGTCCGCCCAGCCGATGGCGGCCCGGTTGGCGTCCGCGTGCAGCGACAACTCGACCGCGCCGGCGGCCTGCCTGGCGATCTCGGTGACCAGCGTCGCCGGGATCAGCACGTCCAGCTCCGCTGCCGCCGTCCACGGCAGTTCGGCCACGGCCAGCCGGTACCGATCCGTGGCCACCAGTCGCAGCGCCGCGCCGACCGACCGCACCCGCACCCCGGTGAACAGCGGTAACGCGTCGTCCCGGGACGCGGCCCCGGCCACCGCGACCAGCGCGCGCAGCAACGGCCGGCCCGCCGCCCGTCCGGCCAGCTCGGGTGGTGCCGGCACACCGGGATGCAGCTCGAGATCCAGGATCGGCAGCGCGAACCGGCCACGGGGCGTCCGCACGGCCAACCGGGCGCCTTCCACCACCAGCCGCACCCGCGGTACGTCCAGGGCCCGCAGCGTGTCGGCCAGCGGCCGGCCGGGCACCAGCACGGTGCCCTCGGTGTGCACGAGGGCGGGTCGGCGCAGGGCGACACTGCGTTCGGCATCGGTGCCGGCCACCGTGACGCCGGTCCCGTCCGCCGTCAGCAGGACGCCGGACAGCACGGGATCGTGGGCGCGGGCCGTCAGCAGCCGGGCCGCGTCGGTAGCGGCGGCCGTCAGGTCGGCGGTGGTGGCGGTGAGGTCCATGGCCGGACGCTAGAACTCGACCCCGACAGTGCGGCCCCAACCGTCCTGACCAGGTGTCGAGCCGGTAACGAGAGAACAATCACGAGATGAAGAATCCGGCCCCGCCCAGGGCCGGTCGGCCAGACGGGTGACAGGCCGGAGATATCCGGTCAAGGACGTGTCATCGTGTCCGTGACGGGGAACCCCCGTTGTTGAACTCCCTCCGGCTGGCAGGTTCGGGGCCTGCGCCGGCAGGGTGGGGTAGCGCGCGGACTTTCTCGGGGATTGGCCGCGCGCACGGAAAGGGCCGGTGCGTCACGTCGGGGGTGACGCCCGGCCCTTTCTGTGTGTGCTTGGTGGTGTCAGCGGGCTCGGCGGGCCAGCCGCTCCGGGTCCAGGATCAGCACGCTCTTGCCCTCCAACCGCAGCCAGCCGCGGTGCGCGAAGTCGGCGAGCGCCTTGTTCACCGTCTCCCGCGACGCGCCGACGAGCTGGGCGATCTCCTCCTGGGTCAGGTCGTGCGTGACCCGCAGGAGACCCGCCTCCTGGCTGCCGAACCGCTGGGCGAACTGGAGCAGCGCGCGCGCCACCCGGCCGGGCACGTCGGTGAAGATCTGCTCGGACAACATGTTGTTCGTCCGGCGCAGCCTGCGCGCCACGGCCCGCAGCAACTGCTCTGCGATCTCCGGGCGTTTGTTGATCCACTCGCGCAGCGCGGGCCGGTCCATGCTCAGGGCCCGTACCTCGGTCACCGTGGTCGCGCTGGACGTGCGCGGGCCAGGGTCGAAAATGGACAGTTCACCGAACATGTCCGACGGGCCTGCGATCCACAGCAGGTTCTCGCGGCCGTCCGGCGACTTGCGACCCAGCTTCACCTTGCCGGACTGGAGGATGTACAGCCGGTCACCTGGCTCACCTTCGGCAAAGATCAGGTGGCCCCGGGGGAACTCGACCGGTTCCAGCGACTGGGCGAGCGCTTCGGCGGCCGCCGGGTCAACTCCCTGGAAAATGCCGGCGCGGGCCAGGGTCTCGTCCACGTCATCCCTCCTGTCTGCATGCGGCGGTCAGGACGCCTCCGCCATTCGGACACCCGACGTCCTGCCGCGCCGATCACTGCCGTGCAGTTTAGATCGTGTTACGCAGCAGTACGCACGCGCAGGCGTCCGAAACGCCGGATGGGTGACCCGATCAGACCCGGGAACGCTGCCGACGGGGCCGCGGCTTCGTCGGCCGACCGTCATGCCGGCGCAACCGGAACAGTTCCAGTGCCCGACCGATGCCATGCCCGTACAGGGCACGAACCTCGTCCGGTTGAGCTTGCTCGAGGAACTCCTCGACCTCGTTCTCCCGGATCGACAGGTTCTTGAGGCGTGCTTCGACCCGCTCCATGAACAACGCGAACAGCATGATCACCAGCGGGATGATCAACACGAACCAGTAAGTCATGGTGGCTCGATTCTCGCGCACCGCGTGCCAGGACGCGCGTCGGGGGCTGGGACACGGCGGGATCACCCTACTCATCCGGCCACCCGGCCGAGTGACACGCCACGCCCGTACGCTGGACGCGTGTCCACCGTCGCAGGTTCCGTCGAACCGTCGTCCGCTGTGCAGAAGGAAGAAGCGGCGGGCAAGGGCCGGCGGCCCGCGGAAAGCCACTTGGCGCTGGTCCGCCGTGCCCGCCGGATGACCAGGGTGCTGGCCGACGAGTTCCCGGACGCGCACTGCGAGCTGGACTTCACCACACCGCTCGAGCTGGCGGTCGCGGTGATCCTGTCCGCACAGTGCACCGACGTGAAGGTCAACGAGGTGACCCCGGCGCTGTTCGCCCGCTACCGCAGTGCGGCCGACTATGCCGGCGCGAACCGGGTCGAACTGGAGGAGATGGTCCGCCAGACCGGGTTCTACCGGAACAAGGCGGCTTCCCTGATGGGCCTGGGCGCGGCGCTGGTCGAGCGGTTCGGCGGCGAGGTGCCCGGCCGGCTCGTCGACCTGGTCTCGCTGCCCGGCCTTGGCCGCAAGTCCGCCAACGTGGTGCTCGGCAACGCGTTCGACGTGCCGGGGATCACCGTGGACACGCATTTCGGCCGGCTGGTGCGCCGTTGGGGCTGGACCGATGAGGAGGACCCGGTCAAGGTCGAGCAGGTGATCGGCGAGCTGATACCGCGCAAGGAGTGGATCATGCTCTCCCATCGGGTGATCTTCCACGGCCGCCGGATCTGCCACGCCCGCCGCCCGGCCTGCGGGGTGTGCCCGCTGGCGAAGGACTGCCCGTCGGTCGGCACCGGCCCGATGGCGCCGGACAAGGCCGCGGCACTGGTGAAGGGCCCGGAGACCGAGCACCTGCTGGCCATGGCATCGCAGGCGCAGACCAAGGGCCGTGGTGGTCGGGTCGGGAGTCCGGCGTGACCGAACCCGGCGGGCAGGCGCCCGCGCCCGGGTCTCGGTGGCTGAGGCTGTCCAAGCTGACGCCGACCAGGTGGCTGCTGGTGGCGGTCGTGCTGGCCGCAGCCGTGACCATCGCGGTCTGGCCACGCGGCACCGGCGCCCCCACCGTGTCCACTCCCCCCGCGAACCTGTCCGCCGACCGGGCAAGGGCCGACCTGCCCGGTTGTCCCGCGGCCACCGCCACACCGACCGGCCCGTTGGCCGCGATCCACGTGACCTGCCTCGGCGACGGCCGTTCGGTCGACCTGGGCGCCCTGCTGGCCGGGCGGCCGACCCTGGTGAACATCTGGGCGTCCTGGTGCCAGCCCTGCCAGCAGGAACTTCCGGTGCTGAGCAGCTACGCCGCGCAGCCCGGCGCGGTCCGGGTGCTCGGCGTGCAGGTGCAGAGCCCGGCGAAGGACGGCCTCGACCTGCTGGCCGGCCTCGGTGTGCACCTGCCGACGGTGTTCGACACGACCGGCGCCTTCGACAACGGCGGCCCGGCCGCGACGGCGTTGCACCTGCCGGTGGCGCTGCCGGTGTCCTACCTGGTGCGGCCGGACGGCACCGCCGTGGTCGTGCGGCAGCCGGCCCAGATCCTGCTGTCGGTGGCCGCCGTCCGGCAGGCGGTGGCCACGTATGCCGGTGGTGGTGGCGCGTGAGTGACCACGGCCCGCTGGTGCCCGTCGACTCCGTGCCGGACTGGCTGCGCGCGCTCGTCGCCGGCACCGCGGAACTGGACGCGGACGCCTTCCGCCGGATGACCATGCCCGCCGCCGGCGCGGTGCGCCCCGCGGCCGTGCTGATGCTGCTCGCCGACGGCACGAGCGGCCCGGACGTGCTGCTGCTGCGCCGGGCCGACACGCTCGGCTCGCACGCGGGCCAGGTGGCGTTCCCCGGCGGCGCGGCCGATCCCGGCGACACCGGACCGGTGGACACGGCGCTGCGTGAGGCCGTCGAGGAGGTCGGGCTCGATCGGGCCGGGGTGCGGCCGCTCGCGTTGCTGCCCAGGATGTACGTGCCGGTGTCCGGTTTCGACGTGACCCCGGTGCTCGCGCACTGGATCATGCCCTCCGCCGTGCGGGCCGTCGATCCGGCCGAGACCGCGGCGGTGGCCAGGGTGCCGGTCAGCCACCTCGTCGATCCGGCGAACCGGCTGCGGGTGCGGCATCCGTCCGGCTTCGAATCGCCTGCCTACCTGTTTCCCGGCATGCTGATCTGGGGATTCACCGCTGGGCTGTTGACGGTGCTGCTCGCCGTCGCCGGTTGGGACCAGCCGTGGGACGGGACTGACGTGCGCGACCTCGACTCGGCGTGGCGGGCCGCGATGGCCCTGACGCCGTTCGGCGATACCCTCCCGCCGGCGAACGCGGAAGTGCAGTCATGACAGAACGGCGGGGCATGACGGAACGGCGGGGTTGAGCGAGGTGCGGGCTTGAACTGGGTCGACCTGGTGGTGGTGCTGATCGCCGTGCTCGCGGCCGTGTCCGGGGCGCGGCAGGGCGTCGTCATCGCGCTGCCCGCGTTCGCCGGTGTGCTGCTGGGCGCGGTGGTCGGCGTGCGCGTCGCGCCGCTGCTGGTCCGGAACTTCACGAATCCGGCCACCCGGGTGGCGTTCGCCGTCGCGGTGCTGGTGCTGCTGGTGGCGCTGGGCGAGACGTTCGGCGTGTGGTGCGGCCGGATGATCAAGCAGCGCATCCGCAACCCGAAGCTCGCCGGTGTGGACAACGCGCTCGGCGCGATCCTGCAGGGCATCGTGGTGTTCGTGGTGGCGTGGATGATCGCGCTGCCGTTGACCTCGTACTCGGGGCTGCCGGGCCTGAGCTCGGCGTTGCAGCGGTCCACCGTGCTGGGCGCGGTGAACACGCTCATGCCGCAGTCGGCCCGTGCCCTGCCGGCGGATCTGCGGAAACTGTTCGACGTGCCGGACCTGCCCAGCGTCACCAACCCGTTCTCCCGCACGCCCGCCGTCAGCGTCAGCCCGCCGGACGCTGCGCTGCAGAGCAGCGCGATCGTGCAGCAGGTGCGGCCGAGCGTGGTGAAGATCCACGGCCAGGCGCCGTCCTGCTCCCGGGCGCTGGAAGGCAGCGGTTTCGTCATCGCGCCACAGCGGGTGTTGACCAACGCGCACGTCGTGGCCGGCACCGAGCAGGTCTCCGTGCTGGTCAAGGACGGTCAGCTCGATGCGCACGTCGTTTACTACAACTCCGACATCGACGTCGCGATCCTGGCCGTGCCCGACCTGACCGCGCCGCCGCTGCACTTCGACCAGGGCGCGGCACGGACCGGCCAGGACTCGATCGTGCTCGGCTATCCGTTGGACGGCGACTACACCGCGGCCGCGGCCCGGGTCAGCAACCGGTTCAACCTGCCCGGCCCGAACATCTACGACAACCGGACCGAGAACCGGGATGTATACACCGTGTACTCGGTGGTGCGCAGCGGCAACTCCGGTGGGCCGCTGATCGACACCAGCGGCGGGGTGCTCGGCGTGGTCTTCGGCGCGGCCGTCGACGACCCGAACACCGGGTTCGCGCTGACCGCGCAGCAGGTCACCAGCGTGCTGCCGAGCAACCCGAGTGGCCTGTACCAGTCCGTGTCCACCGATCAGTGCGCCGCATGAACCCGGCGCGAGGCAACCCGAATCGGTGCCCGGCCGTCCTACCCGATGTCGGGACCGGCACAGGACCCGAAACCGAGCGGGAGTGAGCGACGTGGACGACTGGCCGCCGCGATCATCAGGGGACCTCGGTGGTCCGTCGGTGCCGCGTGGGCAACAGCCCCCGCGCGCCGTGCCGCCGCGCGGCGGCATGCCGCCACGCCGTCCGGCGCCGCCGCCCGGCCGTACCCCCGTGCCCCGGTCGGCGCAGGCCCCTCGGGCTGCTGCGCCGCAGGCCACCCGGGTCAACGCGGTGCCCAGCCGGGAGCGCAATGACGGCGCACGGGACTCCTACCGCGGCGCACGGGAGCCCTACCGTGGCGGCGCAGGCCGTGGCACGGGCCGGCGCAATGTCATGCGCACCGTGCGGACCCTGCTCGCGGTGGTGTCCGTGCTCGTACTCGGCCTCACCTGGTACGGCTGGTCCACCGTGACCAAGCTCACGTCCGGCCTGACCACGGCGGACGTGATCGACCCCGCCGCCAAGACCCTCAGCGGCCCGCAGAACATCCTGTTGGTCGGCCTCGACAGCCGCACCGACGCGCAGGGCAACCCCCTGCCGCAGGCCCTGCTCAACCAGTTGCACGCCGGCTCGTCGTCCGATGGCGGCGACAACACCGACACCATCATCGTGATCCACATCCCGGCAGGCGGCGGTCGCGCGGTCGCGTTCTCCCTGCCGCGTGACTCCTATGTGCAGATTGCCGGCGGCAACGGCATGCACAAGATCAACTCGGCCTACACCTACGGGCAGAACGCAGCTGGCAGGCAGTTGCGTGCCCAGGGCGTCACCGGGGCATCACTGGCGAAGCAGCAGGCGCAGGCAGGCGCGAAGAACGCGATCGCCACCGTCGAACAGTTCACCGGCCTGCAGATCAACCACTTCGCGTCGGTGAACCTGGTCGGCTTCTACGACATCAGCCAGGCCATCGGCGGCGTGCAGGTGTGCCTGAAGGCGCCGGTCAAAGACTCGTTCTCAGGCGCGAACTTCCCGGCAGGCGTGCAGAGCATCCAGGGCGCGGCGGCGCTGGCGTTCGTCCGGCAGCGGCACGGCCTGCCCAACAGCGACCTCGACCGGATCAAGCGCCAGCAGGTGTTCATGGCCTCGATGGCGCACCAGGTGCTGTCCGCGGGCGTGCTGACCGACAAGACCAAACTGGACAACCTGATCACCGCGATCCAGACGTCGATCACCCTGGACCAGGGCTGGGACGTGCTCAGCTTCGCGCAGCAGCTGCAGGGCATGAGCTCGGGCGGGATCCAGTTCCAGACCATCCCGATCGTCAACATCACCTACCCGACGCAGAGCGACGGCGACGCGGTCGAGGTGAACCCCGCCGCCGTGCAGCAGTTCGTGCAGACGCAGGTGGCCAACGCGGACAACCCGCCGCAGAGCCCGACCGCCCCCACGACGAAGGCGGCGGCGCCACCCGCCGCGCCGAACACGGCCGCCAATACCGGCATCACCGCCCAGGTCTACAACGGCACCGGCATCAGCGGCCTGGCCGCCAGGGTGCTCGGCGTGCTGACCGGCCAGGGCTTCGCGTCCGGCGGGATCGGCACTGGCACCACCCGCACCAGTTCGGTGATCGACTACGCGTCCGGCGACCAGGCCGCGGCGCAGAAGGTGGCACAGGCGCTCGGCGGCAACATCACGATGGTGACCAGCAGCACCGTCCGCACCGGCACGGTCCGCGTCTACCTGGGCAAGGACTACAGCGGCCCGAAGGGCGCCGGCAGCACGAGCACCACCACCAAGGCGGCCGCCACCACTACCGCGGGTCCGCCGCCGATCACCGCGGGCGCCGCGAACTGCATCAACTGATCAGCGCAGGCCGGCCAGGAACTCGGTCAGCAGGTCGTTGACGGTGTCCGGCGCCTCGTGGTGCGGGAAGTGCCCGACACCGGCCAGCGAGCGGTAGACCGGGTGCGGCGCCAGCCACGGCCGGGACGCCTGCGCGGTGGACTCCAGCAGGTAGGGATCGAGCGCGCCGTGCACCTGCAACGACGGCACGGCAAGGCGTTTGTCCAACTCCTCGGCGAAGTGCCGGCCGTCGCCACGCAGTTGGGACCGCACGGCCCACCGGAAGTACTCCAGCGAACTGTGCGCCACACCCGGCACCCGCATCGCGGCCCGGTCCGCGTCCGCCACCTCGGCGAAATCCGGGCCGACCGTCCACCGTGGACCACCAAGGCGCCGCAGCAGCTTCTCCACCGCGATCGCGTCGTCCGCGACGAGCGACCGTTCCGGCATGATCGGCAGTTGCGCGCGGAGCACCTGCCCGATCGCCCAAGCCTGACTGTCCGCGCGGCGGAACAGGCCGCGCCGCGCGGCCGTCCGCAACGCGAGCGGATACGGCGCGGCCAGCGCGGTCACCGAGCGCACCAGCCGGGGGTGCAGCGCGGCCACGGTCCAGGCGATCATGCCGCCCCAGGCGTGCCCGACCAGATCGGCCCTGGTCTGCCCGAGCGCCTTGATCAGGCCGGCCACGTCACCGGCCAGCGTCCAGCCGTCGTAGCCGCGCGGTGGCTTGTCCGAGTCGCCGTAGCCGCGCAGGTCGACCGCGACCGCCCGGTAGCCCGCGTCCGCCAGTACCGTCAGCTGCCGCCGCCACGCCCCCCAGAACTCCGGAAAACCGTGCAGCAGCAACACGAGTGGCCCGCTGCCACATTCGGCGATGTGCAGCCGGATGCCGTTGGCCGAGACGTCCCGGTGTGACCACGGGCCGGGCAGACGCACGGTGGACGGGTCGGGCGGCAGCGCCGCGACCCGAACATCAGTGCTCGCGCGGCTGATCAGGCTCACGGCGCTTCAGTGCGGCTGCGGTGTCGCGCATCGTGCTGATGGTCCGGCGCGGCCCCCGGATCCGCCGCACCCGACGCAACCCGAGAAACCCGAACAGCGCGGCGGCCAGCAGCATCGCGGCGGTGACGATCCCGAAGCCGGCCCACTGTGGCCACCAGATGGCGATCACCAGGGCGATGGTCACCAGCAGGAACGGCATGAGCAGCAGCAGCATGGTCAGCGCGACGAGGAAGAAGACGCTGCCCAGCAGGCCCTTCTTCACCTCGGCGGTGATCTCGGACCGCGCCAGCTCCACTTCGGCCCGGATCAGGGTGGACAGATGTGTTGTCGCGTCCCGAACCAGCCCGCCGATGGACTGGTCGGCCGCGTCGCGCGTCGGGTCGTCCTCGGTCAGCGGTATGGCACTGACGGGTGGCAACCCGTCCCCGGACCGGGTG
>DASXXM010000437.1:0-4635 GCA_036503065.1 Pseudonocardiaceae bacterium | reverse complement strand
TGATGCCACAGCCACGGGAAGAGCCAGAGCCCGATACCGATATCAATCATGGTGTCCTCCGTATTGTCCCGGAAGTCTCCTGGCGAGCGGCCGCTGTATTCGAAGTTAGCGAGTCGTCGCATTGCTGTCGTTCCCCGGGCCGGGTTGCACGTGCTCACCTTCGGTCACCGCGACACGCGCCGGCGGGTGGCAAGTTCGCGGGGTTGGCCCAGCCGTGGTCTCGTTGGGGTGGACCCGTGCCCCGGATGGCCGCAGCCCGTGCCGGCCCGTCGGACCATGGACCCTGGTCCGTTACCGCTGTCGACAATGGCGCGCCACCTGACCGGACCACGGACCGGTTGACCGCCGGGGACCACGATCGCTGTGACCGCCGTCCCATGTAGGGGCTTGACAGGTGCTTCGGCTGGGCATGGCGCGCGGACCGCACTAGCGTGGTAATCGAGAACAACAGACCCCCAGAACGGGGCGGTGCTGCGGTCGGCAATCCCGATCGCGTGGTCACCGGTGACCGCCAGTCGTTGTCGCGATGAGGCTGGTGGTGCGCGACCGGCCACGGGGAGGCGCCCCGTCCAAGCGTGAGAGGTACTCCCATGCCCGACGCGACCGCCGCCACCAGTACCGTCGCGCTGCGTCACCCAGGCGGTGAGCTCGAACTCCCGGTCAAAAAGGCGACCGAGGGTTCCGACGGAATCGAAGTCACGAAACTGCTGTCCAGCACCGGACTCGTCACGCTGGATCCGGGATTCGTCAATACCGCGGCCTGTTCGTCCGAGATCACCTACATCGACGGTGACGCGGGCATTCTGCGGTATCGCGGATATCCGATCGAGCAGGTCGCGGAACGGGCGAGTTTCATCGAGGTCAGTTACCTGCTGATTTACGGTGAGCTGCCCACCGAGGTGCAACTGGCCGAGTTCACCGCGAAGATCAGCCGGCACACCCTGCTGCACGAGGACCTGAAGCGGTTCTTCGACGGCTTCCCCCGCGACGCGCACCCGATGCCGGTGCTGTCCTCCGCGGTATCCGCACTGTCCACTTTCTACCAGGACAGCCTGAACCCGTTCGACGAGCCGAACGTCGAACTGTCCACGATCCGCCTGCTGGCCAAGGTGCCCACGCTGGCCGCCTATGCCTACAAGAAGTCCGTCGGGCAGCCGTTTCTGTACCCGGACAACTCGCTGGGCCTCGTCGAGAACTTCCTCACCATGACGTTCGGCCTGCCGGCCGAGCCCTACGAGGTGGACCCGACCATGGCGAAGGCCCTCGACCTGCTGTTCATCCTGCACGCCGACCACGAGCAGAACTGCTCGACGTCGACGGTGCGGCTGGTCGGCTCGTCCGAGGCGAACCTGTTCGCCAGCGTCTCGGCCGGCATCAACGCGTTGTTCGGCCCACTGCACGGCGGCGCCAACGCCGCGGTACTCGAGATGCTCCAGGATATCCGTGCGGCGGGTGGCGACGTCGACGCCTTCGTGCGGAAGGTGAAGAACAAGGAGGACGGCGTCCGGCTGATGGGCTTCGGCCACCGGGTCTACAAGAACTACGACCCGCGGGCGAAGATCATCAAGCAGACCGCGGACCAGATCCTCGGCAAGCTCGGCGGCGACGACCACCTGCTCGACCTGGCCAAGCAGCTGGAGGAGCGCGCGCTGTCGGACGACTACTTCATCGAGCGCAAGCTCTACCCGAACGTCGACTTCTACACCGGCCTGATCTACCGGGCGATGGGCTTCCCGACCCGGATGTTCACCGTGTTGTTCGCGATCGGCAGGCTGCCCGGCTGGATCGCGCACTGGCGCGAGATGGTGCGGGACCCGGCAACGAAGATCGGCCGCCCCCGCCAGATCTACGTCGGCCCGGCCGAGCGTGCCTTCCCGTTCCACGACAGGCACTGAGCCTGCCGGCTACGCCCGGCCGCCGCGACCTGGATAGCGGCCGGGCGTGAGCGCGGCCAGCCCGACCGCCAACACGACGGCCAGCACCACCTGCCAACCGGTGGCGACCCCGACCGCGAGCCGACCGGGCAGCAGGATCGGGGCGAACGGCGGCAGCACCGACAGCACCGCGGCGGCCGGACCGGCCGGGTCGGTCACCAGCAGCACCGTGCTCAGCACGAAAACAACGGCCAGGCCGCCGAAAAGTGGCCGCGGACCGACCGACCGGGTGGCCGGAACGCCCAGCAGGGCGAAGCCGAGCACGTACCACAGCAGCCCGCTGCCCAACGCGGTCAGTACCGCTCCCGGCACCGACACCACACCGGTGGCCAGCGCCACCACCGTGCCGAGCACGCCGATCGCGGCCAGGTGCGCCAGCCCGGTCACGCCCAGGCCGCCCAGGTTCCCCAGCAGCAGTCGGCGCGGCGGCAGCACGGTCAGTAGGACCTCCGTGGTGCCGTTGCGCGCGGCGGCCGCCGCCTGGGCCGCGACCAGCCCGGCGGACATCGCCAACGCCAGCGCGACGAGGAGACCGGCCACCACGCCGATCGCGATCCGCTGGTGCCGGTTCGGGTCGGTGGCGTTCAACCGGGTCAGGCTGATCTGGGCCTGGTCCACCCTGGACAGCACGTCCTGTGGCCGCACGCCCAGTTGCGCGATCTGCGCGTCCAGCACCTGTTGGCGCACCAGACCGTTCAGCGTGGTGCGCAACTGCGGATCGAGCTGGTTGTCCACCGTGACGTGCAACGCCGCCCGCGCGCCGGACACCAGCACGTCCAGCCTGCCGGCCCGCACCGCGGCCACGCCGTCGGCCACGTCGTCCACCTGGCTCACGGCCACCGTGACACCCAGGCTCGCGGTCTCCTGCGGCAGCCCGTCCGCCAGCGCGATCGCCTGGCCGGCCAGCCCGACCCGGACCGGTCGCTGGTGGCCGAACACAAACGCTTGCAGGAACACGAAAGCCACCAGCAACACGGCAACGGCGACGGAACAGACCAGCACCCGCCGCGACCACACCAGGCCGCGGAACTCCCGGCGCGCCACCATGAACACGGCGCGGTTCATCCCGCCTCCACGTCGTACAGCTCGGCAAGGGACCGTCGCAGCAGGGTGAACTCACGCACCCGCCCGGTGGCCATGGCGGCGGACAGGACAGCCTGGTCGTCGGATTCGGGTCCCAGTTCCAGCACGACGCGCGATCCGTCCACATCGACCATCCGACAACCGGGCAGAGATGAGAACCAGCCGACGGTGGCGTCCGGCGCGTCCACCGCGACCAGTCGGGGCCGGTCCGCGGTCAGCTCGGGCAGCGCGCCCACCGCGACCGTCTGTCCACTCCGGAGGATGCCGACCCGGTCGCACTGCCGCTCGACGAGGTCGAAGTCGTTGCTGGCGAACAACACCGGCACGTCCCGGTCCACCTGCTCGCGCAGCACGCTGAACACGGTGTCGATCCCGGTCGGGGTCATGCCGGCGCACGGCTCGTCCAGCAGCAGCAGTTCCGGCTCCGGCAGCAGCGTGGCGAGCAAACAGACCAGTCGTCGCTCGTCGGTGTCCAGCGTGCCGATCCCCCGGTCCCGCAGCGTTCGCAGCCCGAGCCGGTCCAACCAGGCCTGCGCCCGGCGATGGGACTCGTTGGTGTCCAATCCGTGCAGTTCGCCCCGATAGACGAGTTGGCCGACCACCGTCATGTCCGGATGCAGGCCGCCGGCCGCCGGCAGATAGCCGATCCGCCTGCGGGCGGCCGGATCGATCGGCACGCCCCGCCAACGCACCCGGCCGTCATCGGCGGCCAGCACGCCGGCACAGATCCGCAGCAGCGTGGTCTTGCCGGCACCGGTCCGGCCGGCCAGCCCGAACACCTCGCCCGGCCCGGCTACCAGACCGACCCCCGACAACGCGACCACAGCGCCATAACGCTTGGAGATCCGATCGATCTCCAGCACCGCGTCCGTCACGCTGCCCCTCCTTGATGGCGTCGGCTACCAGCATGGCCGGGCTGGTCGGCAGTGCGGCCCACCAACGGTCGACATCGGCATAACGATTGCGCCGACCGTGTGCGATTTCCGTGTTGTCGTCACCGGATCGGGGGTAACTGTACGGCTTCAGCGATCGGCGAGCCCGGCGAGTGTTCTCCCGACCAGGTCGGCCACGGTTGCCTCGGCGGCGGCCCGATCGGCCGGCACCAGCCCGATCCTGGTCCGGCGATCCAGCACGTCGGCCGGTTCGAGCGCCCCCTCGTGCCGCACCGCCCAGACCACCTCGGCCGCCGTCACCGGACTCCCGTCGGCGACCGGCGCGGCCAGCTCCGGATCGAGCACCCCGAGCGCGGCCACCCGGCCGGCTTCCGTGCCGTAGCGGTGAACCAGTCGCGCCGGTTCCTCCACAGCGGACAGTTCGCGACGACTCGCCGCGCCCACCAACGGAATCCGCCGGGTACGCGAGGGGCCCGCCGTCGGCATCGCGGCATCGACCGCGTCCGCGGCCATCTTCCGGTACGTGGTGAGCTTGCCGCCGACCACCGTCACCACCCCGTCGGCCGACGTCAGCACGGCGTGGTGGCGCGACAGGTCGGCGCTGCGGGTCGCGCCGCCGTCCAGCAGCGGCCGCAGCCCGGCGTAGGCGCCGAGCACGTCCGACCGGCTCAGCGGGGTGGCCAGCGCCGAGGACGCCACGGTCAGCAACCAGTCCACATCGGACT
>DASXXM010000436.1:0-2133 GCA_036503065.1 Pseudonocardiaceae bacterium | reverse complement strand
GCCGCCTACGTGTCCGGCGACCTGCCATCGCGCGGCGAGGCGACCGTCCGGGCGCTGAACGTCACCGGGCGCACGGTGCTGCCGTTCCGGCTCGCGCCGGTGGCCAAGCCGATACCGAGGGTGGCGCCGGGAACCGTTGCGCCACAAGCGAAGGCAGTGGAGTCCAGCGGCGAGACGATCATGGGCGCGATGGTCTCCCGGCTAGTCGGCAAGGGTCCGGCCGCGCACCAGATCTGGCTGCCGCCGCTGGACGAGCCCGCCACGCTGGACCAGGTGCTCACGCCGCTGGCGGTGGACCCGGAACGTGGGCTGTGCCCGGTCGGCTGGGGCGGCAACGGCAGGCTGATCGTGCCGGTGGCGATCGTGGACAAGCCGTTCGAGCAGCGCCGTGACCTGCTGTGGGCAGACCTGTCCGGGGCGGCCGGCCACGCGATCGTGGTCGGCGCGCCGCAGAGCGGCAAGAGCACGATGCTGCGTGGCCTCGTGTCGGTGCTCGCCCTGACGCACACGCCCAAGGAAGCGCAGTTCTTCCTGCTCGACATGGGCGGCGGCGCGCTGGGCCCGGTCAGCGGCTTCCCGCACGTGTCCGGCTACGCCACCCGCCGCGACGCGCAGCGCTGCCGCCGACTGGTGGCCGAGGTGGTCAGCCTGTTGACCGCGCGCGAACAGTTCTTCGCCGCCAACGGAATCGACTCGATCGCCGCGTTCCGCCAGCGCCGCGCCGAGTTCAGCGAGGGAGAAGGCAACGGACGCGAGTTCGGCGACGTGTTCCTGGTGGTGGACGACTGGACCACGCTGCGCGCGGAGTACGAGCAGCTGGAGGAGTCGATCACCGCGCTTGCCGCACGTGGCCTGGGTTTCGGCATTCACGTGGTCGTGTCGGTGAACTGGTGGATGGGCGTGCGAGCGCAGTTGCGCGACGCCATCGGCACGCGATTCGAGTTGCGTCTGGGCGACCCGTCCGACTCGGCGATGGACCGCCGTGCCGCGCAGAACGTGCCGGCCGACGCCCCTGGTCGCGGCATTACCAAGGAGAAACTGCACTTCCTGGCCGCGCTCCCCCGCATCGACGCCGACCAGCGCGCCGGCACCGTCGCCACCGGCACCGCCGATCTCGTGGCCAGGGTGACGGCCGGGTGGACCGGCCCGCCCGCGCCGCCGATGCGCCTGCTGCCACGGGAGATCACGCTGGCGACCGTGCAGCAGGCCGGCACGTCGACCGGGCGGTCGTTCCCGCTGGGCATCGCGGAGTCCGACCTCAAGCCGGTCTACCTGGACTTCAGCAGCGACCCGCACTTCATGGCGTTCGGCGACGTGGAGTCGGGCAAGACGAACCTGTTGCGCACCATCACCACCGGCATCACCAACCGCTACACCGCAGAGGAGGCCGCGATCCTGGTGGTGGACTACCGGCGCGGCCTGCTCGACGCCGTCACCGGCGACCACCTGCTCGGCTACGCGGGCGCCGAACCCGTGCTCAACGGGCTGCTCACCGACGTGGCCGAGGCAATGCGGCGGCGGCTGCCCGGCCCGGACGTCACGTCGGAGCAACTGCGCGCCCGGAGCTGGTGGAAGGGCCCCGACCTGTTCGTGGTCGTGGACGACTACGAGCTGGTCGCCACCGGCGGCCGCAACCCGCTGGCGGTGCTGGTCGAGTTCCTGCCGCAGGCCAGGGACATCGGCCTGCACGTGATCGTCGCGCGGGGCAGTGGCGGCGCGGGCCGCGCGATGTTCGAGGCGATGCTGCAACGGATCAGGGAACTCGGCTCGCCCGGCATCGTCCTGTCCGGCGACAAGGACGAGGGCGTGCTGATCGCCGACGTGAAGGCCGGCCCGCAACCGCCCGGCCGGGGCACCCTGGCCCGCCGCCGGCTGGGATCCGGCCTGGTCCAGGTGGCGTGGACCGAGCCGCGGAAGCCGGGTGACTGACAGTGTGGGTAATAGTGCCGTCAGTTCAACCGGCACTTGTGCCGTTTGCTGACATCCGCGGGTTTTCTAGATTCGATCGTGCCGGAGCCGGAGAGCACTTCGGCGTCAACCTCGACGAGGAGAAGGAGGTGACCGATCCGTGGCAAGCCAAGGGTTCCTGAGCGATTCCCAGGCGATGACGCGTGCGGTCACGGGGTTCGCGGA
>DASXXM010000435.1:0-13530 GCA_036503065.1 Pseudonocardiaceae bacterium | reverse complement strand
ACCGGGAACATCCAGATGAACCCGGCGCTCTGCGCCACCTCGACACTCCGCGCGGCCAGTCCGACGAACGCGCCGGTCCACGACATCGCGAAGGCGAACAGCAGCAACAGGCCGAAGCCGCCCACCGCGTGCCACACGTCGGTGTGGATGCGCCAGCCGACGGCCAGCCCACAGATCGACATGACCAGCAGGCCCAGCGTGTTGATCAGCAGGTCGGAGCACGTCCGGCCGAGGATCACCGCGACCCGGGACATGGGCAGCGAGCGGAACCGGTCGATGATGCCCTTCTGCAGGTCGTTGGCCATGCCGATGGTGGTGAACGCGGAGTTGAAGGCCACCGTCTGGGTGAAGATGCCGGCCATCAGGAACTCCCGGTAGGCACCGCCACCGAGACTGCCGCCGAAGACGAACGCGAACAGCAGCACGAACATGATCGGCTGTACGGTGGCCGCCATCAGCATTTCCGGGTTGCGCCGGACGTTCATCAGGTTGCGCCAGGTGACGACGCCACCGTCACGCAACACCCGCCGCAGGCCGCCGCGCAGGTCACGTTCGATGGTGATCCCGCGTTCCAACGTCATCGTGGTCATTTACGCTCCCCCTTCGCCTTCCGTCCACGCCGTCTCTTGGTCGGCTGCTCGGCGGGCTCGTCCTCGGCCGAGTGCCCGGTCAGCGACAGGAACACGTCGTCAAGGGTCGGCCGGTGCAGGCCGACGTCCAGCACGCCGACGCTGTCGGTGTCCAGCCGCCGCAGCGCCTCGATCAGCGCCTTGGGCCCGGTGTCCACCAGCACGCTGATCCGCCGCGACTGCTCGTCCACCACCGGCTCGTCCGAGCCGACGTCGGCCAGCACCTGCCGGGCCAGCTGCAGCTCGCTCGGCTCGGCGACCACCAGTTCCAGCCGTTCGCCGCCGGTCTGCGCCTTCAACTCGTCCGCGGTGCCCTGGGCGATCAGCTTGCCCCGGTCGATCACCGCGATGGTGTCCGCGAGCCGGTCGGCCTCCTCGAGGTACTGCGTGGTCAGCAGCACGGTGGCGCCGTCGCCGACCAGGTTGCCGATGACCTCCCAGGTGTCCAGCCTGCCGCGCGGATCCAGACCCGTGGTCGGCTCGTCCAGCACCACGACCTCGGGGCGGGCCACCAGCGCGCCGGCCAGGTCCAGCCGACGGCGCATGCCGCCGGAGTAGGTCTTGGTCGGCCGGTCGGCCGCTTCCTGGAGGTTGAAGTTGCCCAGCAGCTCGCGGGACCTGGCCGCCGCGTCCGCCCGGGAGAAGCCGTAGAGCCTGCCGACCATGTAGAGGTTCTCGTAGCCGGTGAGGTTCTCGTCGACCGCCGCGTACTGGCCGGAGAGGCCGATCTTGCGGCGGACCGCCTCCGGGTCGGCCAGCACGTCGTGGCCGGCGACCCAGGCGCGGCCGGCGTCCGGTCGCAGCAGCGTGGTCAGGATGCGGACCGTGGTCGTCTTCCCGGCGCCGTTCGGCCCGAGCAACCCGAGCACCCGTCCCGCCGGGATCTCCAGGTCGACGCCATCCAGGGCGCGGGTGGACCCGTAGGTCTTCACCAACCCCTCGGCCCGCACGGCCGGTTGGCCGTCGTGTGTACTCATTCCCCCTCCTCGACATCTCGTGCCGCAGATAGTACGGCTTGAAAAGAAATTTAGTCAATAAGAGTTATTGGGCACGAGAGGAGTCCGTGCTGGCACCGCCTGTCATTGTTGACTCGGATGGTAAGGGGTGGGTCCGACAAGGTCGCGTGACTTTCGCGATCGGCCGACCCGACCCGGTCGGCAGGATTGCCCACGAACAGCGATCCGGTGCACTACGTTCAAGGGGATCACCGTCCGTCTGACCATGCCTGTCGAGGTCACCATGTCTGTTACCACCGGCCCGCGCGTGGTTCCCCGGACGGCTCAACACGGCCCGCCACGCACCGGCCCACCCGGCTCGGCCAACCTGACTGCGGGCCTGCGTCGCACCGCGAGCACCACTCCGGGCCGGCTCGGCATGGCCATGGTCGGGCTGGTCGTGTTGAGCCTGCTCACCGGCGTGATCGGCATGTTGTCCATCTCCAGCCGATCCAGCACGCTGGACGACCTGGTCAGCCACCGCGAGCCGGTGTCAGCGGCGGCCCAGCAGATCTACCGGTCGCTGTCCGACGCCGACGCGACCGCGGCCAGGGCGTTCCTGACCAGCGCCGTCGAACCGCCGGCACTGCGGGCCCGCTACCAGACCGACATCGCGCAGGCCGGCGCCGCGCTCGCGGTCGCGGCCACCGACGTCTCCGGCGACACCCAGGCCACCGGCCCGCTCGCCGAGCTCGCCACCAACATCCCCGTCTACACCGGGCTGGTGGAACGGGCATCGACCAACAACGCGCAGGGCTTCCCGGTCGGCTCGGCGTATCTGCGCGAGGCCGACCACCTGATGACGGACACCATGCTGCCGGCCGCGCAGCACCTCTACGCGATCGACACGCAGCGCCTGATCAACGCCCAGGACGCGGCCACGTCGTTCCCGTGGTTCGCCGCGCTGCTCGCCGTCGCGCTGCTCGTCGCGCTGATCTTCACCCAGCGCTACGTCCGGCGGCGCACCAACCGGGTGATCAACGTCGGCCTGCTGGTCGCCACCATCGCGGTCGCACTGGCACTCGTGTGGTCGGCCGCCGGCCTGACCCTGGAGTCGGTGCACGTCGGCAACGGCCGCGCCGCAGGCTCCGCCCCCGGCGAACTGTTGGCCCAGGCCAGAACCAAGGCGTTGCAGGCCCGCGCGAAGGAGATGCTGACCCTGGTCGCGCGCGGCGGCCAGAGCTACGAGGTCCCCTTCGCCGCGCTGACCTCGGCGATCGGCGGCACTGACGGCGCGGGCGGGCTGCTCGGCCAGGTCCACGCCAACTCGTCCGACAGCACCATGACCAACGAGGTCGCCGACGCGATCACCGCGGCCAAGTCCTGGTTCGGCCTGCACCGCGACGTCACCGCCGACAACACCAGAGGTGACGTGGCCACGGCCGTCACGACCACGCTGGGCACCGGCGGCACCGGCAAGCCCAACGAGGCCACCGCGTTCGACAACGTGGACAACGCACTCGGCAAGGCCATCAGCCAGGCAAGAGTCGACTTCGCCAATGAGACCGGGACGGCCCAGGGCTGGCTGACCGCCCTGCCGATCGGCGTGCTGGTACTGCTCGTGCTGGCCGCGGCAGGCGCCGCGGTGGGCATCTGGCAGCGGCTGAGGGAGTATCGATGAAGAGGCTGTCCCTGCTCGGGATCGTGCTGCTCGCGACGCTGACCACCGGCTGCGCCGCGACCACGAGCCCGGTCAACCTGGCCGCCGCCGGCACGGCGCAGCCGCCCCAGCCGGGCAACGTGGTCACCGGCTCTGCGGCCCTGCCCAAGCCCGTCCCACCGGTCAACTGCGGCGACCCGACGACGGCCAGCCTGAGCCCGCCCGCCGCGATGCCCGCGCCGGGCCAGATGCCGGCCGGTTCCACGATGGCCGCCATCCAGAGGCGCGGCTATCTGATCGCGGGTGTCGACCAGAACACGTTCCTGTTCGGCTACCGCGACCCGAAGCAGAACAACCTCGTCGGCTTCGACATCGACATGGTCCACGATGTCGCGCAAGCCATCTTCGGCGATCCGAACAAGGTGGTCTACAAGGCGATCACGTCGGCCCAGCGGACGACGGTGCTGAAGGGCGGCCAGGGCGCCGACCAGGTCGACATGGTCGCCAGGACCTTCACCATCACCTGCGCCCGGCTGCAGCAGGTCGCGTTCTCCACCGTCTACTACCAGGCCAGCCGCAGGCTGCTGGTGCCGAGCTCGTCGAAGGTCACCGACATCAACGAGCTCGGTGGCAAGAAGGTCTGCGCAACCGCCGGTTCCGACTCGTTGAGCACGAACCAGGGCCAGAAGAACGCACCGATCCCGGTCGCGGTGAACGACTGGTCGGACTGCCTGGTGATGCTCCAGCAGGGCGAGGTCGACGGGGTGTCCACGGACGACACGATCCTGGCCGGCATGGTCGCCCAGGACGGGAACACCAAGATCGTCGGCCCGACCATCGCGCCCGAGCCGTACGGTCTGGCCTTCCCGAAGTCGAACACCGACTTCGTCAGGTTCGTCAACGGTGTGCTGCAACAGATCCGGACCAACGGGAGCTGGGCGGAGTCGTACCGGAGGTGGCTGGGTACCCCATCGAGTGGCATCCCGGCGCCGCCGCAGCCGGTGTACTCGAACTGACCGGGGAGGCTCTCGATGACCGTCGGCCCTCCTGCCGGCGAGCGGCCACCGGACACCGGCCGCTGCCCACGTCCCGGCTGCGGCGGCAGGCTGATCGGCGGTAGCTGTGACAAGTGCGGCCACAACGTGACCCCACCACCACAATGGCCGGCCGCGCAGCCGTTGCCCGCTCAACCGCCGTCGTCCCAGCCCTTTCCCGCGCAATCCTTTCCCGCGCAGCCGTTTCCCGGACCGCCGCCATCGCAGCCGTTTCCCGCGCAATCACCGGCATCCCAGCCGTTTCCCGCGCAGCGGCCCGGTCGGCCGGTACCGGCCGGCGTACGGCCCGCACCGCCGTTTCCGGCGCATGCGGGTGCGTTCGGCCCGTTCCCAGGGCAGGGGCCGGTCGGTCCGCCCGCCTTGTCCGCGCCCGCGCCGACGTCGTCGATCCCACCGCCGGCCCACGTGGCCGGCCAGCATGCCGCGCCGACCAACCTGCTGGCCAGGCCGGCAACGTGGCAACAACCACCGGTGATCGAACCGGAACCGGAACAGCCCGCCGCAGAGCCGTCGGGCAGCGCACTGAGCGAACGGCTGTCCGGCCGGGAGCCCGCGCCGCAACGCGACCAGCCGGCACCGCGGTCCGACGCCGACATGACGCAACTCGCCGTCGGCCGGTCCACCCAACTCGCGCCCACGTCCACGTCGACCCCGTCCGGGCCGCCACTGGGCTCCCGATCGCTGACCGGCCGCAGCGCTCGGAGCGGTCGGGTCCGCGCGCGCACCACGTCGTCCCGCCGGATCGGCGGCGGCCTGGTCGAGGTGCCAAGGGTGCCCTACCGCGATCCGGCGTCCGCCGTGATGTCCGATCCGGAAGTGCCGGAGGGCAAACGGTTCTGCGGCAACTGCCTCAAACCGGTCGGCCGCGGCGTCGACGGTCGGCCGGGCAGTCCGGATGGCAACTGCGCGGAATGCGGCACCGCGTTCTCGTTCCGCGCCAAGCTGGAGGCCGGTGATCTGGTCGGCGGCCAGTACGAGGTGCTCGGCGCGATCGCGCACGGCGGCCTCGGCTGGATCTACCTGGCCCGCGACCACAACGTCAACGACCGCTGGGTGGTGCTCAAGGGCCTGATCGACACGGGTGACACGGCGGCGATGGCGGCCGCGGTTGCCGAGAAGGAATTCCTGTCCCAGGTCGAGCACGCCAACATCGTCAAGATCTACAATTTCGTCCAGCACGCCGACCCGACCACCGGCAACCAGGTCGGCTACATCGTGATGGAGTACATCGGCGGCGAGTCGCTGCGCCAGATCGCGTTGGCACACAAGGACACCGAGGGTCGGGTCACCCCGCTGCCGCTCGCGCGGGTGCTGGCGTACGGGCTGGAAGTGTTGCCAGCCATGGGTTATCTCCACAGTATCGGGCTGCTCTACAGCGATCTCAAGCCGGACAACGTGATCCAGACGGACGCCCAGGTCAAGCTGATCGACCTCGGCGCCGTGCGGCACGTGGACGACACGGTGAGCCCGATCTTCTTCACCAGCGGCTACAGCGCCCCGGAAATCGCCACCGACGGCCCGTCGGTCGCGTCGGACATCTACACCGTCGGCCGCATGCTGGCAGTGCTGAGCTTCGATTTCGTCGGGTACACCAAGGAATACCGGCACGCGCTGCCCACCCCGAACCAGGTGCCCCTGTTCTCGCTGTTCGGCTCCTACCACCGGCTGCTGAAGCGGGCGACACATCCCGACCCGGATCGCCGCTTCACGTCCGCGGAGGACATGGCCGACCAGCTCACCGGCGTGCTGCGCGAGGTACTGGCGCTGGGCACCCGGGAACCCCGCCCCGGCCGGTCGGCGGTGTTCGGCCCCGAGGTACGCACGTTCGGCGCCGAGCTGGTCCGGCCGGTCACCGGCAACCCGGCCGTGCCGGCACCGCCGGACTGGGCCGACGTGGTCAACGGCCTGCCGGTGCCACAGGTGGACACGGAGGATCCGGCCGCCGGCCTGGTCGGCGGTCTGGCGTCGACGGCAGGCGCCGGACCGACGGAGGTGCTGGAGGCGCTGCGCGCCGCACCGCCCACATCGATGGAGGCGAAACTCTGGCGTGCCAGGGCATTGCTGGAAATGGGCGAGCTGAACCAGGCCGGCCGGGAACTGGCCGACGCGGCCGCGCTGGACGCGCAGGGCCAGCCGATGCCCGACCAGCCCTACGACTGGCGAATCAGCTGGTCACGCGGCCTGCTCGCGTTGTCCGCACGGCGACCGAGGGACGCCAGGGCGGCGTTCGAGCACGTCTACGACGTGGTGCCCGGGGAACTGGCGCCGAAACTCGCACTGGCGATCAGCGCCGAATGCTGCGGCGACCACTTCGTGGCGGCCCGGCTCTACGAGTTGGTGTGGCGCACCGACCGGTCGTTCGTCACAGCGGCGTTCGGCCTGGCCAGAACGTACCTGGCACTGGGCGACCGAACCGGCGCCCTCGAGGTCCTCGAATCGGTGCCGGACAGATCGAGCCACTTCATCGCGGCACAAATGGCGGTCGTCGCGGCACGAACCGGCTGGACACCACCGGACCGCCTCACCGAACGCGACCTGCTGGACGCGGGCACCCGGGTGGAACGCCTGAACCTGGACGCGGAACGCAGGGCAAGACTGGCCGCGGACGTCCTGTCGGCCGCGGTGAGCTGGGTAAGAGCCGGCCGCCCCAACGCCACCACGGCGAACGGCAGCCGAGTCCTCGGCTGCGAACTGACAGAACGCGACCTGCGCTTCGGCCTGGAAAACTGCTACCGCCTACTGGCCCGTCTGGCCACCACCATGGCCGAACGGGTCCAACTGGTCGACCTGGCCAACGCAACCCGGCCCCGCACGATGACCTGACCCTCGTCAAGCCCATCTCCCGAATGTGCACAACTCTTTCGGTTGTCCACAGATTTCCGGCAGACCACCCATTGGGGGCTTGACAGGCATAGGGTTGAAAAGGGCCGTAGCCCCCGAGGTTGGGTGGGGGCCTGTCCTGAGGGCGCTGTACTCAGGGCGAGTGTCCTGAAGTTGGCGAAATCGGTGCGGTGTCAGAATAGTTGCGACAGCGTGTAGATCACGAGCCCGGCCAGGCCGCCGACGACGGTGCCGTTGATCCGGATGAACTGCAGGTCCCGACCAACCTGGAGCTCGATCTTCCGCGAGGTTTCGTGCGCGTCCCAGCGGGCCACCGTGTCCGTGATCAACGTCGTGATCTCGGTCGAGTAGTTGCGCACCACGTAGCCGGCGGCATCCTCGACCCACGTGTCGACCTTGCCACGCAGCGCGTCCTCATCGACCAGCCGGCCACCCAGCGAGATCAGGCCGTCCCGCACCCGGCGGCGCAGCTCGCTGGACGGGTCCTCGGCCGCGTCCAACAGCATCCGCTTCGCGGTGCCCCATGCGGAGTTGATCAGGTTCTTCACCTCGGGGTGCTCCAGGACCTGGTGCTTGACCTCCTCGGCGCGCTTCATCGTGTCCGGATCGGTCTGCAGGTCCTGCGAGAACTGGATCAGGAACGTGTCGATCGCCAACCGCATCGGGTGGTTGACGTCGGTCTTCACGGCCCACGCGAACGACAGGATCTCCCCGTAGACCCGGTCGGCGAGCAGTGAGTCCACGAAGCGCGGCGACCAACTCGGCGCCCGATCGGACACCACGCGCAACACTGTCGAGTGGTTGTCCCGCACCCACTCGTACGCCCGGTCGCACATCAGGTCGACCAGCTTGTGATGCGCACCGTCGGTCAGCACCCGGTCCAGCAGCTTCCCCAGCGGCGGCCCCCACGGCACCGCCATGATGCGGCTGACCACGGCCTGCTCGATCACGGCCTGCACGTCCTCGTCCCGCAGCACGGCCACCGCACCCCGCGCCGCCGTGGCGAGCTCGGCGGTCACCCGCTCGGCGTGCTCGGGCGCTGCCAGCCACGTCCCCAGCCGCGCCCCGATGGCCACCCGCCGCAGCCGGTCCCGAACCACGTTCTCGGCCAGGAAGTTCGTGCCGACGAAGTCGCCGAGGCTGGTCCCGATCGTGTCCTTGCGGGTCGGAATGATGGCGGTGTGCGGAATCGGCAGGCCCAGCGGCCGCCGGAACAGCGCCGTCACCGCGAACCAGTCGGCCACCGCGCCCACCATGCTGGCCTCGGCCGTGGCGCGCAGGTAGCCCAGCCAGCCGTGCGCGCCGAGCAGGGTGGTGATGACGTAGACGATCGCCGCCGCCAGCAGCAGGCCGCCGGCCACCAGTTTCATCCGACGCAGCTGCCGTCGCTTGATCAGCTGAGCCGGGGTGAGTTGCTCCACCCCTCCATTGTGACTGCCGTTCCCGCCGGCCGGGATACCTCGCGGCCGGGATGGCGCGGGCGGTCACCGGATATGGCAGGGTCGAGGCGTGCGTGAGCCTGCCCTCGTGTCCAGGATGCGTCCCTTCACCTCGACGATCTTCGCCGAGATGACAGCTTTGGCGGTACGGACCGGTGCGGTCAACCTCGGCCAGGGTTTCCCCGACACCGACGGCCCGCCCGGCATGCTGGCAACGGCCCGCAAGGCGATCGCCGATGGCGTCAACCAGTACCCACCCGGCCCCGGCCGGCCCGAGCTGCGCGCGGCGGTGGCCGAGCACCGCACGCGGTACGGCCAGACCTACGACCCGGACACCGAGATCCTGATCACGGTCGGCGCCACCGAAGCCATCGCCGCGGCCCTACTTGCCCTGGTCGGCCCGGGTGACGAGGTTGTGGTGATCGAGCCGTACTACGACTCGTACGCGGCAGCGGTAGCCCTGTCCGGCGCGACCCGACGAGTGGTCGGCCTACGAGAGGCCCCCGACGGCCGCTTCGCCCTGGACGCCGCGGCGCTACGAGCAGCGATCACGCCGACCACCCGAGCCATCCTGATCAACTCCCCGCACAACCCCACCGGCACGGTCTTCACGTCGATCGAACTGGCCGAAATAGCCAGATTGTGCGAAGAACACGACCTGATAGCCATAACGGACGAGGTATACGAACACCTGACCTACGACGACCAGCAACACATCCCGCTGGCCACCCTGCCCGGCATGGCGGCACGAACGGTCACGATCTCCAGCGCCGGCAAGACGTTCAACTGCACCGGCTGGAAAATAGGCTGGGCCTGCGGCCCGGCCAACCTGATAGCCGCGGTACGCGCGACGAAACAGTTCCTGACATTCGTTGGCGGCGCACCCTTCCAGCCAGCAGTGGCCTACGCGCTGCGCTCAGAACTACCGTGGGTCGACGACCTGCAAAAGTCCCTCCAGACCAAACGGGACCGGCTGACGGCAGGTTTGCTGGCCGCCGGCTTCGAGGTCCGCCCCACCGCCGGCACGTATTTCATCTGCGCCGACGTACGCCCCCTTGGCTTCACCGACGGCGCCGAACTGTGCTTCAAACTGCCGGAACAAATCGGCGTAGCAGCCGTCCCGGTCCAGGTCTTCACCGACACCCCAGCCGAATGGCGCCACCTGATCCGCTTCGCCTTCTGCAAAAAAGACGAAGTACTCGACGAAGCCGTCCGCCGCCTGGCCACCCTCCGCACCTAGCCGAAACCATCCACACCACGTGTGCACAGCCTGTGGATAACCCCGGCAAGCCTGTGGACAACGGCCGTCAGCCGGCCCCGAAACAGACAAAACCAAGGTCACCATGCGAGCCCTGCGCCGCAACCAACGCCGCAGCAGGCCCGAGCCCGCCGCGCATACCCGCATGAAACGCGGTAACCAACCCAACCGCCTGCCGATCCGGCACCGGCAACACACTGGCCACCACCGTCGACGTGCCGGCCCGCAGCAACGCGGTAGCCAGCCCCATCATCTCCCCACCAGGATTGACAACGGCACGCCCCGCATCACAGGCCGACAACACCACCAGCCGCGGCGGCCGCCGCAACCGCTGCACGTCGTAGCCGAACAGCGGCCCGTCCGCCAGGTCAACCGCGGAGAACAACGGCTGGTCAGCACGGAACCGACCATGCGCCGCGATGTGCACCAACTCCGCCCCGTCCATCGCGGCCAACACCGCGGCCACCTTGGCCTGCCGTCCGACCAACAGGTCCCCACCGTGCGCCGCGTGCAACGACCGAGCCTCCGCGGCCGCATGCCGCAACCGAGGTCCGGCGATCCACACCCGACCACCCGATCGAGGACCGGCCGACACCGAACGCAGCCACGCGCTCACCGACGGCGCCACCGACACCGGCCGCCCCACGCACGACGGCAACGCAGCCCACGGCACCTCGTGCCCATCACCCGCCGGCACCACCACCAACGGCCGATCCGCGATCACCCCGGCCAACGGCCCGAACAACAACCCGTCCACCTCAGCCGCCGACAGCGCAACGGCCGCCGACCGACCCACGGTCGCCCCGAACCGCAGCGCCCGCACCGCGGCATCGACCGCAGTCGCCTTGGCCAGCCGATGAAACCGACATCGTCCATCTACATAGGACACAGCATGATATGTACCGGAGACAACAAGAAAACTGATCAACGCCGCACGCCCGAGCGCAGCGGCCAGCAGCGAAAACGTCCAGGGGAGATCGTCCGCGGCGGCCCCGCTGCCGATCCAGTCCCGGGTCCGCACCCGCTGCTCCAACCGCCGCACCATGGCCGGCGACCCACCGGACGCGACCGCCGCCCGCAACTCGACCAGCCGCGCGGCCAACACCGGATCAACCGGTGGCAGCACCGGCGGCCGGTCACCTGCCACCGCCCGGCACTGATCAGACCAGCGCAGGATCGTCCGCGGCCGCCCGCCCGCCACGGCGGCCCGCAGTCCAAGATCCGCGAGCGCCGCCGCCCAACCGGCCATGCCGGCCCGCAGTTCCCATGCCGCCATGGTCGCCGCATCCCGTCGTACCGCCCGCAGGCCAGCCCGGCACGCCGCGAAAATCCCGGGCCCGTCGGCCAATCGCGCCTGCGCCAACCAGCCAAGGGCGCGCACCGCCGCCGGACCACGATGCCGCCGCGCCGCCAACTCGGCCAGCAGCGCCGGATCAGCCGACGCCAACCGCAATTCCGCGGCGGCCAGCCACCAGCCATGTCGATCACAGTCGACGGCCACCCGCCGCACCGTCGCCAACGGCACCCCCGGCCCGATGGCCAGCCGCGCGGTCAGTTCGACCGCCCGCGCCGCGGGCCGCCACGACGTCCGCCCCTGCCGCCCGAACAACGATGCCGCCCGTGCCGCGCTCTCGACCGCGACCGTTGGCTGGCCGGCCCGCAACGCACACCGCGCGACTGCCACCATGGCCTCCGCCAGCTTCGTGCCACGTCCGGCATCCGCGAGCAACGCGGCCGCCCTGGCCAACACGGGCCGAGCCGAGCCCGCCAAACCGGCGGCCACCAGCGCCTGCGCCCGGTCGATCAACACTTCCGGATGCCGATCCACCGGCAGTTCCGCCGCGTCGAAATACCGCAACGCCAGCGGCAGATCACCGGCCTGCAACGCGACAAAGCCGCGATTGTGCACGCAGGCCGCTGCCCGCAGCGATTCACCCAATGACGCATACAATCGACCAGCCACGGCGAAATCCGCATCCGCCTCGGCCAACCGATGCAGATACCCACTGGCCGTCCCGCGCCCGACCAGCGCGTTCGCCAGCCACCGCCGATCCCCGAGCCGACGCAACGCCGGAATCGCCGCCGACAGTTGCGCCACCGCGGCCGCATGGTCCCCAGCCGCACACCGCAACAGACCACCGAGACAACGCCCCCGCGCGACATCCTCCTGGAACGGCGAAACCCGCGCCAAGGCCAATTCGGCGGCGCACGCGGCAAACCGACCCCGATCCAATTCGATCCACGCCATGGTCAATCGAAATCGCGGCACCAGATCCGACTGGCCGGCCCGCTCCGCCCGCCCGATCAACGCGCGCAGCACCACCGCGGAAGACCCGAGCCGCCCGCGCTCGACCTCGGCGAGCACCTCCGCATGTCGCTCCAACAACAGGCTCATCCGACGAACCACGGACCAACAGCACCGGAGACCACCAAACTCAACGGCCCGGCAGGCAACCCGTCAATCACGAACCGACCCGCCGAATCCACCGAAATCAACCGGGAGCCACCCGGCCACCGCACCCACAACGAACCCATCAGGCCACTGACCAAACCGGTCAACCGAACCCCGACATCAATCTGCACATCCACCCGCCCACCCGGCCCGGCAAACCCCAGCAACCGCCCACCAGCACCGCGCACGCCGTCGACGTCACCATCCGCGACCAGCGCCAGTGCCGACGATGCCGACCCGGCCAGCACCCCGGCCCGCACCGCGTCGATCCCGATCCCACCGGGCACCGGGTCGTACCGCTCGAACACATCAGCCAACCGGCGCAACAACTCCTCGTCGTTCATCGCACCTCCACCAGGCCGTCGCACTCCAACCGGCGGCGCAGCACGGCAAGGCACCGCGTCCGGATCGGCCCGACACTCCCGACCCGGATGCCCAGCGCCCGCGCGGCCTGCGCATACGTCAGCCCCGGCGAATGCGCGACCAGTCGCAGCAACGCCCGGCACCGGTCCGGCAACCCGTGCAGCGCCCGCCACAGCGCGCCGTCCCGGTCCGACGCCAGCAGCGCGGCCTCCGGACCGTCCGCAGTGGACGGCAGATCGGCCCAGTCCAGCGGCTCCTCACGCCGCCGGACGGTCAGAATCCGCAACGACTCACGTCGCGCGGTGGTGGCCAGCCACCCGGCCAGCCGCTCCGGCTCACGCAGCCGGGGCAACTGCTCCGCGAGCGTCAGCCAGGTCGCCTGCGACACATCCGCCGCGTCGCTCGCGTCGAGCCGGTGCTCCCTGGCCACCGCCCACACCAGCGCCCGATACCGCCGCACCAACTCGCGCCACGCCGCCTGGTCGGCATCGGCCGCCCGACGTACCAACTCGGTCACCGACAGCACCACGGAACCACGCTCCTCGAAGGTCGCCCATCCGGACGCCCCTCCGATGCCGCAACGGCCCGCCGCGCTCCGTCAAGATCACCGAATCGCACGAACGAGTGGCCGCCGGACCATCGCCCGTGCCTCGCCGGCCGGCACGCCCCGGTGCCGCAGCCCAGCCAGTTCCGCCGCGATCCGTGGCGCCGCGAACGACGTGCCACTCCACCGCGCTGCGCCGTAGACGCGGGTGACGGTGCCCGGCGCGACACCCTCCTCGGCCGGCAGCAGCCGCACATAACTGCTGACCACGTCCACTCCGGGGGCCACCGCGTCCACCCAGTCGCCCCGGTTGGAGAACCCGGCGAGCGTGCCGTCCGGTCCGATCGCCGCGAC
>DASXXM010000434.1:0-17586 GCA_036503065.1 Pseudonocardiaceae bacterium | reverse complement strand
GCTCACCGATCCGAGCCAATCGCCGTTCGACACGCCACCGTTCGACGACACCCTGATCGGGGTGCTGAACCAGTCGAGTTTCCCGATTCCGTCGCTCACCCTGACCTCGACCAGCAACGCCTTCGGCTTCGACGGCGACGGCATCTGCGACGCCTCGACGACACCGCAGGCGCCGGGTTGCCCGTTCGCCACCACGACGCCGTCGCCAGGTGGTTACGAGGGCCCAGACAACACCTTCAGTGTCGTGGACAACAACCACGGGACGGTCAACTTCATCAGCGGCGGGATTCCGCCGGGCCAGTCGACCTACTTCGGCCTTGAGGGCGTGGTCACCCCGCAGTCGCTGGAGTTCCCGCTGGGTGCCATGGCGGTGCCGGTGACGGCCACGGAGGGCCAGTCGTTCGCCGGCCAGGTGGCGACGTTCAGCGACACCGACGCGTCCGATCCCAACGACTCGGCCGCCAACGACCACGCGACGATCGACTGGGGCGACGGAACAACCAGCACCGGGACGATCGCGGCCACCGGCGGTGGTCACTTCACCGTGTCGGGCACGCACTCCTACGCCGACGAGGGCTCCCCCACGATCAAGGTCAGCATCAGCGACCCGGATGACCCCGGCGGCCCCGCCGTCACCTCGCGCGCGGCCACGGTGCTCGACGCGGCCCTGGCAGCGGCCAACGGCACGCCGCTGAGCGGGATCGAGGCCCACGTCACCAGCGGCACGGTGGCCACGTTCACCGATGCCAACCCCGGTGCCACCACCGCCGACTTCACCGCGACCACCGTCGACTGGGGCGACGGGCAGAGCAGCGCCGGCACCGTCACGCAGACCGGCCCCGGCCAGTTCGCGGTCAGCGGCAGCCACACCTACGCGCACGGCGGCAACTTCACGATCGGTGTGCACATCGTGGACGACGGCGGCAGCACGGCCACCGCCGCCGACTCGGCCAGCATCATCATCCCGACCACCCTGACCTACACCGGGCAGACCACCGGCGACTTCAACGACCCGGCGAACCTGGCCGCCCGGCTCACCGACACCAACTACGGCACCCCGATCGCGAACCAGCCGATCAGCCTGCAACTGGACAGCCAGCCGGCCTGCACCGCGACCACGGACGCCACCGGTGTCGGGCAGTGCTCGGTGACCCCGAACGAGCCGGCCGGCACCGTGCAGATCCACGGCACGTTCGCCGGCACACCAGCGTTCCTGCCGTCCGCCACCACCGCGAACTTCGTGGTGACGCTGGAGGAAACGGCCCTGTCCTACACCGGTGACACGCACGTCGCCAACGGCACCCCGGCGCACCTGTCCGGCGTGCTGACCGAGGACGGCGTCACCCCGATCGCCGGCCGCCAGGTGGTGTTCACGCTGGGTTCCGGCGCGACGGCGCAGACCTGCACGGGCACCACGGACGCCAACGGCCACGCGACTTGCACCATCCCGTCCGTCAGCCAACCACTGACGGCGGCCGCCACGGTGCCGGTCACCGCGGCGTTCGCGGGTGACCAGTTCTACCGGCCGGCCGGCGCATCGGCCACGCTGCTGCTGCAGTTCCTCACCGGACGGGCGTTCGGCCTCAGCGCGAACATCAACCTGCTGTTGCTGAGCCTGACCGTCCCGCCGACGCCGGACACCGGCCAGATCCGCACCGCGAGCGCCGGTTCGACGACGACGCCGTGTACCGCGAGCCTGAGCGCGCTGTTGGTCATCAACGCGAACGTGTTGTGCGCCAACGTCACCACGACCCTGGCGCCCGGCACGTCGACCGCGACGTCATCGGTGGCCAACGTCACCATCGGTGTTCCCGGCCTGCCCGTGATCACCGCGACGGCGGTCAAGGCGACGTCGACCACGACGTGTGCCGCGTCCAGCGGCACGACCACGATCACCAACCTGACCATCGGCGGGGTCGCGGTGAACGTGAACGTCGGCCCCAACACCACGGTCGACGTGGCCGGGTTGGCCAAGCTGGTGCTCAACGAGCAGGTGCCGGTGCCCGGCGCGGACAAGGGCCTGACGGTCAACGCGCTGCATCTGACCGGCCTCGGTGGCGCGGTGGACGTGGTGGTCGCCTCGGCGACCAGTGATGCCCACAACTGCTGAGCGCAACGGTGCCGACTCCGGTGCCCCGGGCCTGTGCCGGCCGGGGCACCGGAGTCGCGCCGTCCGGTCTCAGCGTGCCCAGTCCGGTGTCCATACGTCATCGCGGGCCGTTGCCCGGTACCTGGTCCGGAGGTGGTCGAGGAAGCGTGCGAGTACGGGGTGCGGATTGTCGGCTCGCCAGATCACCGAGAGCGGGTAGACCGGGATCGGGTCGACGACCGGGATTCGGCGGAGGTCGTAGCTTTCCGGCCAGAGGTGTCGGGAGCCCTCGCCGACGAGGGTGGCGAGTCGGGTCGAGTCCGCGATTTCGGCGATGAGCGCTTCCATGCCGAAGCTTGGCCCGATCGTGTCGATCGTGAGCCCGAACGCCTTCGCCAGATCGTCGTAGTAGCCCAGTGGCTCGGGATCGGACATGCCGGGCATCCGGATGGGGTGCTCGGCGAGCTCGCTCGGCGTCACGGTCCTGGCGTTCGCCAACGGATGCCGTTGGCCGACCAGGAGTTGGTGTCTGTCGTCGATGACGCGCGCTGATCGGAGTTCGCGCGGGACCTTGCGGGCGGAGTCCCGGAGGGATCTGAAGGTGGCGTCCAGGGTGCCGGCGCCGACCTCGGCCAGCGCCGCCGCGGCGGCGGCGTTGGGCAGGGCGACGACATCGAGCTCGATGTCGGGGTGCTGCTGGTAGAAGGCGTGCAGGAGGCCGGCGGGTGCGATCCTGCGGCTGACGACGTCGATCCGCAGGGCCCTGCGGCCGGGCGTCACGGCCGCGGTCACGCGTTCCGCGGCGCGGAGCAGTTCACGTGCATGCGGTAGTAGTGCTTGCCCGTCAACGGAAAGCCGGACGCCCCTGGCGATCCGCGCGAACAGTCGCACGCCGAGTTCCCGCTCCAGCATGGCCACTCGTTTCGAGGCTGCCTGCTGGGTGATGCCCAACTCGTCGGCGGCGGCTTGGAACTGGCCGGTCTCGGCAACGGTGACGAAGGTGCGAACCGCATCGAGATCCACCGGGCCGAACCTACCCGCACACCGCTCGACTACGGCAGTGCAGCCAGCTTGGCCTTGATCCGGTCGATGGTCACCGACCCGTCGGTGTCGTCGTCGAGGGCGTTCGTCTCCTGCACGAGTTCAGGGCTCCGCGCGATGGCCAGGAAGCGGCGCCACGCGTCGGCCGCTTCCCGGGTGCGGCCAAGGGCGGTGAGAACGTCGCCGTGGGAACGCAGGAGTCTGAGCTCGCCCTTGCTTTCGTCCGCGCGCCGCAGCAGTTCCAGTGCGCTCGCCGCCTCGTCGGCCGATTCCGTCAGGCGACCGGCGCCGGCCAGTGCCCTTGACCGGCCGGAGCGCACGTACGGCTCCAGGTAGGACAGACCGGGCACGGTCGGGGTGATCGCGGCGCACTCGGCGAACGCGGTCAGGGCGTCGTGAAACCTGCCGGCCCACAGCAGCCCGAGCCCGAGTGAGTGCAGCGAGTTCGCCAATAGCGGTTGGTCGTCGAGTTCGCGGGCGATGGCGACCGATTCGCGGAGCAGTTCGACCCGGTCGCCGGGGTCCATCGCCAGGGTCACGGCCATGCTGCGGTAGACGTTCGCCTTGCCGACGCGGTCGCCGGCCTGTTCGAATGTGGCGGCGGCCCGGTCGAACCAGGTTCTGGCGCGTTCGGGTTGACCGGTTCGCGCGAAGTTGGACGCGACATCGCGGTAGCACTCGGCACGCAGCGCGGGCTCGTCGACGTGCTCGGCGGCCTTGATGGCGAGTTCGGCGAACGGGAGCATGGCGTGGCGGGCGTCGACGGCCTGGCTCATCGGCCGCCAGTCCAGCATGAGCAGCAGCGCCGCGCGATGGTCACCCAGGCTGAGGGCAAGGCGGCACACCTGGTGCAGGACGTGTCGTTCCTCGGTGTACCAACGGGTTGCGTCACGGCTGGCGGCGAAGGTCTCCGCGACGATGCCGGGCCTCGTCTCGTCGACGGGCGCGACGGCGGGTTGCCCGAAGGTGATAATGGCGTTACGAGTAGACCGCACGTAGTGGTCCACGAGCCGGGCGGACACCGCGAGCGCGTCGTCGCCCAACAGGCTCAACGCGTATTCGCGGACCAGGTCGTGGAAGACGAAACGGCCCGACCTGATCTCCCGCAGCACGCTGGCCAGCGTCAGCTCGGTGAGCACCTCGCGGGCCCGCCGCGGGCCGAGCCCGGACATGCTGACCGCGGCCGCGGTCGACATCTCGGGGCCGGGGTGGACGCTCAGCGCCGCGAAGGTATGCGCCGCGTCCTCGGACAGGCCCCGCCGCGACCACGAGAAGACCGTGCCGAGATCCAGGTCGGCGCTGCCGGCGTTGAGGCACTCCAGCGGTGTCCGTTCCAGGGTGAACTGCCGAACGAGCAGATCCAGTGGGAAGTCCGGGGTGGCCGCCGCGCGCGCCGCGACGATCGCGAGGGCAAGGGGAAGGCCGGCACACAGCCGTCCCAGCCTGATCATGGCATCGTGATCGGCGCCGACAGTCGACGTGGCGAGCCGGTGGCTGAAGAACTCGACGACCTCGTCGTCGTCGAAGGGTTCGAGCTGGATCAGCCGGGCATGGTTGAAGGCGACCAGGCCCGGCAGCCCGTTGCGGCTGGTGACGATCGCCCTGCTCGCGCCCGCGCCGGGCAGCAGGGACTCGACCTGCCGGTAGTCGTGGGCGTTGTCGAGCACCACCAGGACCTGTTTCTGGGACAGGATGCTGCGCAGCAGGCCGGCACGCCCGCCGACGGACTCGGGCTGCCCCCGCCATGGCACGCCGAGTCCCTCGAGCATGTCGCCCAACGCGTCCAGCTCAGCGGTCGGTGCCGCGGTGGCGTCGAAGCCACGCAGGTTGACGTAGAGCTGGCCGTCCGGATAGGCGTGCGCCAGCTCGGCGGCGTAGCGAAGCGCGAGGGTCGTCTTGCCGACGCCGGCCATGCCGGTGATGAGCAGGGTCCTCGGCTCGTCGCACAGTGTCGCGAGTAGACGGTGGCGTCCGGCGAAACCGGTCAGTGGTGCGGGAAGCTGTGCCGGTGGGGTCGCGGCACGGGCACCGGCCGGTGTCTCGGCGGTGGTACCGCGGCCGGTCAACGCCCTCGCCTGTGCCTCGGTGAGAGCCGCGCCGGGATCGATGCCCAGTTCGTCGCGCAGCCGAACGCGGATCCGCTCGAACAGCGCGAGCGCCTCGGCGCAGCGGCCAGCCCCCGTGAGGCAGTCCATCACGCGTGCCTGGAGCAGTTCGTGGAACGGGTGCGCGCCCGCGATCTCCCACAGCCGGGGCAGCACGTCACCGGGCAGACCCGCCGACAGTGCCAGCTGCGCCGCCCCGGTCGCGGCACGGACGCGCTCGTCCTCGACGGCGACGAACCGTGGCAGGCCCCGAAGCGAGTCGTCTCCCGGCGCGGCGCGCGCCACCTCCAGCGCCTGGGCCAGCAGTGCGGTCGCGTCCGGCACCGACGTCGCCGCCACTGCCACGCCCTGGCGACGCAGCTCGCGGAACCGGAGCAGGTCCAGATTCGTCGCGTCGACGGCGAGGCGGTACCCGGAACTGGTCGGCAGCAGCCAACGGCCGACGTCACGCCGGCCCAGCTCGGGCTCGAAGCGGCGGCGAAGCTCACCCACGTGCCGGTGGACCTGGTTCGTCGCGCTCGCGGCCGGCTCGTCGCGCCACAGCGCGGTGAGGATCTCGCTCAGGCCGACCGGCTCACCACCCGCGACGAGCAGCAACTGCAGCAGCGCCCGCTGTCGAGGCGGTCCAAGACGCAGCTCGACGCCGCCACGCCAGGCCCGAACACCACCGAAGATGGCAAACCGCACCTCACCGTCGTGCGCGGTGCTCGTCATCGGCTCATCCTGCCTGCTGCTTCGCCCGGCTGTCGCCGTCGGCCCGCTCACACGCGGCGGCCGGTCACTTGATCCGCACAGCCCGCGCACTCGGCCTGCCTAGCGTCCACGCCGTCAACCCAGCTCGCCCGTCCCGGAAGGGGACCACCCATGAGCACCAACCCGGCACACGTCGTGCTGGTCCACGGCGGTTTCGTCGACGGCTCGGGATGGCAGCAGGTCCACGACCTGCTCACCCGGGACGGCTTCGCCGTCACCGTCGTCCAGAACCCCACCCTGTCCCTTGCCGACGACGTCGCCGTCACGCGCCGCGCCATCGACGCCCAGGGCGGGCCGGTCGTCCTGGTCGGACACTCCTACGGCGGCGCGGTCATCACCGAGGCCGGCAGCCACGACAGCGTCGCGGCCCTCGTCTACGTCGCCGCGTTCGCGCCGGACAAGGACGAGTCGGTTGGTGCCCTGACCGCCGACCCGCCGCCCGGCGCCGCGGTCCCGCCGATCCTCCCGCCGGTCGACGGATTCCTGTTTCTCGACAAGGAGAAGTTCGCGGCATCGTTCGCCGCGGACCTGCCGGCCGACGTCGCCCGGTTCATGGCGGAGTCACAGGTTCCGTGGGGTGTCGACGCGCTCGCCGGAGTCATCAGCAGGCCCGCGTGGCGCGACAAGCCGAGTTGGTACCTGGTGGCCACCGACGACCACATGATCCCGCCGCCCGCGCAGCGCGCGATGGCCGACCGTGCCGGCGCCACCGTGCGCGAGGTCGCCGCGAGCCACTCCGTCTACGTGTCCCAGCCCCGAGCCACCGCCGACCTCATCAAGCAGGCCGCGCTCGGGACCTGACGTTTCATCCACCACTCGGGAGACACAACGTGAAGCAGTTACTCAGACGGCCGGTCACGTCCGGAACGGGCCGGGTTGCCGCCGTCCTGGCCGTCGTGATCGGCCTGTTTCTCGCCATGGTGTTCAGTGGCAGCGCGGCCAGCGGCCGGACCACGGCTGCCACGACCCACGCCGCCGTCAAGCCCACCATCGTCTTCGTGCACGGCGGCTGGGCGGATTCGTCCGGTTGGAACGGCGAGATCAGCCGCCTCGAGCAGGCCGGGTATCCGGTCATCGCACCCGCCAATCCACTGCGCGGGCTGGCATCGGATGCCGACTACGTCCGCAGTGTGCTGCAGACCATCAGCGGGCCGATCGTGCTCGTCGGTCACTCCTACGGTGGCGCCGTCATCAGCAACGCCGCACGTGGCGTGCCCAACGTGCGGGCCCTCGTCTACATCGCGGCGTTCGCGCCCGACACGGGTGAGTCCCTCCAGACGCTGGTCAACAAGAATCCCGGCACCATGATCGTCCCGGCCAACCTCGACGCGCGGCAGTACCCGCTGCCGGGCGGCGGCGATGGCACCGATCTCTACATCAAGAAGGCCGCCTTCCACGATGCCTTCGCGGGCGACCTGCCGCTGTCGACGACGAACCTCATGTGGGCCGAGCAGCGACCGTTCTCCGCGGCCGCGTTCGGCGAGCCCTCCGGCGACCCGGCATGGAAGACGGTGCCGTCGTGGTACCTCCTGTCAACGAACGACCACGCGATCCCGCCGGCGACACAGTGGTTCATGGCACGGCGCGCGCACGCCCACATCGAGACGGTCGCCGCATCGCACGTGCCGATGATCTCGCATCCCCAGGTGACGACCGACGTCATCCTGGACGCCGCGAGGTCGGTTTCGTAGGGGGTGTCTCGCATACCACCGCCGTCCGGCAGGGCTCGGACGGCGGTGGTGCCGTCTCCTGGAGTTGAACGTGTTCAAAAAGGGTGTACGCTCAAGTTCTGAACACGTTCAAAAACGGGAAGGTGCTGATCAGCCATGGACCTCGTGTTCCTCGGCTACGTGATCTACATCGTGCTCGACGTCGTGCTCACCGTGTGGGTGGCCAGCACGCTCAGCCGGTACGGCAGGATCTACCTTGGCGACGTGTTCGGCAACGACAAGGTCGGCGGCGCCATGAACCAGCTCCTCGTGGTGGGCTTCTACCTGGTCAACTTCGGCTTCGCGGCACTGTGGCTGCACACCGGCGACCGGGTGACCACCCCGAGTGACGTGGTGCAACTGCTCGCCACCAAGCTCGGCACCGTGCTGCTCGTCGTCGGCGCGCTGCACCTGCTCAACCTGCTGATCTTCAGCCGCATCCGGCGCAACGTCCTGCTGCAGGAGAGCCTGCGCCAGGCGACACGTCCGACGCCGTCCGATGCGATCGGCCGCTAGCCGCCTATCGTGACCACCGTGCCGGACAGCCCATCGACCACGCCGAAGAAGAGCGAAGCGACCCGCGCCCACATTCTGGACACGGCACTACGGCTGTTCGCCGAACGCGGCTACGAGCGCACCACGATGCGGGCCATCGCCGCCGAGGCCGACGTCTCGGTCGGCAACGCCTACTACTATTACAGTTCCAAGGAACACCTGGTCCAGGGCTTCTACAACCGGATAAGCGAACTGCACGCCCAGGCCAGCAAGGACGTGCTCGCGGCCAATCGGGAATTCGGCGCACGGCTGCACGCGGTGCTGCGCGAATGGCTCCGCATCGCAGGTCCCTACCACGAGTTCGGCAGTCAGTTCTTCCGGAACGCGGCGGACCCGGCCAGTCCGCTGAGCCCGTTCTCGCCGGAATCCGCACCCGCCCGCGAAGCGGCCATCAGCATCTTCCGGGACGTGGTCGACGGGTCGACCGCGAAGATGGATCCCCTGCTGCGTCCCGAACTGCCCGAACTGCTGTGGCTCTACCAGATGGGGATCGTGCTGTACTGGGTGCACGACCGGTCACCCGGCCGCACTCGCACGGTGGCACTGCTCGACCGCACGGTGCCGCTGGTCGACCGCGCGGTCGGCCTGTCCCGGCTGCGCGTCTTCCGACCCCTGCTCCAGGACGCCGTACGCGTGGTCAAGGACCTTCTCTATCCCGACCTGTGACGACTCCCTCCTTGCGGGACCGGCCCGCGGCGCTAGACTGCCTGAACCGGAATAGTAGTTCCAATTTGTCCGTCCATCCGTTACAATCCGGTTCGCGACAGGAGATCCACATGAGTGCAGGTGTGCGCAACGTCGTACTCGTCCACGGTGGTTTCGTCGACGGATCGGGCTGGCAACAGGTCTACGACCTGCTCACGCGGGACGGCTTCGCGGTGAGCATCGTGCAGAACCCGACGCTGTCGCTGGCCGGGGACGCGGCCGCCACCCGGCAGATCCTCGACCAACAGGACGGGCCCGCCGTCCTGGTCGGACACTCCTACGGCGGCGCCGTCATCAGCGAGGCCGGCACCCACGCGGGCGTCGCGGCACTCGTCTACATCGCCGCGTTCGCACCGGACAAGGGCGAATCGGTGAACACCCTGATCGCCAACCCGCCGCCCGGCGCGCCGGTCCCGCCGATCCTGCCCCCGCAGGACGGATTCCTGTTCCTGGACAAGGAGAAGTTCCACGACGCCTTCGCCGGTGACCTCAGCCCGGAGCGGGCCGCGTTCCTGGCCCACTCCCAGGTCCCGTGGGGACTCGACGCGCTCGGCGGCGCGGTCGGCGAACCAGCGTGGCGCGCCAATCCGAGCTGGTACCTCGTGACCACCGACGACCGCATGATCCCGCCGCCCGCGCAACGCGCGATGGCCGAACGGGCCGGCGCCACGGTGACCGAGGTGGCCGGCAGCCACGCCATCTACGAGTCGCAGCCCGCGGTCGTGGCCAACCTCATCAAGCAGGCCGCATCCGCGGTCTGAGGAACCACAGCGGTGTCCCTGCCGCACGGTCGGCGAGTCGGTCCCGTCATGCGGGGCGCAGCAGTTGGGTCAGGCCGTAGTCGAACCGCGCGTCGAACGAGTCGTGCACGAGCAGTCCCACGCCGACCTTGGCCAGCGCCGGACAGGTCCCGTCGTCGATGAGGTCGAGCGGGTGGATCGCCGACTCCGGCGGGCTGGTCTGCTGTTCCTGGGTGAGGCCGAGGGTGAAGTAGACCAGCGCCCAGCAGAGCCGGGCGGCCGCCGCTTCCGCGTATCCCGCTTCGAGCAGGGCACCGACGATGACCTCGGCGACACGGAGGGTGCCGCCGGTTCCGATGCGGGTGCCGGCGACCAGCCGGCCGCCGTCCCGGTGGTCGATCATGACCGCGCGGTAGCGGCCGACGACCACCAGTACCCGCTCGACGGGATCGGCGGGCAGGTCGTCGGTGCGGACGGTCCCGATGATGGCGTCGGCCATCCGCTCGATCAGGCTGTGTTTGGTCTTGACGTACCAGCTGACGGAGTTCAGGTGCGCGCCGAGCGTGCGGGCGACTCCCCGCAGCGACAACCGTTCGAGCCCTTCGGTTTCGAGGACCGTGAACGCGGCGGCGATGACGTCGTCCTGGGTCCAGCGCATTCCGGGCCACCTTTCTCCGGGTCTGCGCACCAGTCGGCAAACTTGGTCAACGACCAAATGTTACCGCGAGACTTGGCGAAGGTGCAGCTCTGAGCTACAGTCCACCCAATCGGAATAGCTGTTCCGATTCCGTGGATCGGAAGGACCATGCCATGACAGAGCTGTCTGCGCCCAGACTGTCGGCCCCCGCCAACGACAACAGACCGGCGACCGCGAGCGGTCCCCGCATCGGCCATGCGCTGCCCGTTGGGGCGGCGGGCTTCGCCTGGTGCTCGCTGGCGCTGGGACTGGCCACCGTCGGCGTGCTCAGCCCGGCCGGTGCCGCGATCATCCTGCCGGGCACGTTCTTCTACGGCGGCATCGTCCAACTCGTGGCCGGATTCTTCGCACTGGCCTCCGGCGCGTCGTTCGCCGCCGCGTTCCTGACCGCCTACGGCGCGTTCTGGATCGGCTATTCCGCGATCCAGGTCTATGTCGCACCGCACATCGTGGCGTCTGTCCTGTCCTCCCCCGCCAACGCCGGACTGTCCAAACAGGCCATCGGGGCGCTGGCGGGCCACACGGTGGCACAGTCCCTCGGTGTCTTCCTGATCGCCTGGCTCGTCGTCACCCTGATCTTCACCATCGTGAGCATGGGCACCAATGCGGTGACGGTGACGGCGTTCGTGTTGCTGGACGTCACGATCGTGTCGCTGCTCGTGGCGTACCTCGGCGCATCCGCCGCGGGCGCGGCCCAGACCGGTGCCCTGCACCTGGCCGGCTACGCGGAGATCATCCTGGCTGCGGCCGCCTTCTACATCGTGCTCGCCGAACTGGCCAACGAGACCATGGGCCGGGCACTGTTCCCGCTCTTTCCCCTGACCAGGAACGCGCGGACCGGCCTGCGGGCCGAACTCGCCGCCTGAACCCCACCATCGAAGGAGCTCTGCGATGCGACGAGCCGCCGTCACCGGCCTGGCCGCGCTGTCCCTACTGACCATGGTCACCGGCGGCCAGTTCGCCGGCGCGGCCACCTGGCAACCGGAGGCCGCCACCTTCGGGGTGAGCAAGCCCGTGACGATACCGGTCACCATGGACGACGGTGTCGTCATCTCGACCGAGGTCGTCTATCCGACCGATCCCGCCACGGGCGCGCGGGTGACCGGGCGCTTTCCCGTGCTGCTGACCCAGAACCCTTACGGCACCGGACGTGCCGGCCCGACCGGCGCCGGTGACTACTTCGTGCAACGGGGCTACATCTATGTGGCGTCCGCGGTGCGGGGCACCGGTGCGTCCGGCGGCCAGGTCGACTGGTTCGGGCAGCGCCAGGGGCAGGACGGGGCCGAGTTGGTCAACTGGGCGGCACACACACTGTCCGGTTCGGACGGTGCCGTCGGGCTGGACGGCTGTTCCTATCTCGGTGTCAACCAGTGGTTCACCGCCGCGGCCGTCGGCCGGCACTCGGCGCTCAAGGCGATGACCCCGTTCTGCACGGACTCGAACTTCTACAACGACCTCACCGGCGACGGCGGGATGCCCACCCCGTTCGTCGCCGGCATCGCCCACGCCGAGCCACGAGGCCCGCAGGACAATCCCGCCACGGACCCGCAGTCCGTCACGGTCGCCCAACAGGCCACCGGCGGTCCCCGTTCGTACGACAACAGCTACTGGCAGGCGCTGGACGTCCAGAACCTGATGCCGACGATCGTGGCCAACGGCATCCCCGCGCTGACCGAGGCCGGCTGGCACGACCTGTTCCCCGGCGGCAATCTCGGTGACTACGTGGCCGCGCAGAACGCGTACTTCCACCGTCCGACCACCGCACCGATCCGGGCCGGCGCGCCGGTCACCGGCCGCTACCAGGCGATCATCGGTCCCTGGACGCACGGCGAGAACGTCGACGGACCAGTACTGGAGGCCATCAAGTTGCGCTGGTACGACACCTGGCTGAAGGGCGAGCCCACCGGTATGGCCACCACGGCCACCCCGCTGCACCTGTTCGAGAACGGCGCGAACCGCTGGGTCGACCAGGCCGCGTGGCCGCCCGCAACGGACGTGCGGACCTACCATCTCGGCAGTGGTACCGACAGCCTCACGTGGGCACCGACCAGCACGCTGACCTACACCACGCCCCCGCTCACCAGGGCCGCCGTCCTCAACGGTCCGACCGACGTCACCGTCTATGCCCGGTCGACCACGTCGGAGGTCGAGCTGACCGCGACGCTGAACCTCGTCGCGGCGGACGGTTCGGTCGTCAAGCAGGCGGACGGGGCGCTGCTGGGCAGCCAGCGCCGACTGGATCCGGCCACGAGTTGGTTCGGCGAGGGACACACGTTGCTGTCGCCCAGCCATCCGTTCACCCAGGCGAGCCAGAAGTCCGTGGTGCCCGGCCGGACCACCCGGTTCGACATCGCGCTACTGGCCAACTTCACCCAGATCCCGGCGGGCGACCGGCTGCAGGTCGTCCTCACCAGCCAGCAGCCTGCCAACTTCCACACGACGCTGGCCCCGACACCGCAGGAACTGGCCAACCTGGCTGGTGGCGTCTACACGATCGACCGGGCGCCGTCGTTCGTCAACCTGCCCCTGACCTCGCCCGGTGCGTTCACCACCAGCCCGACCAACTGGGGCCCGTCCTCGTGACCAGCAATGTGACTTCGATTCGCCGGCTCGGCTCCCCGCCGCCCAACGACATGTTGGACGGCGGGGAGCGGCTGGGCGCCGACGAACTGGCGGCGCTGCAACTGACCCGGCTACAGACCACCCTGCGCCACGCCTACGAGAACGTGCCGCACTATCGGCGCAAGTTCGACCAGGCCGGGATCGGGCCCGCGGACTGCGGGTCGCTCGACGATCTCGCCCGCTTCCCTTTCACCACCAAGGAAGACCTGCGGGCGACGTATCCCTTCGGCATGTTCGCGGTGCCGATGTCGCAGGTGCGCCGCGTGCACGCCTCCAGCGGCACGACAGGTCGCCCCACCGTGGTCGGCTACACCGACAACGACCTCGACATGTGGGCCTACGTGGTCGCGCGGAGCATCCGCGCGGCGGGCGGCCGCGCCGGCCACAAGGTGCACATCGCCTACGGCTACGGCCTGTTCACCGGCGGACTCGGCGCCCACTACGGCGCGGAACGGGCCGGCTGCACCGTCATCCCCGCGTCCGGCGGGATGAGCGCCCGGCAGGTCCAGATCATCCAGGACTTCCGGCCGGAGATCATCATGGTGACACCGTCCTACATGCTCACCCTGCTGGACGAGTTCGAACGCCAGGGCATCGACCCGCGCGACACGTCACTGCGCGTCGGGATCTTCGGCGCGGAGCCGTGGACCGAGCAGATGCGACGTGAGATCGAGGAGCGCGCGGACATCCACGCGGTGGACATCTACGGCCTGTCCGAAGTGATCGGGCCCGGTGTGGCACAGGAATGCGTTGAGACGAAGGACGGTCCGCACATCTGGGAGGACCACTTCTATCCCGAGGTGGTCGACCCGGAGACCGGCACGGTGCTGTCCATGGGGGACGAGGGCGAGTTGGTCTTCACCTCGCTCACGAAAGAGGCACTGCCGATCATCCGCTACCGCACCCGGGACCTGACCCGGCTGCTGCCCGGGACCGCGCGGGCACCGTTCCGTCGGATGGCGAAGGTCACCGGCCGGTCCGACGACATGATCATCCTGCGCGGGGTGAACCTCTTCCCCAGCCAGATCGAGGAGATCGTCCTGCGCACGGACGGCGTCGCCCCGCACTTCCAGATCGAGCTGACGAAGCGGGGGCGACTGGACCACCTGGTCATCCGCGCCGAAGCCCGCCCCGGTGCCGGCGCCGACCGGCGCGACACCGCCATGACGGCGATCGTCACCGCGGTCAAGGACGGCATCGGGGTGACGGTCGAGGTGGCGATCGTGGACCCGGACACCCTCGAACGGTCGGCCGGGAAACTCCAGCGCGTCAAAGACCTGCGCTGAACTGAAAGGGGCCGCGACCTCGGTCGCGGCCCCCTTTCCACGTCAGTCGCCGTAACTCAGCCAGGTGCCACGCGGGGCCTGCTGCTGGACGCCCGGTTCGGTGTAGTCACACACACCGTTCGGGAACGTCGCCAGCAGCCGCGCCCGCTGGTCGGCGGTGAACGTCACCGGATAGCTCGCGAAGTTGATCGGTGTCAGCGCGCACTTCAGGGACGCCAGGTCCAACGGCTGGCCGGCGACCAGCCGGGGATTGGCGTAGACCGGGTAGGCCGCAGGGCACGGCCCCGCGGTTCCGGTGAAGGACAGGCCGCCGGGTTGCGGTACCGGCGCGCTGGTCGCCGTGACGAAACAGCCGTCCACCAGGCTGGCCGGCTTGTCGACGGCGACCTTGGCATGGGCGGAGCGATGGCTCGTGTCGGCCTCGATGTTGTTCAACCACTGTTCCATCTGGGTCAGGTCGTAGGCGTCGGCCTGTGGCGTGAACGTCGGGCTGTTCTCGATGATCACCTGGTTCGCCGCGTCGCCTGCTTCGGCCATGCGCTGGCGGGTCACGTAGGACCACGACGCCGTGTGGATGTTGAGGCCCGGTACCTCGTCGACGTAGTCCCGCTGGTCGATGACCGGTGTGGTTTCCAGGCCGAGCGTCGCGGACAGGTTCAGGTCGTCGCGATACATCGCCCGCAGCGCCTGGGAATCAGCCGTCGAGCGTTGCGGTACCGGGCTGCCCAGGGTGTCGAGGCCGCCGATGCTCTCGTTCAGGCTGACGAACTGTTCCGGCGTGATCGCGCCGGACTTCAGCGAGGACAGTCCATACTGGATACCCACATTGTCCAGATAGCTGTTGACGAAACCGTTCTGCCGGTTGACACCGAGCTGGTTGACGAGTTGCTCGGCCGCCTCGCAGCGGACGCCATTCGGATTCGTCACGGCGTTCCACTGTGCGGAAAGCGGAATGCTCGGGTCGCAGCTCGCGGTCGGCTGCAACCGGCTGTCGAACGACGCGTCCCACGACGGGCAGGACGACCCGAAACCGAAGCCGGCCACGGCCGTCTGCTGGGCGAGCGTGTAGCCGGGATGGCCGGCGAAATAGTTGTCCATCAGCACGCAGTCGCTGACGATGTCGAGGATGGTGCCATTGGCGTTGGGGAACGACGCGCCGGGAATGATGCCGTCCAGCAGACCGGGATAGGCGTCCGCGATGTCGTACTGCTGGATCGAGCCGCCGGAAGCACCCCAGCCGATCGTGTGCGCCACCGGGCCGTACGTGTCGATGAAGTGCTCCTTCACCATCATCGCCGCCTCGGCCGACAGCACGGTGTTGCAGTTGTTGTTCAGCACGTTCAGCGTCGAGGACGCGACGGCGTAACCCTGGTGCAGGAACAGGTCGTTCAGGACGCCGCCGGTAATTGTGCCCTGGTGGTAGCCCGCGTCGCAGCCGAAGCCGAATGTGTAGACCAGGCGCTGGTTCCAACTCGTGTCGGGTCGTAGCGGCTGCGGGTTCGTGCCGTCGTAGAGCGCCGCGATCTGGTAGACCGCCCGGTCGATGGTGCCCTGTTCCAAGCGGACGACATAGGGCACGGACCGCCCGTTCACGGTCGTCCGCGCCAGATCGGGCGGCGACACGGCCGGATCCGCAAGTGGCACGAAGGAACCGTTGGTCGACATGTAAAGGTAACTGACCTGTGTCGGCGCACTGCACAATGGCGGCACCGACGCCGCAAGACCGAACGACGTGGTCTGGCAGAAGAACGGTTCCTGTCGCGGACCGGAGAAGATCGGGCCGGTGCTCGGATGGTTCGTCACCACGAGATCCGCGCGGCCGCCGGCACCGCGTGCCGCGATGTCGTTGCGACCGTTGCGCAGTCCAGTGATGAGGCCGAGGGAGGTGCCGTCGGGCTGGCGCACGAACGCGGACGTGACGTCCGTGCCGTCACGCGTGACGCGGACGTCGGCACGGCTGACCCGAAGCAGTACCTGGCCGCCGCTGACCAGATCCGGATGCGGATTGGACACCGACGTGATGGCCAGGCCGGACGAGACGACGGCCGGCGCGGACACGGCCGAGGCGAGCAGGACTGCCACACCCAGCACGAGCTTGACTGACATCAACAGCCTTCCGGATAGTCGGAATAGCTATTCCGCTAAGACCGTAGCACAGCTGTCACCCGCACGGAACCGTTGCTCACGTGCGGTAGTCTGCCCAGATGACAGGGCTACGCCGGGACGCTCAGTCCAATCTCGAACGGGTGTTGGCCGCGGCGGCCGAGGTGTTCGCCACGCAGGGCCTCAGCGCGACACAAGCGGATGTGGCCAGGCACGCCGGGGTCGGCGTCGGCACGGTCTACCGGCGATTCGCCAACAAGGACGACCTCATCTACGAGGTGTACGCGACGCCGATCCGCGCGGGCGAGGAGCTGGCCCGCTCGGCAAGCACGGCACCGGACATCTGGGACGGTTTCGTGCGGTTCTTCGAGCTCTCGATCCAGATGCTGGCCAACGACCGGGGCCTGCGCGAGTTGACCACCGGCGGCTTCACCGCGTCACTCGGCTGGTCGCGCGGCACTCCCCCACACCGGTTGGCCGCCCTGGTGCACGAGAATCACCAGACCATGGGCACGCACCTGACCAAGCTGGTGCGGCGCGCCAAAAAGGCCGGCGTGCTGCGCGCCGACTTCCACGCCACCGACATGATGCTGCTCTCCGTCGGCGTCCAGGCCGCCATCGCACTGGGCGGCGCCGAACGGCCCGACCTGTACCGACGCGCGCTCGGCTACCTACTCGACGGCCTGCGCCCGACCCGCACGGGTGTCACGGAACTCCCCGCCCGACCGCTCAGTGACGCCGACCTGCTCCTGATGCGCCAACGCCGATCATAACCAGCGAATTCGAGATTCGACGCCCCGCACGCCCTCGGGGCTTGCTATAACACATATGCTATAGCATATCTGCCGCACTTGCTATGGCACGGCCCATTTTATGTGCTATAGCAAGGAATTCCGCTTGCTATAGCATGCATGTCATAGCATGGCTAACCGCTCGCCATAGCCCCACTTTGCTTGCTACGGCACGGAACCACACTCGCTATAGCATGCATGCTATAGCAATTTTGCTATAGCATGCTATGACAAGAGCTACCTGGACGGTTCGCGGTTCGCGGTTCGCGGTTCGCGGTTCGCGGTTCGCGGTTCGCGGTTCGCGGTTCGCGGTTCGCGGTTCGCGGTTCGCGGTTCGCGGTTCGCGGGTCGCGGTTCGCGGGTCGCGGTTCGCGGTTCGCGGTTCGCGGT
>DASXXM010000433.1:0-15538 GCA_036503065.1 Pseudonocardiaceae bacterium | reverse complement strand
TCCGAGGCCGGCGGCGAAGACCCAGTTGCCATCGGCCTGGAGCCGGTCGTTGAACACGTCGATGGCGGCCATCTCGCTCGGGGTGGCGGAGCCGGTGCTGTCGTCGATCACGGAAACCAGGTACTGCATCTGAGGATCATCTCCTGTGGTTCTGGCGCCCCTCGTGGGCGGCCGGTCACCTCTGCTACGAACGCCGCCGCGCCGATCCGACACCGCCGCCCGGATTTCTTTCACACTAGGGCACGCTACGATCGAACCTGTGTTCGATAATGGGCGGATCGCGCTGGTCACCGGGGCCTCACGTGGGATCGGCAAGGGCGTCGCCGCCGCACTGGGCGACGCGGGCTGGACCGTGTATGTCACCGGCCGTTCCAGCGGCACGTCGACCTATGCCACCGGCGGCACGATCGAGGAGACCGCGGCACTGGTCGACCGGCGTGGCGGGCATGGCATCCCGGTGCGCTGCGACCATACGAACGACGACGACGCGCGGGCCCTGTTCGACCGGATCCGGGACCAGCACGGCAGGCTCGACATCCTGGTCAACAACGTCTGGGGCGGCTACGGCGGCTGGCATGAGAAGCGCTACGCCGAGATGCTCGCCCCGTTCTGGGACCAACCGTTCGACCTCTACGACGCGGCGATGACCGCCGGTGTCCGTGCCCACTTCACGGCCTGCGCCCTTGCGGTCCCGTTGCTGGGTGCCGGCGGCCTGATCGCCACGATCTCGTTCTTCGCCGGCAGCTATCCCCGGCCGGGTGACGACGTGGTCTACACCATGGCCAAGGCGGCGGACGACCGCATGATGGTGTCGATGGCGGCGACGCTGCGCGAGCGGGGCATCACCTGCGTCGCGCTGTACCCGGGACTGGTCAGTACCGAACTGGTGCTGGCCACCGAAGACGCGGGTTTCGACCTGGCCACCGCGGAAACGCCGGAGTTCACCGGCCGGGTGATCGCCGCGCTCGCCGCCGACCCGGATCGGTTGGCCCTGTCCGGGGGCATCATTCCGGTCGCCGAACTCGCGGCGCACTACGACGTGACGGACGTCGGCGGCAACCGGCCGGTGTCCCGTCGCGCGGAATACGAACGCGACGTGATTCCGCCGGTCGCCTGGCCGCGTCATTAAATGACCGTACCCTCCACCCGTAACTGGCGGAGGGTACGGTGCGCGGTCGGCTAATGTACCAACGCGACACAGGTGATTTCGAAGCGGGCGTTGTAACTCGGGAAATAGGAGACGACGATCGCGCCGCGGGCCGGATTGCTTTGATTGACCCAGCGGCAGGCCGCGTGCAGATCGATTCTGGCCAATGGCGTACCGCCGCTGTTGGCGCAGTACCATGAGGTCACCGCGGGGCCGGTCACCACGGCCTTGGCGTAGCCGATCGCCTGGCAGTACTGGCCGATCGAATTGAGGTCGCTGATCCGGTTGGCCGATGTGGCCACGGTCTTGCAGTTCCCGCCGACGTTGAACGCGGTGAAGCCGGCGCGCACGATGTCGCCGAACTGCCACTGGCAGGCCGCGTTCAGGTTCAGTATCACGCGTGGCGTTGCGCTGCCACCCACGGAGCACCACCAGCCGGTCGGGCTGCTGCCATCCTGAAACGCGGACGGCCAGCCGATCGCGTTGCAGTATTCGAGTAGCGTCATGCCACCGAGGTCCTGTTGACCCGGGGCGAGCGCGGCCGCCGGGCCAACGCTCGCCGCGGCGGGCGTTGGCCCGGCGGCGGCGGCCTGGGTGGCGGTCGCGCCGAGCAGCAGTGCCGCCGTGGCCAGGACCGCCAACACCGGCCCGACCAGCAACCGCAGCGGGCTATCCGAAATCCGCTTCCGCACGGAATCTCTCATCGGCATTTGCCTTCCTTCGAATAGGAGCCAGGTCGCGGTGAGAGTGGCAGAGGGAACAGGACACGAAGCGGGACACCGGACGGGACACGCTACCGGCGGTACGCCGCCGATTGGGTGAAATGGCGTCTTCCGCACCGCGCGGACAACTGGAACACTTCCCCTGCGGCGGACGAGGTTCGGGCCGCCCCGCTGGGGGTGTGGTGGACATTCGGTTGCTGGGCAACGTGGAAATCCACAGCGACACCGGTGTCCTGCGCCCGCGCCGTTCCGGCGAGCGCTGCGTGCTGGCCGTGCTCGCGTTGCACGCCCAGGCGCCGGTCACGGTCACCACCCTGGTGGATCACCTCTGGTCGGGGACCGAGCAGTCGGACAAGTCCATCGACACCGTCGGCAGCTACCTGCGCAGAATCCGGGCCGGCATCAAACAGGCAGGCGGCCAGGCAGGCGCGCTGCGCTACGACCGTGCGGCACGTTCGTGTGTGCTGGACATCGACCCGGCCCTGGTGGACTACCACCGGTTCACCGCCCTGAGCACCCTCGCCCGACGAGACAACGACCCGCGGGCGTTACAGGAGGCGCTGGCGCTGTGGCGCGGCCCCGCCCTGGCCGATATCGGCGGCCACTGGGCCGACCACCGCCGCCACGCCCTGGAAGCCGAACGCCTTGCCGTCTACGACGAACTGCTCACCGACCATCTGGCCGCGGGCCGGCACGCCGAGGTCGCCCGGATCACGGCCGAGTTGGTGGACGAGGTCACCCCGACCGACCGGTTGCTGTTGCTCGGCGCGCAGGCACTGGCCGGGTCCGGACGGCACGCCGCCATTCCCGCCTGGGTGCGGCACGTGATCGGGCGGATGCGCCAGACCGCCGACGCCACTCCCGCCGTGGCGGTGCTGGACGAGATCGACCAGATCACCGCCAACCCCACCCGCCGGCAGCCCACTGCCGAGGAAGTCCGCGTGGCGACGGCGATGTTCAGCATGCGCGCGGACATCCCCACCTTCACCGGCCGCGACAAGGAACTCCACACCCTGCTCGACACGGTCCTCACCACACTGACCGGCCCGGACGGTGCGGGCGGGGTCCGGGCGATCGCGATCCACACCGTGGACGGCATGCCCGGGGTTGGCAAGACCGCGTTCAGCGTGCACACCGCGCACCGGCTGGCGGACCGGTTTCCCGACGGGAACATCTTCCTCGACCTGCACGGGCACACCCCCGGCCAGCGCCCGCTCACCCCCGGCGCGGCACTGGAGTCGCTGCTGCGCGCCGCCGGGGTGGACCCGAAACTGATCCCACCGACGCAGGCCGACCGGGCCCGGCTGTGGCGTGACCGCATGGCCGGCAAGCAGGTCCTGCTCGTGTTGGACGACGCCGCCGACCACGACCAGGTCCGGCCCCTGCTGCCCGGCACGGCCGGCAATCTGGTGCTGATCACCAGCCGCCACCGCCTGGCCGCGCTGGACGGCGTGACACCGCTGACCCTGACCGTGCTGCCCCCGGACCAGGCGATCGTGTTGCTGGTGCGGCTGGCCGGTCGCGACCCCGGCAGCGACGAGGAGTCGGGGATGGCCCGCATTGTCGACTACTGCGGGTATCTGCCCCTGGCGATCACGCTGGCCGGGGCCCAGTTGCGCAGTCACCCCAGTTGGAGCGCCGCTTACCTGGCTGACCTGCTTGCCGTCGAGCACGACCGGCTGGCGCACCTCGAGGTCGGGGACCGGTCCGTGCGGGCCGCGTTCGACATGTCCTTCCAGCACCGTCCCGCCGAGCAGCAGCGCCTGTTTCGGTTGCTGGGCGTGCATCCCGGTCCCGAGATCGACGCGTTCGCCACCGCCGCCCTCACCGACTGCGCATTGCCCGCGGCACGGCATGGGTTGGCGGGCCTGCACGCCGATCATCTGGTCGAGGAAACCGCTCCCGGCCGCTACCGCCTGCACGACCTGCTCCGCGTCTACGCCAAGACCCTCGCCACGGACCTCACCGTGGCTGACCGCCGGGACGCCCTGGATCGGGTGTTGACCTACTACCAGCACACAGTGCGGACCGCGAACACCCACCTACCCACCTTCTACACGTCGCCGCCGCCCCCGACCGCGCCGATGCTGGCGCCCCGCCTGAACAACCTCGCCGCCGCACGTGAGTGGCTGGCCGCTGAACTGCCGACCCTCACCGCCTGCGTCCACCACGCAGCCGCAGGCTCCGACGAACAGCGGGCCGGCCGGATCGCCACGGGCCTGCACCCGTTCCTGCGCCTGTCCGGCTACACCGAACAGGCCATGGACATCCACCGGACCGCGCTCACCGCCGCCCGTGACAAAGCCGGTCAGGCCAACGCCCTCAACGACCTCGGCGACGTGCAGTGCCTGCGCGGCGAGTACGCCGCGGCAACCGACAGCCTGACCCGCGCACTGAACCTGTTCACCGCCGTGGGCGACCGACTGGGACAGGCCAACGCGCTCACCAACCTCGGCCGCGTACAGGACCTGCGGGGCGACTTCCCGGCGGCGACCGACAGCGTGACCAAGGCCCTGGACCTGTTCACCGAGCTGGGTTCCCGGCTGGGCCAGGCCAACGCGCTCAACGACCTCGGCCACATCCAACACCTGCGGTGTCAGTACACCGCGGCAACCGACAGCCTGACCCGCGCACTGAACCTGTTCACCGCCGTAGGCGACCGTCTGGGACAGGCCAACGCACTCAGCGACCTCGGCCGCGTACAACACCAGCAGGGCGACTACACGGCCGCGACCACCAGCCACACCCGGGCACTGGACTTGTTCACCGAGTTGGGTTCCAGGTCGGGGCAGGCCAACGCCCGCACCAATCTCGGCCGTATCCAGCACCAGCGCGGCGAGTACGCGGCCGCGACCGACAACCTGACGCGCGCGCTGGACCTGTTGACCGAGCTGGGTTCCCGGCTGGGGCAGGCGAACGCACTCACCAGCCTCGGCCGCGTGCGGCACCAGCGGGGCGACTACGCGGCCGCGGCCGACGACCAGACCCGCGCACTGAACCTGTATGCCGCACTGGGTTCCCGGTTGGGACAGGCCAACGCGCTCAACGACCTCGGCCACGCTCAGCACAAGCGCGGCGACCACACGGCAGCGACCGACAACCACACGCACGCCCTGGACCTGTTCACCGCACTGGGTGATCGGTTGGGGCAGGCCAACGCACTCATCAACCTCGGCCGCGTGCAACGGTTCCGGGGCGACCACGCGGCGGCGACCGACAGCCAGACCCGCGCACTGAACCTGTTCACCGCGGTGGGCGACCCCGACGGCCAGGCCGAGACCCTCAACAACCTGGGCGAGCTCGCCCTGGACTATCCGGAAGCCGGCGATCCGCACGCCTATTTCAGCCGCGCACTGACGATCGCGCGGGACATCGGCACCGCCATCCACCAGGCACACGCCCTGGCCGGGCAGGCACGATGCCTACTGCGCAGCGCCGACCCGACCCGGGCCGTCGCGCTGCTGCGCCAGGCGCATTCCCACTACCACGCCCTCGGCGTTCCCGAAGCGATCGAGATCCGCGCCATGCTGTCCACACTGGACAATGATGCCCGCCTTGCGCGGTAAGGGTTCAGTCGTCGATGTTGTCGCGCAGTCTGCGTAGTAGCAGGGCGAGGTGCAGCCGGAATCGGTCGGCCGGTGTGCCGAGTGCGAAGCCGAGTACGGATTCGGCGTGTGCGAGCCGTGCCGGCATGGTGCTGTGGTGCCGGTGCAGCGCGGCGGCTGCCTTGCGTGCGGAGCCGGTCGCGCAGATGGCGTCGAGTACCGCGACGGTGTCGTCGCCGTGCGGGTCCGCGGCGAGTCGGTCCAGTGCGCGCACGTCCGGGAGCTCGGCGAGGTCGGCGTGGTCGAGCCGGTCGGCGAGCACGGCGAGGCTGCCGAGCCGCTCCCACCACACGATCGGCTCGCTGTCGGCGGCGAACCGCAGTGCGGTGCGGGCGGCCTGCCACGACCGTGCCGCCTCGATCGCCGGGACCCGAGGACCAATGCCCAGCCGGCCGCCGGGCGGCACGTCGGGGACCGCGCCGATGACGAGCAGCGCCCGCGCCGGTCCCAGCCCCGCGGCCCGGCCCTCGATCGCGTCGACGCCGAACCCCGCGACCACCCGCAGGCCGCCCATGGGGTCGAGGCCGAGCAGGTGCAGCGCCCGCGATCGCTCCGCGGTGCCGACGCCGTCGGACAGGACCAGTTCGACCAGCGCAGGATCGCCGAGTGCCGGCAACGGCACGCTCGCGTGGTCCAGCAGGACGGCCGTGGCGATGGCGAAGCGTTCGAGCAGCATGTCGTCCAACGGCGACGGGGTGCCCTCGCGGGCCACCCAGACCACCGTCGCGTCCTCGAGTTCCCTGCTGGCCGCGTGTCCTGGCACGCGGCCGGACACGACGGTGTCCGCGCCCGGCTCCGCCCGCAGTGTCAGGCCCCGGCCGGGCGCGCTCACGCCGACCGGGCACTCGGCAAGCTGGGCGGTGCTGCGCACCAGGGTTTCCAGCCCGACCCGCCCGGTGATCAGGCGGTCGAAGAACCCGATCACCCGCACCGCGTTCGCGGCGTCGGCGTCGAGTCCGGACAGCCGCAACAACAGGCCTTTCACAGCAGCCAACGATACGCACACACCGCCGGTTGGCGGGGTTGCCGCGGCGGACGCCCGACGCGTGGCGGTGGCGACCGCGCCGCACCAGGCCGATGATCGGACCATGAGCTACGCGATCGATCCGGAACTGCTGCCCTGGCTGGACATGATGCCGCAGTTCGCCCTGACCGACTTCGACTCGATGACCGAGGCGCGCGCCGCGATGGGGCAGCTGCGCGACCTTGTGCCGGCGTACGAACCGACGAACCCGATCGAGGTCCGCGACACCACGGTGCCCGGCACGTCCGGCGCGCCGGACGTGCCGGTCCGCGTCTACTCCCCGGTGGGCCGGCAGGGCGTCGTGCCCGGCCTGCTCTACCTCCACGGCGGCGGGTTCGTCATCGGCAATCTCGAGATGTTCGACGCGCTGCTGCAGCGGATCGTCGACGAACTGGGCATCGTGATCGTCTCGGTGGACTACCGGCTGGCGCCGGAACACCCGTTCCCGGCACCGGTTGAGGACTGCTACGCCGCGCTGACCTGGGTCGCCGCCAAAGCCGTCGAACTGGGCATCGACCCGGCACGACTCGGCATCTCGGGTGGCAGTGCCGGTGGTGGCCTCGCCGCCGGGGTGACCCTGCTGGCCCGCGACCGGGGCGGGCCCGCGCTCTGCTTCCAGTGCCTGGACATCCCGGAGTTGGACGACCGGCTGGACACACCGTCGATGCTGGCCTACCACGACACTCCACTGTGGAATCGACCGAGCGCGGTCTTCAGCTGGACCAGCTATCTGGGCACCGAACCGGGCGGCACCGACGTCTCGCCCTACGCCGCACCGGCCCGCGCGGCGGACCTGTCCGGACTGCCGCCCGCCTACGTCACCGTCTGCCAGTTCGACCCGCTGCGCGACGAAGGCATCACCTACGCTCAGCGCCTGATGCAGGCAGGCGTGCTCACCGAGCTGCACCACTACCCCGGCACCTTCCACGGGTCGGCGATGGTCGAGAGTGCGGCGATCACCCGACGGATGCTCGCCGACGAGCTGGCCGCACTGCGGCGCGGGCTCGGTCTGCCGACCACCCAGGGTTGACATATGTGACACAACGCACGTACGTTGACCACTGTCTGAACATGGTTCGTATACGTGGCGTGGTTCACGAATATGAACAACCCGCACCGACACGCCGTACAAAGTCGTTCGGTGGAGCACCCGCCATTCCGCCGGATGGTTCGCAAAGGACTGTCTAGGGAGGTAGGAGTTTGTCGACGAAACTTCGCGTGGCCGCGCTGTGCGCGGTCATCTGCGGCCTGCTGTTCACAGTGACCCAGCCGGCATCGGCCCAGACGCGGCCGAGCGTCACCTGGATTCCTTATTCGCCATCGTTCACCGTGCAGCAGCAGGGCTGTGGCCACGTCAGCGGCCTCACGTTCCAGCTGACCTGCAGCACGCCCGGCCACGGCAGCGGCTTCCAGCGTGCCGAGCGGCGCTACGCCACCTACACCGGCGGCTCGCACAAGTTCGAGGGCACGTTCAAGATCACCAGCATGGGTGGTTCCCGGATCAGCCTGAAGCAGACGTTCCATGATCCGCAGGGCCCGTTCTTCCTGCTCGCCGCGGAGAACGGCGGCCGGCTGTACTCGGTGGAAGGCGGTGCCACCATCGCCACCGGCGCCACGGTGGGCACCTCCGTCACCGTCGACACGGTGCAGACCGTCGGCAGCACGCTGCAGGTCTTCATCAACGGCTCACTGAAGTTCACCACCAGCAGTCCCAGCGGCGGCTTCTACGACAAGATCGGCGCCTACGCGACATCCACCGGAAACGGGCCGGTCACGGTCCAGTGGAGCAACCTGCAGTTCTTCCATTCGTAAAACGCCCAGCGCCGGTCCCGGTCATGCCGGGACCGGCACGCGTTGCGCACCTCATCGAGGCTGACAGTGCTGAGACGAATTCTGAGCGCGCTGCTGCTGCTGACCCTGCTGGGCGGTTGCGCGAGCACGGCGGCGGCCACCCGGCCCGCGGGCCCGGCACCGGCCCTGCGGCTCACCGCCACCCTGGTGTCGCCGACGAACATCACGCTGTCCTGGCACGACAGCGGCCCGGCCCCGGCGGGCCGGGTGGTCGAGTACGCGACGGCGCCGAACGGCCCGTTCACGCCGCTGGGGTTCCTGCCGCCGACGCAGACCACGTTCAAGCACGACAACCTGATGCCGACGACCACGTTCTACTACCGCGTCCGGCCGTTCTACGGGCCCGCGTCGAACACCGTCGACGTGTCGCTCCCGCCGGGGGCATACGACGACCAGGCCCAGGCCGACCAGTCCTGGGCGGCACCCCGCACGGTGCCCGGCGACCCGGTCGCGAAGCAGTCCATCCGCAGCGCCGGGACATCGGGCGCGCCGACGAACCTCACCGCGACCGTCGTGAACGCCAACGGCATCAAGCTCGCCTGGACCGACAACGCCGCCGACGCCGACGGCTACCTGGTGGAGAGCAAACCGTTCGGCAGCACCGACTTCAACGCCATCGAGCTGCTGGGCCCGAACGTCAACACCTGCGGCATCGTCACGCTGCCGACCGAGAAGAAGGCCGCCTACCTGATCCGCGCATTCTACTATGGACACTCGTCGAACAGCGCACGGCTGACGACCGGCGGCGGACCCTGAGTGATTCGCGGCATTTGCGCGCAACGATTGACGCGTCAACCCAGGTAAGCTCAGGGTGTGGAACCTGAGTGGCTCACGCCGGACGAACTCCGCTCGTGGATCGCGTTCATGGGCGTGTTCATCAAGCTGCCCTACCTGCTCGACGTCGACCTCAAGCGCAAGGCGGACCTCAACTTCGTCGAGTACCTCGTGCTGAGCGCCCTGTCCGTGGCACCCGACCGTGAGTTGCCGATGAACCGGCTGGCCACCGTGGCGAACTGCTCCCTGTCCCGACTGTCCCATGTGGTCGGTCGACTGGAGAAACGCGAGTGGGTACACCGGTTCACGTCGCCGTGCGACGGCAGGCTCACCATCGCGGCGCTGACCGACGACGGGTACGAGCTGCTCAGGCAGATCGCGCCGGGGCACGTGGCGACCGTGCGCGGCCTCGTGTACGACAGCCTGACGCCGGACCAGGTCGACCAGTTCACGGCCATCTGCGACAAGATCAACAAGAAGGTCGACCCCGGCGGCACCTGGCCACCGCGGGCGCGGCCCTCCTGTCCCTGACAGGCGCTCTAGTGGTGGAAGGCGTGCGCCTTGTGGTGCGCCGGGATGACCGTCGGGCGTGGTGTGGCGGACAGTTGGCTCACGTGGCGGCGGATGTCGTCCAGCAGCATCGAGGCGAGGTCCATGCTGAGGCCCGGCCGGACCACGATTCGCATGATCGCCAGTTCGGTCAGGTCCGGCGGCAGGGTGTAGGCCGGGATCTGCCAGCCCTGTTGGCGCAGCCGGTCGGACACGTCGTACACGGTGAAGTTGGTGACGTCCTCGCGCAGCGTGAAGCCGAACACCGGCAGGTCGCTGCCGTCGGAGAGCAGTTCGAACGCGTCCATCTTGCCGATCTCGCTGGACAGGTGCAGCGCGACGTCCTGGCAGGTCTGTTGCAGGCGCCGGTATCCTTCGAACCCCAGGCGCAGGAAGTTGTAGTACTGGGCGACCACCTGGGCGCCGGGGCGGGAGAAGTTCAGCGAGAAGGTGGCCATGTCGCCGCCGAGCACGTTGCAACTGAACACCAGGTCCGCGGGCAGCGCGTCCGCGTCGCGCCAGATGATCCAGCCGATGCCGGGATAGACCAGCCCGTACTTGTGGCCGGACACGTTGATCGACTGCACCCTGGGTAGCTGGAAATCCCACACCAGTGCGGGTTGCAGGAACGGTGCGACGAATCCGCCCGATGCCGCGTCGATATGCAGTGGCACGTCGACACCGCGCTCGTCGGCCAGTTTGTCCAGCGCGGCCGCGATTTCGGCCACCGGGTCGTACCGGCCGTCCTCCGTCGAGCCGAGAACCGCCACTACGCCGATCGTGTTCTCGTCGCAGAGTTCGGCCACTCGTGGGCCGTCCAGGCTCATGTGTTCGCGGGTCATCGGCACCATGCGCGGTTCGACGTCCCAGTATCGGCAGAATTTCTGCCAGCACACGTGCACGTTGGTACCCATCACCAGGTTCGGTCGATCAGTTGCGAGGTGGGCCGCGTTCCGACGCGCCCGCCACCGCCATTTCAGTGCCATTCCGCCGAGCATGACCGCTTCGCTCGATCCGGTGGTGGAACACCCGGTCGCCTCGGGATCGTCCGCGTGCCACAGTCGGGCGAGCATGTTGATGCAGCGGTGTTCCAGCTCCGCGGTCTGCGGGTACTCGTCCTTGTCGATCATGTTCTTGGCCAGGCACTCCGCGATCAACTGGCCGGCCTGCGGTTCCATCCACGTGGTGCAGAAGGTGGCCAGATTCTGCCGGGCATTGCCGTCCAGGATCAGCTCGTCACGAATGACCGCGAGCGCGGTGTCGGGCGGCATCGGATTGTCCGGTATCCGGTGCCGCGGCACCGCGGTGAAACCGACGGCGCTGGCATAAAGTGGATTGACATTCAGGTCGTCGACGTGGCCGTTCGCGCGCGAGTTCCGATGCAACGGGGACATGGGCGTCGCCTATCTTTCTGGCGATCAGGTCAGGGGATCGAGGAACGATCAGACCGTAGCAGGCAAAGGGGTGCAGCGGCGTTCCACCGATCGGGTTACAGAGCGTTGCACCGAAATGATACGAACATTCCGGAGATCGGTTACGCCGCCACCAAACGAACCAGCTCGGCGCGTTCGGCTTCGGTGAGCCGGACGTCGACGGCGTCGCACATGGTCTTCAGCTGACCGGGTGACCGCGGCCCGAGCACCAACGCGGTGACGCCGGGATCGTTCAGGCTCCAGGCAAGGGCGAGCGTCGCCAGCGGCAGACCGTAGCCGTCCGCCGCGACGGCCAGTTTCCCCAGCGCCGCAAAGAGATCGTCCCTGTTCAGGTCCCAGAACGACGGTGGCCGCAGCGCGAGCCGCGACCCGGGCGGCGGCGGCTCGTCGGCCCGGTACTTCCCGGTCAGCAGGCCACCGGCGAGCGGACTGAACGCGGTGAAGCCGACGCCGGCCCTCGCACACAGCTCGAAGCTGGCCGATTCCGCGCGGTCGAGCAGGTTGTAGCCGCACTGCAGGTTCACCGGCGCGGTCACGCCGAGTTCGGCGACGGCCCCCAGCGCCTCGTCGAGCCCGGCGCGGTCGACATTGCTGAAGCCGTAGTGCGCGATCTTGCCGTCCCGCACCAGTTCGTCGAATGCGGCGACGGTTTCCGCGATCGGCGTCGACTCGTCCGGTGCGTGCGTGAGGTAGAGGTCGATCCGGTCGGTGCGCAGCCGGCCCAGACTCACGTCGATCTGCGCACGGATGTGCCGCCGGGACAGGCCGCCCGCACTGGCCACCTTCGTGGTCAACAGGACGTCCTCCCGGGTGCCCCTGCTGGCCAGCCACTGGCCGATCCAGTCCTCGGAAACGCCGCCGCCATAGGCGTTCGCGGTGTCGAACATGCGCACGCCGGCGGCCAGGGCCGCGTCCATCACCGCGAACGCCGTCTCCTGGTCGTCACCGAGACCGAACAACTCGGGCAGCGAACCGATACCGCCGAAATTCCCGCAGCCGAGGAACAGTACGGGCACTTCGGGGCCGGACTCGCCCAACGTCTCGTATCGCACGAACGCAGTTTATCGACAGGCGCAATTCGGACAAGACGGACCGGAAGCCGTCAGGCTCATGACTGTTGCGGGTTGTGCACCCGGCCCGCAAGACTCAGGACACCTGCTGGCCAGCTCGAACGGCTAAGCCCTTGCAGGTCAGTCATCACGCTCGAAGGAGAGTCCATGAGATCCGTCCGGTTATCGGTCTTACCGGCCGCCGTGGTGGTGGTCGCCGCCGGCGCGCTTGGCCTGGTGGGATCGCAGGCTGCGGCGCAAACAGTGCCGGCGCACCACACGGCCAGTTGCCAACTCAACTCGCCGACAGGTCAGGTGAAGCACGTCATCGACCTCACATTCGACAACGTGCACCTGACCAGGGACAACCCGAACGTGCCGTCCGACCTGGAACAGATGCCGAACCTGCTGAACTTCATGAAGCGGAACGGATCTGTGCTGTCGAACATGCACACGCCGCTGATCTCGCACACCGCCAACGACATCCTGACCACGCTGACCGGCACCTACGGCGACAAGCACGGCCAGTCGGTCGCCAACAGCTACCGGGTCTACAACACCAACGGCACCAGCAGCTCGGCCAGCTCGTTCGCGTACTGGACCGATCCGGTCACGGCCAGCAAGTCCACGGACACCGCGCCGACCATGGTCACCCCGACCGGTGGCGTCGCGCCCGCGCCCTGGGTGCCGTTCACCCGCGCCGGTTGTGACGTCGGTGCGATCTCCACGGCGAACATCGAGATGGAGAACCCGACCACCGACGTACCCGTGATCTTCGGCCCGAACTCCGCCCAGGAGGCCCAGGTCCAGGCGCAGATCAAGCAGTTCGGCTTCCCGGACCTCGCGGCCGCCGACTACGAGGGCATCGCGGTGCACTGCGCGCAGGTCAAGACGTCCGTGTGTGCCGGCAACTCCGGCGCGGTCGCGGACACCCTGCCCAACGAGCCCGGCGGCTACACCGGCTTCCAGGGGCTGTTCGGCAACAAGTACGTCGGCCCGCAGATCGGCGGGACCACGACCGCGACCGGCGTGCGGGTCGACGACCTGTCCGGCCAGCCGCTGACCAACGACTTCGCCAGCCAGGACGTCAAGGGCACGTACTTCGGCTTCCCCGGCTTCAGCCCCACCGCGAGCCAGACCCTTGGCTACATCGCGGCCATGCAGGAACACGGCGTCCCGGTCACCTACGGCTACATCGCCGACGCGCATGACAGCTTCGGGTCGGGCGACCCCCGTTACGAAGCCACCCTGAAGTCCTACGACCAGGCGTTCGGCCAGTTCTTCGCCAACCTCGCCGCGCACGGCATCAACCAGGACAACACGGTGTTCGTGGTCAGCTCCGACGAGGGCGACCACATGGCCGCCGTGCAGAAGGCCGGCTGCAACGGTGTGACCACGCCGTGCACCTACGCGCCGGGCCAGGTTGGCGAGGTGGCCGCCAACCTGACGGGCCTGTTGACCCAGCAGGCAGGCGACCCTGCCAAGGACTTCTCGATCCACTCCGACTCGGCCCCGGTCGTCTACGTCAACGGGCAGCCCGGCGCGACCGACCCACGGACCCGCGCACTGGAGCACGAGTTCCTGGGCCTGACCGCGCCGGACCCGTACGCATCGGCCACGGTCCCGGTAATCACCCGGCTGGCCGATCAGACCGAGCAGACCATCCTGCACATGACCACCGGTGATCCACATCGGACGGCCACGTTCACCCCGTTCGCGAATCCCGACTTCTTCATCAGCCCCGGCCCGGCCAAGTGCACCGGCCCGACCGGAGCACAGACCGGCACGAGCAACGCGTGCGTCGTGATCGACCCCGGCTTCACCTGGAACCACGGTGACTTCCAACCGGAGATCACCACCAACTGGGCGATGTTCGCCGGACCCGGCGTGGCCGAGCAGGGCATCGACCACCGCACCTGGGCCGACGAGACCGACATCCGCCCGACGATGCTCGCGCTGGCCGGCCTGAAGGACGACTACGTGTCCGACGGCCGGGTACTGGTGGAGGACTTGACAAAGCGGGCCACGCCACCGGCGCTGCGGGCCCACGACGAAACGGTCCTGCGTTTGGGCCAGGTGTATAAGCAGATCAACGCCGACGTGGGCAAGTTCGGCCTGGCCACGCTGACCGCGTCGACCACCGCGACCCGCACCACGGACGCGGCGCTCAACGCGTCGATCGACCAGCGCCTGGCGCAACTGGGCGCCGATCGAACCGCGCTGGCCACCAAGATCGACGTGGCGCTGAACGCGGCGGCGTTCCACGGCAAGCAGATCAACGAGGAGACCGCGGAACGCTGGATCAACCAGGGCCTCGACCTGCTCAACCGGGCAAGCCAACTGGCCGCGACCACCCACTGAGAGTTGATTTCACTGCCGGCCGCTCTCCTTTCTGGAGGGCGGCCGGCTCGCATTTGTCGCACCATTCCTGGACGGCCGACTGACTGCACCCCTCCCGCCGGCGACTGTCGGTTCTGCTGTTGCGTCGCAGGTCGCATGCCTACCGAACCGATTTTCACTCCGTTCGGTCTATTGCCCGCCGGATCGTCGGTAAGGCACAGTTCGTCCTGTTCACTGCACCGTGCGGTATGGGCCGCACCAGGTTCGGCCGTGGGGGTTCTCGTGTCGCGTCGCCCGGTTCACGCACGCCATCACTTAAGCTTTTTGTCCCAAATATCGGGTATTGCGTTCGCGTTCGTGCTCGCGTTGCTGGTGTCCGGCACGCAGGCCATCACCTGGCCACATGTCGCGGCCGCCGCCGCACCGTTGCCGGCGGGCGCGCTGCCGCCGCTGCCGCCGGGCGTGACGTCGACACCGGCCCCGCCGCGTCAGACCGCACCGGCCAAGCCTGCCGCCGATTTCGGCACCCTGACCACGGCCATCGGCAAATCGGGCAGTCATTTCGACGCGACGAAGTCCACTGTGGTCTCCCGGTCGATGTTCACCACCGAGTACCTCAACCCGGATGGGACACATTCCGTTCAGGAGTCGACCGCACCGTTGAACGTGCAGGACACCAGTGGTGCGTGGCAGCCGGTGAGCACCTCGCTGCGTCGGAGAGCAATGTCGCGGACGCCTTGAAGCCGGCCACCCTGCAGAACAACAGCAGCGGCCAGCCCGCGCCTACATGGGACAATCCAACAGTGCGTGGCGATCTGTGCATGACCACCGACCAGACCGGCAAACAGGTCGGCGCCCTGCGCACCTACGACCCGTACGGGCAGCCACTGGGCGCCGACGGCGTGGTCGATACCCAGAATGTGCCCAACAACAGTCCTGGCGCCATGGACTACGGCTGGCTCGGCCAGCACCAACTGCTCGACGAGCATGCCGGCGCGTTGTCACTGATCGAGATGGGTGCTCGCCCCTACAGTCCGCTGTTGG
>DASXXM010000432.1:0-8811 GCA_036503065.1 Pseudonocardiaceae bacterium | reverse complement strand
ACAGGGCGGTTTGAGACCTCCGCCTGCACAGCGATCCCGAAGGGCCCACCTTCATCACGAACACAGCATCGCTTCAGCACAAAGTCCGCCTTCTACCCCGGACCTCCTACCGTCACGTTCATGGCACACTCAAGGTACTCTTTCCAGCCTTGACAAACCGTCAACAACCGTTACCGACAATAGAGTATCGGGGTGATGCAGAAGCCCAAATCACGTGGACCAGCCAAGCAAGGACAGCAACCGAAGCCCCCCGCAAACAGCCCCAACGAAGACCCTGACACAACGACCAGCCCACCGACCTCGACAAACGCAAATTCGCCGAACGCGGACACACCCCCGCCCAACCTTCAGTTCTAGCGGTCGTTGCAACACCTGAGTGATCAGGAGTTGGGATGACCACACCCGATCAGGATCAGAACCGACCCCAGCGGCGTGGCAGACCCCTGACCCAGGAACGTGCCACATACTTTGCGCTGGTGAACGAGGGTGTGGGGTTCCGGGAAGCAGCCCGACAGGTCGGGGTGGACTACCGACTCACCAAACGATGGCGTACCTCGTCCCGACCAGCCCCACCCGAACCCGAACCACCAGCGATCTCGCCCCGGTTCCTCAGCCAGGACGAGCGGCTCATGATCGCCGACCGGTTGCGGGCCCACACGTCGGTGCGGTCGATCGCCCGCGAGCTACGCCGGCCCGCGTCCACGATCAGCCGGGAGAAACACCGCAACCAGCAACCGGACGGGACGTATCAGCCCTACCGGGCGCACGCCCTGGCCCATACCCGGCGGGCCCGCCCCAAAACAGCACACTCGCCGCCGACCCGGTCCTGCGGGCGATCGTCCAGGATGGGCTGGACCAGCGGTGGAGTCCGCAGCAGATCACCCGCCGGCTGCGCCGCGACCACCCCGACCGGCCGGAGTGGCACGTGACCCACGAAACCGTCTACCAAGCCCTGTATGTGCAGGCCAAGGGCGGGCTACGGCGAGAGGTCGCGTCGTGGCTGCGTACCGGTCGCGCGCAACGCCGCCCGCACCAACAACCCGACCAGCGTCGCCCGCGGATGGCCACCGACATGGTCATGATCAGCGAACGCCCGGCCGAGGTGGCCGACCGGGCCGTGCCCGGGCACTGGGAAGGGGATCTGATCATCGGCGGGCATCACCAGTCCGCGATCGGCACCCTGGTCGAGCGGACCACCCGATACGTGCTGCTGCTGCATCTACCCGACGGGTACGCACCCGCCCGGGTGCGTGACGCGCTGATCGCGACGATCCATGCCCTGCCCGACCAGATGCGCCGGTCGCTGACCTGGGACCAGGGTTCGGAGATGCACTATCACGGCCAGTTCACGATGGCCACGGACATGCCGGTGTACTTCTGTGATCCACACTCACCGTGGCAACGTGGCAGCAACGAGAACACCAACGGCCTGTTGCGTCAGTACTTCCCCAAGGGTACCGACCTGTCGGTGCACACGGCTGAGTATTTGGGCTTCGTCGCGGCCGAGCTCAACGGCCGACCCCGGATGACGCTGGGTTGGGACACCCCAGCCGAACGGATGGCTACACTTCTGACGAGGCAGTGACCAGCAGTGTTGCGACGATCCCTAGAAACCGCCCTCACCGGGGGCTACGGCCCTTTCCAATCTACCGTTGTCAAGCCCCGAATGGGGTAGTCGCGGGCAAGTTGTGGATAGCTCGAAAGTTGTCCACAGATTGCGCGAGCGTCACAGCTCCGCGAGGCGTTCGCGTAGGGTGTCCAGGCCCATCGAGCCCATTTCCAACGCCCGCTGGTGGAACACCTTCAGGTCGAACGTGGCCGGGTTGCGCAGGCGTGCCTCATCGCGGGCGGCCAGCCACAAGCGTTCGCCCAGTTTGTAGGACGGGGCCTGGCCCGGCCAGCCAAGGTACCTGTCGATCTCGTCACGGACCAGTGCCGCCTCGGCCAGGGTTCTGGTCAGCATGAATTCCAGACCCAGTGCCGGCGTCCACCGCTCGCCCTCGTGGAAGCCGGTGCCCTTGGGGATGGGCAGTTCCAGGTGCATTCCGATGTCGACGATCACCCGGCCGGCGCGGAACAGATGGGCGTCCAGCATGCCCATCAGGTCACCGTCGTCCTTCAGGTAATCCAGTTCCCGCATCAGGCGTTCCGCGTACAGGGCCCAGCCTTCGCAGTGGCCGCTGGTGCCGGCCAGCAGCCGCTGGTAGCGATTCAACGAATCAGCCTGGTAGACGGTGGTCGCGATCTGGAGGTGATGGCCGGGGACGCCTTCGTGATAGACCGTGCTCGTCTCGCGCCACGTCACGAAATCCTCGCGGCCGGGCTCCACCGACCACCACATCCGGCCGGGACGGGTGAAGCCGTCCGACGGGCCGTCGTAGTACGCGCCGAGACTGCCGCCGGGCGGGGCGATCCGGCACTCCAGCCGCATCAGCTCGTCCGGCAGGTTGAAGTGCTTGCCGCGCAACTCGGTCAGCGCGTTGTCGGACAGTTCCTGCATCCACGCGAGCAGGGCGTCCTGACCGTTGAGCTGGTAGCGCGGGTCGGCGTTGAGGACGGCGGCCGCCTCGGCCGGGGTCGCGCCGGGCTTGATTCGTTCGGCGACCTGTTTCATTTCGGTCTCGATCCGGACGAACTCCTCCCAGCCCCACTGGTACAGCTCGGCCGGGTCGACCGCGGCACCGGTGAAGTAGTTCAGCTTCAACCGGTACACGTCGGGACCGACGGCGTCCTTCTTCGGTGCCTTCGGCGCCAGTTCGACCCGCAGGAAGTCGGCGAGGTCGCCGTACGCGGTGGCGGCGGCGACCGCGGCGGCCTCGAGGTCGGTGCGCAGGCTGTCGGGCACGTCCCGGGCGCCCTCGATCAGGCCGGCGAAGTACGACGGGCCACCGGACCGGCCGGCCCACGTGGCGCACTGCTCGGCGACCTTGGACACCTGCCGCACGGCCGATGTCCGGCCCTGGTCCGCGCTGTACGCGAGGGCGGCACGGATGCCGGCGACGGCGTCCGGCACGGCAGCCATCCGCGTGGCGAGTTGCGCCCAGTCCGCCTCGGTCTCCGTCGGCATCAGGTCGAACACGGACTTGGCGTGCTGCGGTGGGCTGGCGATCACGTTGAGATCCGCCACCGTCAGGCCGGCCTCGTCCACCGCGAGTTCCGCGTCCACCCGCTCGACGAACACCGCCTGCGCGACCCTGTCCGACTGGTCGGCCGCTGTCTCGGCCCGAATCGCGCGGACGGCGGCGGCGGCAGCGGCCGACCTGGCCTGCACACCGTCGGGCGAGTAGTCGGTCAACAGCTGGTCGTATCCGGTCACGCCCAGGTAGGTGGCGCCGATCGGGTCGAGCCGCGCGACGTCGTCGACGTACTGGTCGCTGATCTCGTGGATCCGGGAGGAGGGTGGCATGGGCAGCACGCTACATCCGTGTCGACAGGCCGCCACCGGTTATGTTGCGGCGGGTGTCGAACTGGCAATATGACCGCGTGTCCAAGGCAAGCCCGCGTCGTCGCGGCATCCGTGTGCTCTGCCTGAGCCTCGTGCTCGGCACCGTCGGCCTGCTCGCGGGCGGGTGTGTCCGGGTGCACGCGGCGATCGCCGTGTCAACGGACGACCACGTGTCCGGCGACGTGGTGATCGCGTCGCTGCCCTCGGCGCAGAACGGCCAGGGACCGCAGCTGACGATCCCGACGACCATGGCCGCCCAGGTGTCCACCAAGTCGTACAAGGCAGACGGCTACGTCGGCAGCGAGCTGGCCTTCACCAACCTCAGTTTCATCCAGATGTCGGCGCTGGCCACCGCGATCAGCAACGAGAGCGGCACCTACAAGATCACGTTCCAGCGCTCCGGCAACCTGGTCAACCTCGACGGTTCGGTCGACCTGACCCAGTTGACGGTCACGGGCGTGGACGTGCAGATCAAGGTGACCTTCCCGAACCCGCCGGTCCGGCAGGACGGCACGCTGGTCGGCGACACGGTGACCTGGACCATGAAGGCGGGCCAGGTCTCGTCCTTCAGCGCGGCCGATCAGTACACGCTGGGCAACACGCGCGGCTGGCGGTTCTGGGTCCTCGCACTGGGCGGCGGCGGCGCGATCGTCTCGGTGTTCGTGGTGCTGCTCGCGCTGTGGGCACGCCGACGGAACCTGAAGAAGGAACAGGCGTATCTCGCCGCTGTTTAGCACGGCACCGCTGTTCAGGCCTGCGCGGCCCGAACCGGCGCCAGGCCGAGCCGACCGACTACCTCGGTGGTTGCCTGTGTCCGGTTGAACGTGTAGAAGTGCAGGTCGGGCACGCCCTCGTCGAGCAGTCGCCGGCCGAGTTCGGTGATCACGTCGATGCCGGCGGCCCGAAACGCGGCCGCGTCGCCCGCCAACGGCTCCAGGCGGTCCAACAGCGCCTTCGGACAGCTCGCGCCGGACAGCTCGATGGTCTTGGCCAGGGTGCGTGGCGTGGTCAGCGGCATCAGGCCGGGCAACAGGATGGTCTCGCAGCCCGCGGCCGCGACCCGGTCCCGCAGCCGCAGGAAGTCGTCCGCCTCGAAGAACAACTGGGCGATCGCGAAGTCGGCGCCGGCCCGCAGTTTGCGGACCAGGTAACGGGTGTCGGTGTCCAGATCGGCAGAACGCGGGTGGCCGTACGGGAACGCGGCCACGCCGACGCAGAAGTCGCCGAGCTCACGGACGAACCGGACCAGCTCCTCGGCGTAGGCGAAGCCGTCGGGCCGTGGCACCCAGTCACCGTTGGGGGCGCCGGGCGGATCGCCGCGCACCACGAGGACGTTGCGCACGCCGATCGCGGCGTACCAGCCGATCACGTTGCGCAACTCGGCGATCGAGTGGTCCACGGCGGTGAGGTGCGCCATCGGCAGCAGCGTGGTCTCCTGGGCGACCCGGCCGGTGGTGCGGACCGTGCGGTCGCGGGTCGAGCCGCCCGCACCATAGGTGATCGACACGAAGGCCGGATCCAGCGGTTCGAGCTTGCGCGCGGATCGCCAGAGCACACGTTCCTCGTCCGCGTCCCTCGGCGGGAAGAACTCGACCGAGAACACGGGCCGCGCTGAGCGCAGGCGCTCCACAACCGTCGTCACATACCCAGGGTAGTCAACCAATCCGCCGACCGGGAGTCAGCGTCCACAAAACTGGCACACGGGGCAACCTCGGAGAATGGGTACCGTGGAACGACACCGGCCTTCGTGCCGGAGCGGCACCGAGACCGGTCCGGGGCTTTGCGGTGACCGGGTCGTGAGTCTGCCCGGGCACACTGGGGCTGCGATGGGGTGATTGCGGGGTAATTCGGTGGGGTGGGGATGAACGGGGCGAGCGGGGCCGGGCGGCGGTGGCGTCGCTGGGCCGTGCTGCCCGCGGTCCTGCTCTGCTGTGCCGGCTGCGCGCTGACCGTCGGCGGCGCCCCGGCGGCCACCCCGGTGCCGGTGCTGTCCGCGGCGCAGACCGTCCAGCAGTCCCTGCTGAACCTGGCCGAGGCGGGCGTCCTGCACTATCGCGGCTCCCTGGTGAACCCGAACCACAAGACGATCGACCTGGACATCAGCGTCACCGCGACCGGCGAGGCGGGCGGCTCGATCTCGGCGGGCGGCCAGCAGGGCGCGCTGGTGCTGGTCGACGGCACGCTGTACGTGGACGCGCCGGCACAGTTCTGGTCCGCGCTGGCCGGCGATCCGGGCAGCCAGGCCGAGGCGGTGGACAGTCGCTGGGTGCGGGTGCCGTCAGTGGCCATCGGCGTCGACCTGGGCTCGGTGCTGCGGCCGGACGGTTTCGGCGCGGCGCTGGCGCGCCAGGTCGACCAGGGCAACACCGCGCCGCCTGCCAATGTGGTGGCCACGAAGGTGAACGGCGCGAAGGCGATCCCGGTCCCCATCGGCGACGGCACGGTGTTCGTCGCGGCCACCGCGCCGCACGGTGTGCTGCACGTGGACGTGCCGGCCGGGCTGGGCGGCGCGACGACCGTGTCGCTGGACGTGGCCGACGTGTCCGCGAGCGAGGCCGGGATCTACCAGGACATCGACCAACAGGCACAGCAGTTGCAGACGGTGGTGGACACCTCGGTGAACATCCAGCAGGGCAGCCAGACCTGGGGCGCGTGCACGGCGGCCGCCTGCTCGGTGGTCGTCACGTTCACCAACGCGGGGACCACCGCGACGAAGGTGATCGTGCAGGGCAGGTGGACCGGCGACGGCCAGCCGACCGGCACCTGCCAGGCCGTCGTCGGCCCGGTCGCGCCGGGCAGGCCGATGACGGCGACGTGCACGAACAACACTCCACAGTGGACGTCGTTCTTCAACCACGCGCACGTGACCCCCGGCCAGCATCCGTACGAAGTGGACTGGACGGCGCAAGCCCTTGCCACGCCACCGGATCTGACCTCGCTGGCCGCGGCGGCCACCGCCGCGACGACGCCTGCCACCCGGGACGCGAAGCGCACCAACGGGCCGACCTTCGTGTACGTGATCGACTTCCGGGACCAGGCGGGACGTCCGCACGTGTGGAAGTACGGCGTGACCGACAGCCGCTCGTGGCAGGACTACGCGGGCGACGAACTCACCGCGTGCCGGTCGGCGAGCCGGACGTCGTGCTCGGTGGACCTGGTGACCACCGCGGCCAACCGGCCGTCGGCCGATGCGCTGGCCAGCACGCTGGTCGCGGCCGCGGGCGGGAACGCGGGCTGCCCGCCCGGGCAGTGGGTGGACTGTCCGGGTACCAGTCCGTAGTCGGCTCGCCGAGCCGCGACTGGCCGAACTACCTGCGCGACGCGATGGTCGCCTACGCCGACACCCGGATCAGCTGAGCCGGCTGTCGACTGTTCGAGACGGAAGATCACCGAACGGTAACGGCGAGGTCGCCAAACGGTGGTCCTCGCGGGGCGATCAGGGCGCTGTGCGACGATCGGCCGCGATGACCACCGTGCCGTCACCTTCCCGACCGGGCGCTGGCGACGAGCCTGCGGCCGGGAACGGCGACCGGTCGACCGGCCTGCGACTCGTCACCACGATGGTCGACAAGCCCCTTCCCGTGCGGACCATCGCCATGGGCGTAGCTGGCGTGATCCTGGTCGCCGGGGCCGCTGTCGGCGCGGCCGCCGTCCTGGAACCCGATCCGGTGCTCAACGGCACCGCGATGAGCTGGCTGGGTTACGGCCACGGCAAGCAGATGGCCACCGCGGTCGTCTACGTCGGCATCACGCTGCTGGTGCTGGCCTGGATCCGGCTGGGTCGCGACGTGCTGGCCGGGCGGACCGACCGCAGGGGCATGCTGGTCGCGATCGGCGCGTGGGCGCTGCCGCTGCTGTTCGCGCCGCCGTTGTTCAGCCGGGACCTCTTCAGCTACCTGGCGCAGGGCGACCTCGCCCTGCACGGCTACGACCCCTACACGTACGGCGTTTCGGTGCTCAACGACCACCTGTCCGCCAACGTCGACCCGGCGTGGCAGAACACCCCGGCGCCCTACGGACCGCTGTTCATCCTGGTGGCCAAGGCCGTCGTGCTGATCACCGGGCAGAGCACCGTCGTCGGCGTGGTGGCCCTGCGGATGACCATGTGCCTCGGCCTCGTGTTGCTGTGCTGGGCACTGCCCCGGCTGGCCGAGCGCCTCGGCGGGCGACCCACCGTGGCACTGTGGTTCGGCGCGGCCAACCCGCTGGTGCTGGCCTACCTCGTCGGCGGCGGGCACAACGACCTGCTGATGGTCGGCCTGCTCGCGGCCGGCACCGTGCTGGTGCTCGACGGCCGGTTCCGGCGCGGTTTCCTGGTCGTCACGCTCGCGTTCGCGGTCAAGGCCACCGCCGGGGTGCTGCTGCCGTTCCTGGTGTGGATCTGGATGTCCCGGGCCGACGGCTCGCCGCGCAGGCGGTTCGCCACCGCGGTCGGCAACGGTGTCGCGGTGGTCGTGGCGACCTTCGGCGCGTGCTCCGTGCTGGCCGGCGTCGGCCTCGGCTGGATTCCGGCGCTACGCGCGACGTCCTCGGTGATCGAGTGGCTGTCGCTGCCGACCGCCGCCGGTCAGCTCACGCACACCGTGGCCGGCCTGTTCGGCACGGTGGACTCGCAGGGCTTCCTGTCCGTGGCCCGCTCGATCGGGTGGCTGGTGCTGGTGGGGCTGGTGGGGCGGCAGTGGTGGCTGGCCAGGCTGGGTTCACCCGAGCAGATCATCCGTCGGGCCGCGGTCGCACTGCTGGTGGTCACGGTGTTCTCGCCGGCCACGCTGCCCTGGTACTTCAGCTGGCCACTGGTCATGGCCGCCGGGCTCGCCTGGTCCGGCCGGTGGCTGGTGGTCGGCGCGTTCTGTTCGGTGTGGATCGTGCTCGTGACGTTCCCGGACGGCACCACCGGGCTCTACGACTGGGCGTACCTGGCCACGGCGATGCTGGCCGCCGGGGTGGCGGCCGTGTCGCTGGTCCGGCCCGACCCGCTGCGCCTCGGCGCACCGGCCAACGCCGTAACGCCGTACGTGCGTTAGCACGTACGGCCTCGGCTACGGTCGGACTGTCGGTTGGCTCGGTTTGGCTCCGTCGGCGAACGGGCCGGTCAGAACGCGAGAGCTTGCGCCCTTCGCTTCACCTCCCGGCCCCGGTTGGTTCGCAACGCCTCGATCGGGGAACCGGGCAGGGAGTCGTCCACGGTGAACAGCCAGCGCAGCATCTCCTCGGCGGAGAAGCCTGCGTCGCGCAACACCGTCAACGTGCCGGGCAGGCCCTTGACCACGCCCTCGCCGTTGAGGAACAAGGCCGGCACGACCATGACCCCGTCTCGGCGGAACGCGAGCAGGTGCCCGTCGCGCACCATCTGATGAACCCTGGTG
>DASXXM010000431.1:0-1713 GCA_036503065.1 Pseudonocardiaceae bacterium | reverse complement strand
CTGCAGCCTGATGGACACGATGCTGGCCGACATCCCGGTCTCCGTCGTGTTCGTCTACGCGACCGCGCCGGACGAGGACCGCATGGCCGCCGGGCTCTCCCGTGCGCTGGACCGGCTGCCGGCCTTCGCGGGCCGGCTGCGGGAGACGCCGGACTCGCTGGAGATCGTGTGCGACGACGCGGGCGTGCCGATGACGTCCTACGACCTCGACGGCACGGTGGCCGACGTGATCGGCAGGCTCGCGCTGCCCGGTTCGGACTACGTCGACCACATCCCCGCGCCTACCACCCGCGCGGGCGCGCTGCCGCTGCTGACGGTCCGCATCACCCGGCTGTCCGACGGCGGCATGGTCCTCGGCTGCTCGTGGCACCACGCGGTCGGCGACATGCAGACCTTCATGCTGCTGATGCGGACGTGGTCGGCGTTCGCCGAGGGCACCCCGGTACCGGACACGTACGTCGTGGCGGACATGGACGCGTTCCTGGAGGAGCGGCTGCCGGCCGAGGACTCCGGCCGGGCCGGCTTCCGGCTGCCGTCGCCGGCGGACGCCGTCGAGCTGAACCGCGAGCTCGAGAACGCCGTGCGGGCCAACCGGATCGTGCAGGCCTACTTCAGCGATGACGAGGTCGGCCGCATCCGGGCCGAGGTCACCGCGGCGGCCGGCGAGCGGCTGTCCACCAACGACGTGCTGTGCGGCCATCTGGTGAGCACGATCCGGCGCCTCGACGACGATCAGGAGGGCCGCTGGCTCGCCATGCCGATCAACATCCGGCGGTACCTCGACGTCGCACCGGGCACGCTCGGCAACCTGGTGAACGAGGTCTTCCTGTCGTGCGCGCCCAAGAGCACGGCCGACCGGCTGGCCGTCGACATCCGTGCCGCCGTCAACGCGTACGGGCCGACGAGCCTCAACATCCGCACCAACCGGGCGCTGCTGGAGTCGGTCGGCCGCGCGCGGCTGCGCGAGTGCATCCCGATCGGGTTCGACCCGGCGCAGCGCACGTTCACCGTCACCAACTGGAGTCGCTTCGGCGTGTACGACGTGGTCTTCGACGGGCAGGCACCCACGTTCTTCAGCCCGGCGACCAACCTGGCGCTGCCGTGGGTCTCGTGGCTGGTGGAGGGTTTCCACAACACCGGGTACCTGTTCATGGTCGCCCTGCCGGCCAAGCTCGCCAACCGCCTGCGCGGCGCGGAGGGCCGGGCCGCCCTGCACGCCTACCGCGACCCGGACGAGGAACCGTCGGAGCTCGTGCGGTCGATCAAGAAGATGGTCTGACGAGCACACAGTCGCCGCAGACCGCACCACCCCGACCAGGGGCGGCACGGTAGATCAGGCAGCAGGTACGGCGGCGGAACCGGCCATCGGTCGTCGTGCCGGTACCGCGCAACGGCGGCCTGCTCATGAGCCACGCCACGATGGCGTCCGCCCGCGCGCCGATCACTCCGGCGGCACCGTGCAGCGCGGAACCGACGTTCCCCCACAGGATCTGTTCGGACACCCCGAATGGCCGCGTCGCCACCACGAGTGTCCTGATCGGACCATCGAGCAACTGGTCGAGGCTCGCTGCGGTGTCCGCGACGGAGAGCGGGAACGCGCCGCCGAGCACCGGCTGCCACCACGTGTCGCGCAGGTCCAGGTCCGGCACGACACGGTCGGTCGCCGCGGCGCCCAGTACTGGTGAGACGAGCCGGGCGACCAGGCCGAGGTGG
>DASXXM010000430.1:0-11416 GCA_036503065.1 Pseudonocardiaceae bacterium | reverse complement strand
GGCGGATCAGCAACTTCGGCAACTCGACCAGTAGCGGCTTGAGAGGCGGAATCATGGGTGACCGTCGCGGGGGACAGGCAGAGTCGAGACCGGACCGGTTGTGGTCTCCATCTGACCTGTCGGCGTTCCTGATCATTCCGGAGAAGACGTTGCGGGAATGGCGGTACAAGGGCTACGGGCCGCCGTGGCGCAAGCTCGGTAAGCACGTCCGATACGAGCCCGACGCTGTCAAAAGTTGGTTCGACCAGCTAACCAGTGAAGCGGATGTGGCTTGACCGGTCGCGAACGTGGTGTTGTTCGGCAATTCGAGAGGATTGGGGTTATGGCTGGTCACGTCCAGGACCGCTGGTATCAGCCCAAGCGGCGCGATGACGGCACGATAGTGAGGGACGACAAGGGCAAGATTGTCCGTGAGCCGTCGCCCCTGCATGGCAAGGGAATGCGGTACAAGGTCAGATACCCTGATCCAGATGGCCGTGAGCGGTCGGAGATGTTCCCTGACCGGCAACTGTCGCGGGCCAAGACTTTCCTTGCGAAACAGCAGCACGACGTGCTGTCGGGTACATATTTGGACCCGGATGCGGGCAAGCTGACATTCCGTGAGTACAGTCAAACGGTCATGATGGGTCGGTCTCGTGACGAATCATCGGTACAGACCTGGGCTGCTGTGCTGAAGAATCTGGTGTACCCGTTCCTCGGTGACAAGCAATTGTCAGCGGTTGGCACGGATGCGATTCGGAAATGGCTGGGATGGATGAACGGTCAGGATCGGCCTCCGGCGCAGTCGTATCAACGGCAGGCGTACGACTTGGTGTCGTCCATCCTGGAGGCGGCCGTTTCGGATCATCGTGTGCGGTCGAACCCGTGCCGAGACAAGTCGATCCGGCGGCCCGCTGTTGGGCCGAAGAAGGTGGCGCCCTGGTCCGAGTCGAAGATGCGCAAGATCGAGCTTGCTTTGTCTCCTCGGGATCAGGTGGTGGTCACACTGGGCGCGGGACTTGGGTTGCGGCAAGGAGAAATCTTCGCGTTCTCGATGGACAACGTCGACCGCGGGAAGATGTTGTACCACTGCACGCGACAAGTCGTGAAGGTCGGCGCTGTGCAGAAGTTCAAGTTCCCGAAGGGACACAAGGAGCGCGATATCCCGCTCGGCATGGGCGTGCTGGAGACGTTGGATGCCTACGCGGAGAACTATCCGCCCGTGTCAGTATCCTTGCCCTGGGGCGAACAGGACGGGCGCAAGCACGAGACGGTCAATGTCCTGGTGACTGATTCGGACTCGGCATTGCATACGGCGCGCAAGTTCAACACGGCCACCTGGATTCCGGCGTTCGCGCGTGCTGGGCTCACGTACCAGCAGGACTATGGGGACGGTATGCACGCGCTCCGTCACCTGTTCGCGTCGTGGATGCTCCAGCAGGGCGTGTCAATCAAGGAGTTGGCCGCCTTCCTTGGGCACGCGGACGAGGCCTTCACGCTTCGGACCTACGTGCACCTGATGCCCAACTCCTACGACCGTGCTCGGATGGCGGTCAACACCATGTTCAAGCCGCGCAGGCAGGCGTCCGCAAAGGACCCGAGCGCGGGATGACGGCCTGGGCCGGCCTGCTGGCGGCGGACGGCCTGAAGACGGCCTAGCAACCTGAAAACACGGCTACAGATGGCGTTTGTGCAGGTAGAGAGCTTGTCGTCAGAAGATGTCGTTGATGATGTCCTCGCCGATGGCGAAACCCGCGCCGGTCGCGATTGCCTGGCCGAATGAACTGCCCATGAAACCGCCGTAGCCGCCGCCGTACATCGGCTGCTGGTAGACCGGTTGCTGGTACATCGGCTGCTGGTACTGCGGTGGCTGCTGGTACACGGGGGGCTGCTGTTGGCTCTGGTTGGCCACGAACTGGTGGATCGACTGCAACAGCAGCGTGACCTGGTTCTGCTCCTGCTGGAAGCCGAGCGTGATCTCCTTCAGGTCCAGGAGCCATTCCCTGGCCTGCTGGTCGCCGTTGTTCGCGGCGGTCTGCAGCTTCTGCGCGAGGTTGGTGATCGCCTGCACCGTCTGTTGGCTCTGCTGTTGCAACTGCTGGTAGTTCTGGTCGATGGTCTGGATGTCCACCGTGGGCCTCCGCGTGCGATGTACTGGTCGTCGCCAATCCTGCCACGGTCCGGTCAGGCGTCGCCCAGTTCGGCCAGTCGGTCGGTCAGGAACCGCCGCTCCGTGGCGTTCTCGGCCAGCGTCAGCGCGCTTCGGTACTCCTGGGCCGCCTCGCGGCGCCGGCCGAGCTGACGCAGCAGGTCCGCCCTGGTCGCCGGCAGGTACCGGTAGCCGGCCAGCCGCGGGTCGCCGGCCAGTTCGTCCACCCGTGCCAGCGCGACCAGCGGGCCGGCCACCATGGACAGCGCCACGGTTCGGTTCAGCTCCACGACCGGCGAGGACCACAGCGTGACCAGGACGTCGTACAGCCCGAGCACCTGGTGCCAGTCGGTCTCCGCGTAGCTGGGCGCCTGGGCGTGCAGCGCGGCGATCGCGGCCTGCACCGCGAACGGCCCCGGCCGGCCGCCGCGCAGCGCGTCGCGCACCAACCTGTCGCCATCGGCGATCGCCGCGCGGTCCCAGCGGGATCGGTCCTGGTCGGCGAGCAGCACCAGTCGCCCGGTGTCGTCCACCCTGGTCGCGCGGCGGGCGTCGGTGAGCACTAGCAGCGCGAGCAGACCACGGACCTCCCGCTCGTCCGGCATCAGGGTGAGCAGCATCCTGGTCAGGCCGATCGCCCGCGCCACCAGGTCCGAGCGCACCAACTCCTCGCCCACCGGCGCCGAGTGGCCCGTGGTGAACAGCAGGTGCAACACCACCAGCACCGCGCGCAGCCGGTCGGGCAGTTCGGCGGGTTCCGGCACCCGGTAGGCGATCCGCGCGCCGGAGATCTTCTTCTTCGCCCTGGTCACCCGGGCCGCCATGGTGGACTCGCTGACCAGGAACGCGCCGGCGATCTCGGTCGTGGTCAGGCCGCACACCAGCCGCAGTGTCAGCGCGACCTGCGCCTCGATCGCCAGCGCCGGGTGGCAACAGGTGAACACCAGCCGCAGCCGGTCGTCCGGAATCGCCTCGTCCGCATCCCCATCGGACGACGACGATTCCGGCTCGACCAGCAGCGGCAGCTTCGCGCGCAGCGTCCCGGCGCGGCGCAACGCGTCCAGGGCTCGTCTTCGGGCCGTCGTGGTCAGCCACGCGCCGGGATTGTTCGGCACGCCCTGCCGGGTCCACGCGTCCAGCGCCGCCAGATAGGCGTCCTGCACGCACTCCTCGGCCAGGTCCAGGTCGCCCGCGACGCGCGCCGTCGCGGCGAGCACGAAGGCCCACTCGCGACGGTGCGCGTCCGCGACGGCCCGCCGAACGTCGGCGTCGCCGTCGATCACTCGCTCGGGAACTCCATGATCGGCCGGACCTCGACTCCCCCGAACCGCGCCGGGCACAGCTTCGACAGCGCCAGCGCGTGGTCCAGGTCCTTGGCCTCGATCAGGTAGAAACCGCCGAAGTTCTCCTTGGTCTCCACGAACGGTCCGTCGGTGACGACGTCGTTGCGGATCGACGTCGCCGTTGCGGACGGCTGCAGCGCGCGACCGCTGACGATCTGCCCACCCTGCTCGACGACCTGCTCGGCGAACCGGTTGTGCGCCGCCATGACCTCCGCGAAGAGCTCCGGCGTCCCGTCCGCGTAACCCTTCTCCTCCTCGTAGATCAGGATCAGATACTCAGCCATCCTGGGACTCCTTCCACTGCCGGTTGGGACTGACACTCTCACGACGGACGGACACCCGCGGAATCGACAACCTCCGCGGGTGACTTTCCCGGACGGCGGGAGAGACGGGTCGGACCGGGCCGCTGGCCAGCTACTCTCTGTGTCATGGATAGCTGGTTGTCTCATTCGGTGCCCCGGATCCCTGGCGAACCCCGGCCGTTGCGGCTGTACGACACGTCGACCGGCGGGATCCGGCCGACCGCGCCCGGCCCGACCGCCCGGATGTACGTCTGCGGCATCACGCCCTACGACGCGACGCACCTCGGCCACGCCGCCACCTACCTGGCGTTCGACCTGGTGCACCGGCAGTGGCTGGACAACCGGCACGACGTGCACTACGTGCAGAACGTCACCGACATCGACGAGCCCCTGCTGGAACGCGCCGAACGCGACCACGACGACTGGATCGTGCTGGGCATGCGCGAGACCGCGCTGTTCCGCGAGGACATGGAGGCACTGCGGGTGGTGCCGCCGCGCGACTACGTCGGCGCCGTCGAGGCCATTCCGGAGATCGTGGAGCAGATCGCCAAGCTCCTGTCCGGCGGTGCGGCCTACCGGCTGGACGCCGAGCACCCGGATATCTACTTCGACCACACGGCCACCGGCCGGTTCGGCTACGAGTCGAACTACGACGAGCCCACCATGCTGGCGTTGTTCGCCGAGCGGGGCGGCGACCCGGACCGCCCCGGCAAGCGGCACCCGTTGGACCCGCTGCTGTGGCGCACCGCGCGCGCGGGCGAGCCGTCCTGGGACACCGAGATCGGCGCAGGCCGCCCCGGCTGGCACATCGAGTGCACCGCGATTGCGCTGAACCGGCTGGGCAACGGCATCGACGTGCAGGGCGGCGGCTCGGACCTGGCGTTCCCACACCACGAGTGCAGCGCGGCCCACGCCGAGGCCCTCACCGGCAGCTATCCGTTCGCCCGGCACTACAGCCATGCCGCGATGATCGGCCTTGACGGCGAGAAGATGTCCAAGTCAAAGGGAAACCTGGTCTTCGTCTCCCGCCTACGAGCCGACGGCATCGACCCGATGGCGGTCCGCCTTGCCCTGTTCGCCGGCCACTACCGCACCGACCGGGAATGGACGAACGAACTGCTCACCGACGCCCAGACCCGAATCGACCGCTGGCGTCGCGCGATGACCGGCCCGACCGGCCCCTCCGTCACCGACACCATCACCCGATTGCGCGACCACCTATCGGATGATTTGGACACACCGTCGGCGCTCGCAGCCGTAGATGCTTGGGTCGCGGAAGCCTTGACCGGCCACGGAAACGACGACGAGGCTCCGGTTCAACTGCGGTCCGCAGTCAATGCCTTACTGGGAGTGGTGGTCTGAATGTCTTCGGACAGCGATAACATTCCGGACATGTCCGCTGAACCGTTGCCGCCCGCCAGCGGCGAGAACGCGCTTCCTCGCTGGTTCTACCCGCCAGCGGATGGCTGGTACGCCGAGGACCTGGACCGGCTGCCGCCGGAAGCCCCCCGCCACATCGAGCTGATCGACGGAGGGCTTGTCGTGATGGCCCCGCAGACCATCTTCCATGTCAGAGTGATCGATTCTCTGAAGGCATTGCTCGCCATGCAGGCGGGCGAAGGACTGGAGGTCACCCGAGAGTTGACGATCCGGCTCGGCGACCGACAGCGTCCAGAACCCGATGTGCTGGTAGTCAATGAGTCAGCCATGACGGACTCATCCCTGACCTGGTTGAGCCCAGAGGATGTGGTGCTCGCGGTCGAGGTTCAGTCACCGGACTCCGAGATTCGTGACACTCGACGCAAGCCCCAGTTGTACGCAGAGGCTGGGATCCGGCACTTCTGGCGCGTCGAGAACGACGATGATCGAGCGGTTCTGTGGACCTATGACCTGGACCCTGCGAACAGGAACTACATGCCTACCGGCGTCTATCGCGACATGATGAAGGTATCGGTCCCCTTCCCGATCGAGATCGATGTTGCTCGGCTGGACCGGCCGTACAAGTTCAAGCCGAGTTGATGTGCCTCCGGGCCAACAGGGCAGATGGCGTGCCGGTGACCAGCAGCGCGGCCGGAATCAGGAACGCGAGCAGCGGGCCCGCGTGGTAGATGGGGGTGAACGCGGCCGGAGTGACCGCCGCGCCCAGGAACCGGCATGCCTGCACCACGGACACCGCGCCGCCCCGATTGGTGCCACTCGACAGGGCAAGTGAGTTCACGCCGACGAGCACCGACTGGCTGGCCACACCGCACAACGCCCACAGCGCGCCGACCGCGACCGCCGACCCGACCAGGCCGATACCGACCAGCAGTACCGCACCGGCCAGCATCCCGACGGCCACCGCCCGCCGCCCACCAACGCGGTCCACCAACTGTCCGACCAGCCGAGCCGTGAGAATGCCGGCCACCCCGAACACGGTCAGCAGCACGCCCCGGCCGCCGGCGCCGAGGCCGAACGCGTCCTGCGCGCGGAACGCAACCAGGAACGCCAACCCGCCGAGACAGCCCCACCCCAGGAAACCGGCCAGGCCGATCCGCAACACCGCGGGCCGGAACGCGCTGCGCAACGTCGTGCGCGGCCCGTCGGCGACGGACACCGAATCCGGCAGCCCGACGATGGCCAACACGCCCGCCAACACCGCCGACCCGATGAACGCGTAGCGCCAACTCGCCACCGCCACCAGTCCGGCGACCAGCGGGGCGCTCGTCTGACCGGCCGCCTGCAACGAGCCGAACAGGCCCAATGCCCGACCGAGCCGGCCGGGCGGTGTGATCCGGGCCACCGACGCCAGCAGCAACGGCGTCGTGAACGCGTTCGCGCCGCCCTGCGCGGCCCTGGCCAGCAGGAACAGCCAGTACGGCCCGTGCAGCACGCAGACCAGCGACACCACCAGGTAGACCACGTACGCGATCCGCGTGGTGCGTGCCGCGCCCCAGCGCTGGCCCAGCGTGCCCGACACCAGCATCAGCGCGGCGAACGGCACCATGTACGCGGTCAGCGACAGGGCCGCGTTCCCGGTCGACGTATGGAAGTCCGCGCCGATCTCCGACAGCACCGGCGTCACCATGCCGCCGCCGAACGGCCCGAGGAGCCCGCCCGCGTACAGCGCGCCGACCGCGAGTCGGCGCCGGACGCCGGGTGGCCGCTGATCGACCTCGGTCACTGGCCGGTGGCGCCGTGGCCGCCGCGCCCCGACCCGCGGCCGCGGCGCCGCAGGTAGCGCTCGAACTCGGCCGCGATGGCGTCGCCGCTGGTCTCGGTCAGACCGATCTCGTCGCCGCGCTCCTCCAGCGCCCGGACGTAGTTGCGCACGTCCTCGTCCTCGTCGGCCATCTCGCTGACCGTGCGCTCCCACTCCTCCGCCTGCGACGGCAGCGCGCCGAGCGGCACCTCGACGTCCAACAGTTCCTCGACCCGGTGCAGCAGCGCGAGCGTGGCCTTGGGCGATGGCGGCTGCGACACGTAGTGCGGCACGGCCGCCCAGATCGAGATCGCCGGCACGCCGAGCTGCACACAGCTGTCCTGGAACACGCCGACGATCCCGGTCGGGCCCTCGTAGCGCGAGTGTTCCAGGCCGAACCGGGTGGCCGACTCGTTGTCGTAGGCCGTGCCGGTCACCGGAACGGGGCGGGTGTGCGGCGTGTCCGCGAGCAGCGCGCCGAGCGTGATCACGGTGGTCACGCCGAGCCGCTCCACGTGCTCCAACAGTTCGCCGCAGAACTTGCGCCACCGCATGTTCGGCTCGATGCCGTGCACGAGTACCACGTCGGTCGCCGAGCCGGGTGGGCGGCAGACGGTGAGCCGGGTGGTGGGCCACTCGACGCGTCGGGTCACCCCGTCCACCAGGTGGACGGTGGGGCGGGTGACCTGGAAGTCGTAGTAATCGTCCGGGTCGATCTCGGCCAGCGGTGTGGCGTCCCAGCTGAGCTGGAGATGTTCGATCGCGGTCGTCGCGGCATCACCGGCGTCGTTCCACCCCTCGAACGCGGCGACCAGGATCGGAGCGGTCGGCGGCGCCGGGTTATCCGGGGTTGCTGGGTTCGAGTCGCGATCAGTCACTTAGCAAGCCTACGACCGACCCACCCCCGGTGGAGATCGTAGGCTGGCTCCATGGTGGATCGCGTGTCGCTCCCGTTCCTGAACGCCCTGGCCGAGCGTGTGCTGGTAGCGGATGGCGCCATGGGCACCATGCTCCAGGCACAGGATCTCAGCCTGGACGATTTCGCCGGACTCGAAGGCTGTAACGAGATCCTCAATGTCACCCGACCGGATGTGGTCCGCGCGGTGCATCGCGCGTATCTGACGGCGGGCGCGGACGCGGTCGAGACCAACACCTTCGGTGCGAACCTCGCCAACCTGGCCGAATACGACATCGCGGACCGGATTCGCGAGCTGTCCGAGAGCGGCGCGCGACTGGCCCGCGAGGCGGCCGACGAGTTCAGCGAACCCGGCAGGCCCCGGTTCGTGCTCGGCTCGGTCGGCCCCGGCACGAAGCTGCCGACGCTGGGCCACGCCCCGTTCACGACCCTGCGCGACGCCTACGCCGAGCAGGTGCGCGGCCTGCTCGCCGGCGGCGTCGACGCCGTGATGATCGAGACCTGCCAGGACATCCTCCAGGCGAAGGCCGCGGTGATCGGCGCGCGGCGGGCGATGGCCGCGGAGGGCCGCCGGGTGGCGCTGATCGCCCAGGTCACCGTGGAGACCACCGGCACCATGCTGCTGGGCACCGAGATCGGCGCCGCCCTCGTGGCGCTGGAACCGCTGGGCATCGACCTGATCGGCCTCAACTGCGCCACCGGCCCCGCCGAGATGAGCGAGCACCTGCGGTACCTGTCCAAGCACGCCACGGTGAACATCTCCGTACTGCCCAACGCGGGCCTGCCGGTGCTCGGCAAGCACGGCGCCGAGTACCCGCTGGGGCCCGACGAGCTGGCGAGCGCGCTGGCCGGCTTCGTCACCGAGTTCGGTGTCCGGCTGGTCGGCGGCTGCTGCGGCACCACGGCCGAGCACATCACGGCCGTCGCCGAGGCCGTCCGGGACGTGTCGCCGCGACAGCGCAGGCCACACCCGGAGCCGGGCGTGTCGTCGCTGTACCAGACGGTGCCGTTCGCGCAGGACGCGTCCGTACTGATGATCGGCGAACGCACCAACGCCAACGGTTCCAAGGCGTTTCGCGATGCCATGCTGGCGGGCGAGTTCGGCGACTGCGTCGAGATCGCCCGCGGCCAGACCCGCGACGGCGCCCACATGCTCGACGTGTGCGTCGACTACGTGGGACGGGACGGAGTCGCGGACATGGTCGAGGTGGCCAGTCGGCTGGCCACCGCGTCGACGCTGCCGGTGATGCTGGACTCCACCGAGGTCGCGGTCATCGAGGCCGGCCTTGAGCGGCTGGGCGGGCGGTGCGCGGTCAACTCGGTGAACTACGAGGACGGCGACGGCCCCGAGTCCCGGTTCAGCCGGGTGATGGAACTCGTCGCCGAATACGGCGCCACGGTCGTCGCGTTGACCATCGACGAGCAGGGCCAGGCCCGCACCGCCGAGCACAAGGTGGAGATCGCGAAGCGACTGATCGCGGACATCACCGGGAAGTACGGCCTCGCCGAGTCCGACATCATCGTGGACACCCTCACGTTCACCATCGCCACCGGCCAGGAGGAGTCCCGCCGCGACGCGCTGGAGACCATCGCGTCGATCCGGGCGCTGAAGAAGGCGCACCCCAACGTGCAGACCACGTTGGGACTGTCCAATGTGTCCTTCGGGTTGAACCCGGCCGCGCGCCAGGTGCTGAACTCCGTGTTCCTGAACGAATGCGTCCAGGCCGGTTTGGACACCGCGATCGTGCACGCGTCCAAGATCGTGCCGATCAGCCGCATCCCGCAGGAGCGGCTCACCGTCGCGCTCGACCTGGTGTACGACCGGCGGCGGGAGGACTACGACCCGTTGCAGCGCTTCATGGAGCTGTTCGAGGGTGTCACGACGTCGGCGTCCAAGGAGACGCGGGCCGCCGAACTGGCCGCGCTGCCGCTGTTCGAGCGGTTGCAGCGGCGGATCGTGGACGGCGAACGCAAGGGCCTCGAACCGGACCTGGACGTGGCGCTGACCGAACGCCCCGCGCTGGAGATCATCAACGACACGCTGCTGTCGGGCATGAAGACGGTCGGCGAACTGTTCGGGTCCGGCCAGATGCAACTGCCGTTCGTGCTCCAGTCCGCCGAGGTGATGAAGGCAGCGGTCGCCTACCTGGAACCGCACATGGACCGCAGCGACGACGCGGGCAAGGGCCGGATCGTGCTGGCCACGGTCAAGGGCGACGTGCACGACATCGGCAAGAACCTGGTGGACATCATCCTGTCCAACAACGGGTACGAGGTGGTGAACCTCGGCATCAAGCAGCCGATCACGTCGATTCTGGACGCCGCGTCCGAACACCGCGCCGACGTGATCGGCATGTCGGGCCTGCTGGTCAAGTCCACGGTGATCATGAAGGAGAACCTCGAGGAGATGAACTCCCGGGGTGTTGCCGCCCAGTGGCCGGTCCTGCTCGGCGGCGCAGCGCTGACCAGGGCGTACGTGGAGAACGACCTGACGGAGCTGTACCTCGGTGAGGTCCACTACGCCAGGGACGCGTTCGAGGGCCTGCGGCTGATGGACGCCGTGATGGCCGCGAAGCGCGGCGAGGCACCGGTGGTCGACGACGCCGACCGGGCCAAGATCGCCGAACGCAAGGCGCGGCGCGAACGGTCGCTGCGCATCGCGGCCCAGCGCGCGGCCGCGGCGGAGCCGTCGTCGGAGCCGGTGGCTGCCAGGTCGGACGTTGCCACGAACGTGCCCGTCCCCACGCCGCCGTTCTGGGGCAACCGCGTGGTCAAGGGCATCGCGGTGGCCGACTACGCGGCGATGCTCGACGAGCGGGCGACGTTCATGGGCCAGTGGGGCCTGCGAGGTGTCCGCGGCGGTGCGGGTCCCAGCTACGACGAACTCGTCGAAACCGAGGGCAAGCCCCGGTTGCGTTACTGGCTGGACCGCCTTGCCACCGACGGCGTCCTCGCCAACGCGGCCGTGGCCTACGGCTACTACCCGTGCGTCGCCGACGGCGACGACCTGGTGATCCTGGCGTCGCACTCGCCGGACGCAGCCGAAGTGACGCGCTTCACCTTCCCGCGCCAGCGCCGCGACCGCCGCCTGTGCCTTGCCGACTTCTTCCGGCCACGGGACACCGGCGACGTCGACGTGGTCGCGTTCCACCTGTGCACGATGGGCCAGCCGATCGCCGACTACGCCCAGAGCCTGTTCGAGGCCGACGCGTACCGCGACTACCTGGAGGTGCACGGCCTAGGTGTCCAGTTGACCGAGGCACTGGCCGAATACTGGCACCGCCGCGTCCGCGAGGAACTGCGCCTGCCCGGCGGCATCCCGATGTCCGACGAGGACCCGACCGACGTGACGGAGTTCTTCACGCTCGGCTACCGGGGCGCTCGCTTCTCCCTCGGCTACGGCGCCTGCCCTGACCTGGAGGACCGCGCGAAGATCGCCAACCTGCTGAAGCCGGAACGAATCGGCGTCAAACTGTCGGAGGAGTTCCAGCTGCACCCGGAACAGTCGACCGACGCCATCGTCCTGCACCACCCGGCAGCAAAGTA
>DASXXM010000429.1:0-4382 GCA_036503065.1 Pseudonocardiaceae bacterium | reverse complement strand
CGAGGTGACCAAGGACGGCCCGAACGACCCGCGCGTCGGCGTGACCGGCGGCTCCTACGGCGGCGCGTTCTCCCTGATGCTGGCCGGATCCGATCGCCGGGTGGACGCGATCGCCCCGGTGATCACCTACAACGACCTGTCGCAGGCACTCGTGCCCAACTCGGCCGCCGCCACGCCGCCGGCCACGGCCACCCCGGCGGCCGGCGCCTTCGCCGCGGGCGGCGTGTTCAAGCGGGCGTGGGCCGGCATCCTGTTCGGCGCAGGCCTGACCGAACCGTCGACCGCGGCGGCCGGCGGTCCGCCCGCCGCCTGCGGCCGCTTCGTGCCCGAGATCTGCCAGGCGTACCAACAGATCGCGACCACCGGCCGCGCCACCGGGCAGACCGTCGACCTGCTGCGCCGGGACTCGCCGGTCAGCGTGGCAAGCCACATCACCGTGCCGACGCTGCTGGTGCAGGGGGAGCAGGACACCCTGTTCGGCCTCGACCAGGCGGACGCGAACGCGCGGCAGATCACCGCGGCAGGCGGCCGGGTCAAGATGATCTGGTACGACGGCGGCCACGACGGCGCCGCCCCGAACGCCGCGCTGCAACAGCAGATCACCGACTGGTTTCGGCACTACCTGTCCGGCCAGGGCGCCGATCCCGGTACCGCCTTCCAGTACGACGTGCAGGGCTCGGTCCGGACGAACGGCACACCGTCGGTCCGGACGGTGACCGCGGCCGCCTATCCCGGCCTGACCGGTGCGGGCACCCAGCGGCAAACGCTTGCGCTGTTCGGTCCGCCCACCCAACAGGCGCTGAACCCACCCGGCGGCAGCCCCGCCGCGATCAGCGGGCTGCCCGGCCTGACCGGCGCGCTCGGCGCCGCCGCCGGCCGGTTGTCCTCCGATGTCCCCGGCGAGAACGCGTCGTTCGTCACCGCACCGCTGAGCAGCCAGCTGCTGGTAGCCGGCTCGGCAACGGTCGGCCTGCGGGTCAGCGCCGTGCCAGGGCAGGGCACTGATCCGCAGGCGGTGTTGTACGCCAAGCTCTACGACCTCGCGCCGAACGGCACGCGCTCGCTGCCCGGCGCCACCGTGGCCCCGATCCGGATCGACCCGCTGCCCGCCGATGGCACGCCGGTCGACGTGACGGTCACGTTGGCGGGCATCGTCCAGCCGGTGCAGAGCGGCCACCGGCTGGCACTCGTGGTGTCCACCACCGACCAGAGCTACGCGAACCTGTCCCAACCGGGCGTGCTGCGCATCGGCCTGACCTCGGCGCGACTGTCCGTGCCCGTGGTGCCCGGCCGGGCCGGTTCGGCCCCGTTGCCGGTGCCGCAACTGATCGCGATCGGCGTGGTGCTGGCACTGTGTCTACTTGCGGCAGCTTATTTGCTGTTGCGCCGCCGTCGCGCCGACGACTTTTCGCCGGCGCTGGCGGACGTCCCCCTCGTGCTCGACGGGCTGAGCAAGTCCTACCCCGGTGGCGTGGTCGCCGTGGACGACCTGTCGTTCCGGGTGTCGCGGGGCCAGGTCGTCGGGCTGCTCGGCCCGAACGGCGCCGGCAAGACGACCGCGCTGCGGATGATGATGGGCCTGGTGCACCCGTCCGCGGGCTCGATCCGGGTCTTCGGGCATCCGGTCGCGCCGGGATCGCCGGTGCTGGCGCGAATCGGCTCGTTCGTGGAGGGCGCAGGCTTCCTGCCGCACCTGTCCGGCATGGCGAACCTGACGCTGTACTGGGCGGCCACCGGCCGGCCCACTGCGGACGCCGGGTTCGAGGAGGCACTGGAGATCGCCGGGCTCGGCGACGCCATCCGTCGTCGCGTCGGCACGTACAGCCAGGGCATGCGGCAGCGGCTGGCCATCGCGCAGGCCATGCTCGGCCTGCCCGACCTGCTGGTCCTCGACGAGCCGACCAACGGCCTCGACCCGCCGCAGATCCGCGACATGCGCGACGTGCTGCGCGACTACGCGGCAGGCGGCCGGACCGTGCTGGTGTCCAGCCACCAGCTCACCGAGGTCGAGCAGACCTGCACGCACGTCGTGGTCATGCACCAGGGCCGGCTGGTCGCGGCGGGCGAGGTCGGCGAGATCGTCGGCGGCGGCGGGGAGACGCTGTTCCGGGTGGACGACGCGGAACGCGCCGTCGGCGTGCTGCGCACACTGCCCGGCCTGGCCGACTCGACCCTTGTCGGCGTCCAGGACGGTCAGGTACACGCACGGCTGAACGGCGTGCCGCGCTCGACCGCGGTGGACGCACTGGTGAAGGCCGGGGTCGCCGTGGACCAGGTCGGCCCGCGCGGCCGCCTCGAAGACGCGTTCCTGCAACTGGTCGGGGGTACGGTCACATGACCGAGCTGGCGAGGAAGCCCGGCAACCCGGGGACTGCCACGGCATACCGGCCGGAACGCACGCTGCCCGTGCGGGTCGAACTGATCCGGCAGTTCCGGCGCAGGCGAACCCAGATCGCGTTGGGATTCCTGGTGGTGTTGCCGTTCCTGCTGCTGATCGCGTTCAAGATCGGCAACGGCAGCAGCAACCGCAACTCGGGCCAACTGGTGGACCTGGCGACATCGAGCGGCGCCAACTTCACCGTGTTCGCGCTGTTCGCGTCGGCGAGCTTCCTGCTGGTGGTCGTCGTGTCGCTGTTCTTCGGCGACACGATCGCCAGCGAGGCATCCTGGTCGAGCCTGAAATACCTGCTGGCCGCGCCCGTGCCGCGCGGCAGGCTGGTGCGGCAGAAGGCAATCGTGGCCGGCATCCTCACCGTGCTCGGCCTCGTCGTGCTGCCGGCGGTGTCGCTGCTGGTCGGCGTGCTGTGGTACGGCACGGGCGACATGGTCGGCCCGGACGGCGACGCGCTGCCGTTCGGGACCGCCGTCGGCCGGATCGGGCTCGTCGTGGTGTACCTGCTGCTGCACCTGCTGTGGGTGGCCGCACTGGCACTGCTGCTGTCGGTGTCCACGGACGCACCGCTGGGCGCGGTCGGCGGCGCCGTGCTGGTATCGATCCTGTCGCAGATCCTCGACTCGATCACCGCACTGGGCGGCCTGCGCGAATACCTGCCGACGCACTACGTCTACGCGTGGGCGGACCTACTGGGCTCCAACGTGGACTGGGGCGACATCGCCCGCGGTGTGCTGTCCGCCTTGATCTACGCCGTGATCTTCACCGCGCTCGCGATCCGCCGCTTCAACCGCAAGGACATCACAAGCTGACCAGCGGCTTTGCCATATGGTCAAACGCCGTCGGGTCCGTACCCCAGAAGTTCCTCGCGATCCGCCTTGGTGATCACGGCGCGTCGGAAGTGATCGGGAATCTGCGGCCAGATCTCCTCCTGCAGGAAGCGCAGCACTCGCCGGCCCCGTTCCTCGATGCTTTCATGCGCCACCAAATGATCGCGCGGGGCGCCTCGCGGATCGCGCCGGTCCTGGAGTTCCCGGTCATCTGGGCCACCTCGGTGGCCAGCCATTCGGTTTCGCGATCCCTGATGATGAACGCCATGGCTCCAGGGTATCGGCCAAATGGCGCAACGGTCTCGTGATTATGGGCGCTTGGCCTTGTGCTCGTCCAGGGTCAGCGCACGCCGGCCGCGTCCATGCCGCGTAGTTCCTTCTTCAGGTCCGCGATCTCGTCGCGTAGTCGGGCCGCCAGTTCGAACTGGAGGTCGCGGGCGGCGTTCATCATCTGCTCGGACAGGCGGCTGATCAGGTCCGCCAGTTCCGCCCTCGGCATGCTCTTCGGGTCGCGACCGGCGTCGATCACGCCCGCGCTGCGTGCCAGCGGTGAGCCGCCGCGCTCGCCGGTGGCGCGCTTGCCGCGTGACGTGTTGCGGCCGGAGCCGCCGACGGGCACGGTCTCGCTGCGTTCCGAGTCGTCCGCCTCGGCGTACACCCGGTCCAGGATGTCCGCGATCCGCTTGCGCAGCGGCTGCGGGTCCAGGCCGCGCTCGGTGTTGTACGCGACCTGCTTGGCCCGCCTGCGGTCGGTCTCGTCGATCGCCCGCTGCATCGACGCGGTGATCCGGTCCGCGTACATGTGCACCTGGCCGGACACGTTCCGTGCCGCGCGGCCGATGGTCTGGATCAGGGACGTGCCGCTGCGCAGGAAACCCTCCTTGTCGGCGTCCAGAATGGACACCAGCGAGACCTCGGGCAGGTCGAGGCCCTCGCGCAGCAGGTTGATGCCGACCAGCACGTCATAGTCGCCCAACCGCAGTTGGCGCAGCAGTTCCACCCGGCGCAGAGTGTCCACTTCGGAGTGCAGGTAGCGTACCCGGATGCTGTGCTCGAGCAGATAGTCGGTCAGGTCCTCGGACATCTTCTTGGTCAGCGTGGTCACCAGTACCCGCTCGTCGCGCTCGGCCCGGGCGGTGATCTCGTACATCAGGTCGTCG
>DASXXM010000428.1:0-13118 GCA_036503065.1 Pseudonocardiaceae bacterium | reverse complement strand
GGGTGACCTCGGCCTCGGCCACCGCCCGGACCAGGCCGTTCTTGTCTCCGAACACTCGGTAGGCGGTCGCTCTGGACACGCCGGCCCGGTCGGCGACGTCGGTCAGCGAGGTCTTGCGGACGCCAAAACTGAGGAAACAGTCCAGCGCGGCCCTGATCAGCCGCGGGTCAGGTTCTGTGGACACCGCACTCACCCGCACAGTTTCTCACCGAAACCAAACGTCCACGGACGCATGGGGTCTTTCGTGGTTCAGCGCGCCCCTTCGTTACGCCCTGAGCGCAACCTGCGCCGTGCTGTGCGCCCGCAGCGAACCCGCCTTGCCGGATGATCGAATCGCTGGTGGAGTCGACTCATGACAGAACAACGAAGGGCCCTGGTCATGCATCTGGCCAGCGGCGGCGAACCCCTGCTGGTCGTGGTTCCCACCGAGTCGGCGAGCGAGCTGGCAGACCGGCTGCCGGGGATGATCCGCAACGGGGACATCGAGTCCATCGCGGCGGCCAACGGCTCGTCGGTCGTGGTGAACTTCGCGCACGTGCTCGCCGCGCACGTCGACACGGCACCCGGTCTCGGCAAGCTCTACGGCAGCCTGCCAAGGGAGCACTGAGGATCAGTCGCGGAACACGACCGTGCGCAGCAGCACGAAGTTGATCACGGTCGCGGTGCCCTGCGCGATGACCCACGCGATCGGGATCTGCCACCGATGGCCGGCCAGGAGGTGCAGGAACAGCGCGTTCACGCCGACGTTGACGAAGAACGTGGCGCCGTAGAGCACCGCGAACCGGATCGCGGGCGCCGCGCCGCCCGCAGAGCCGAACGTCCACCGCCGGTTGAGCAGGTACGCCGTGACCGTGCCGAAGATGAAGCTGATGCCCTTCGCGACATCGGCCCACAGCCCGAAGTGCAGCAGCAGCTGGTAGATCCCGAAGTCGACACCGGCCGACAGGATGCCGAACCCGACGAACCGCACGGCCTGGTCGAGCACGCCACGCCGAGCCGGTGGGGCCGAAACCTGGCTCGATGCCACCATGCCACGTCCTTACGGTCCGACGACGGTCCAGCAGCATCGTAGGGGAGGCCACCGGATAGCATCGATCCGGTGGAGCACGGACACGGTCGATCACGACTGCTCAACGGCTGGGGCCGAACCGCACCGACGGCGGCCACCGTCATCACGGCGCGGACCAACGACGACGTGGTCGACGCGATCCGGTCGGCAGGCGAGCGCGGCGTGGTCGCCAGGGGCCTGGGCCGGTCCTACGGCGACCCGGCGCAGAACTCCGGTGGCCTCGTCATCGACATGACCGGCATGGACCGGATCCACGAGGTGGACGTGGCCGCGGCCACCGTCACCGCGGACGCCGGGGTCAGCCTGGACACCCTGATGCGCAGGCTGCTCCCGGACGGGCTGTGGCTGCCGGTGTTGCCCGGTACCCGTCTGGTGACCGTCGGTGGCGCGATCGGGTCCGACGTGCACGGCAAGGCGCACCACGTGGCCGGGAGCTTCGGCAACCACGTGCTGAGCATGGATCTGGCCACGGCCGACGGCGAGGTGCGCACCCTCACCCCGGACGGCGACCAGGCCGAGCTGTTCTGGGCCACGGTCGGCGGCATGGGCCTGACCGGGGTGGTGCTGCGGGCCACGCTGCACCTCGACCGGGTCGAGAGCGCGTACTTCGTGGTGGACACCGAGCAGGTGAACAACCTCGACGACCTGATGGCCCGCCAGTCGGTCGGTGACGAGAACTACGTGGAGTCGGTGTCCTGGTTCGACGCGGTGACCACCGGCCCGCATCTGGGCCGCGGCATCCTCACCAGGGCAAACCACGCGCGGGTCGACGACCTGCCGGCGAAGCTTCGGCCGACGCCGCTGAAGTTCGACGCGCCGCAGCTGCTGACCGTGCCGGACGTGTTCCCGCCGGGCATGCTCAACCGCGTGACCGCGCGCGTCTTCAGCGAGCTGTGGTACCGGAAGTCGCCGACGAAGGCGGGCGCGGTGCAGAACATCACCCAGTTCCTGCACCCGCTGGACATCGTGGGCGAGTGGAATCGGGCGTACGGCCCGCGCGGCTTCCTGCAGTACCAGTTCGTGGTGCCCTTCGGCGCGGAGGACGCCATCCGGCAGGCCGTGCGCATGATCGCGCACTCCGGCCACGTGTCGGCGCTGAACGTGCTGAAGCGGTTCGGTGCCGGAAACCGGGCGCCCATGTCGTTCCCGATGCCCGGCTGGACCCTGTGTGTCGACTTCCCGGTGCGATCCGGCCTGCACGAGCTGTGTGCCCGACTGGACGACCTGGTGCTCGACGCGGGCGGCAGGCTGTACCTGGCCAAGGAGTCCCGCACCACCGCGGAGGCCCTGCAGCGCATGTATCCCCGCATCGACGAGTGGCGCAAGGTGCGGGCCACCGTCGACCCGACCGGAATGTTCCGCTCCGACATGTCACGAAGGCTGGCCCTGTGATCGACGCCGTTGGCAATCCCCAGTCCCTGCTGCTGCTGGGCGGCAGTTCCGAGATCGGCATCGCGGTGGCCGCGAAGTTCGCCACGGTCCGGCCGTTGCGCGTGGTACTGGCCGGCCGGCCGGGCGCCCGGTTGGACGCGGCCGCGGATCGGTTGCGCACCAACGGATGCACGGTCAGCGTGCTGCCGTTCGACGCGCGGCAGCCGGACACGCACGTCGAGGTGGTGGAGAAGGCGTTCGCGGACGGCGACATCGACGTGACGGTGGTCGCGTTCGGCGTGCTCGGCGATCAGGAGGCTGCCTGGACCGACGTGGCCACGGCAAGGGAACTGGCCGAGGTGAACTACGTCGGTGCGGTCACGGTCGGCGTGGCACTGGCGGAACGGTTGCGGCGTCAGGGTCACGGGTCGCTGGTCGCACTGTCCACTGTGGCCGCGGAGCGGCCTCGCCGGTCCAACTTCGTCTACGGGTCCACGAAGGCCGGTTTGGACAGTTTCTATACCGGTCTGACCGAGGCGTTGCGGCCTTCTGGTGTGCGGGTCAGTGTGGTGCGTCCCGGGTTCGTGCATACCAGGATGACCGAGGGGCTGACGGCGGCGCCGCTTTCGCAGACTGCCGAGCAGGTGGCCGACGTGGTCGTGGACACGGTTCGTCGGCGCCGGGAACAGGCGTGGGCGCCGGGTCAGCTGCGGTGGGTGATGGCGGTGTTGCGGCACCTGCCGCGTGCGGTGTTCCGTCGCCTGCCAGTCTGAATCAGGGGTGCCACGTCAAAGCACGGAGTGCGGATACGTCGGCTTCGGATCGAACTTGACGCCCTCGACGACCTTGCGGGCCAGTTCGATCCGCAGCCCCCACGGCACGCGGCCGGCCCGAGTGCCCTGGACAAGACGCCCCACGAACTTCAGGAACGCGCCGACACCCTGATGGTGCAGCCGGAAGGACGCCTCGTTGCGGACGCCGTAGCGGAACTTCCACATGTTCGCCGGAGTCACGTCGGCGAAGTTCACGCCGCGGTTGACGCCCATGTCGTGCACCACGACGCTGTTCAGCACCTGGACGCCGGGGCCGTCCTTGGTGACCCGCAGCGTGTACTCCTGGTCGTCGAACCAGATGAAGTACTCCTTCAGCGGCAGCCCGTGCCGGGTCAGCACGCGCCGCGGGATCAGCACCGACACGAACGAGCAGTGCGTGACCAGCACGCTCTCCTGGCCGCGGGCCAGCAGCCGGCCCCAGTCCCAGGTGGTGCCCGGGTTGTTCATCTCGCAGATCTCGCCGTCGATGTACTTCACCACCGAGCACGCGTACGGCAGCGTCATGCCCATCGACTCCTCGGCCTTGGCCAGGCCGACCCGCAGTTCCTCCAGCGCGTCCGGGTTCGGGTAGCAGTCGTCGTCCATGATCCAGACGAAGTCCGCGCCCAGCTCGTAGCCCCTGGCCATGCCGGCGGCGAAACCGCCCGCGCCGCCGGTGTTCTCCGGCAGCGTCTGTACCACCACGCTGTCGTGGTCGGTGTACCTGGCGAGCACCTTCTCCGTGCCGTCCGTGGACGCGTTGTCCACCACGATGATCCAGTCCGGCGCCTGGGTCTGCGCCAGCAGGTGGTCGAGCACGGTGGCGAGCTTGTCCTTGCGGTTGTACGTGACGACGACGGCGGCGACAGTGCTCAACGGAGCCATCCTTGGTAGAGCTCGCGGGTCCACGAGCGGGCATCGGGCAGTTTGGCGAACGCGGCTGCCTTGACGATCTGCTCGTCCAGCCACTTCTTGCGCTGGTCGGGTGAGGTCATCATGGTAGCGATGCTCGTCGTGGCCGCCTGTAGGAAGGGATACGGGTGCCGGGGGCACAGCAGGTCCGACGCGACCAGCGAGGCCTGCGAGCCGACATCGGTGGACACCACGGGCACACCCGCCGCGGTGGCCTCGAACGACGTCAGCGTGAGGCCCTCGTTGTCCGACGAGATGACCAGCACGTCCGCCTCGGCCAGCGTCCTGGCCACCGGGACGTCCGGGCCGCGCACCTGGAGATCGTCACCGAGCCGGTACCGGGCCCGCAGGCTCTGCACCTCGTTGCCCAGCTCGCCGTCGCCGTGCATGACGAACCGGACCCGTCCCGGCGCGTGCTTGCGCAGCCGGGCAGCCAGTTGCAGGAACAGGTAGGGCCGCTTCTGTTGGGTGAACCGGCCGACGAAGACCACGGTGAACGGGTCGTCCGCGGCCCTGGTGCGGTTGACCGACGCGATGTCGGTGCCGGTCAGGTTCGCCAGGGTGGCCAGCTTGATCTTGTTCGGCGGCAGGCCCTGCTGGCCGAGCAGGTAGTCCCGCAGGGCGGGTGAGATGACGTGGTGCACGTCGATCATGTTCGACAGCCGGGCCGCGATGTCCACGAAACCGCCGGTGCGCCACTCCAGGATGTGCAGCGAGTCGACGACGGGGATGTCCGGCCGCTGCGCCTTCAGCCACGGCAGCCGCTGGTACAGCCAGGTGTTGTGGTGGATGTGGATGCCGCGGACGTCGAAGTTGGCCAGTACCCCGGCCAGGAACGCCGAGTCGGCGGCCGGGTCCAGCGGCAGCGTCAACGGCACGATCACCGCGCCGTCCAGCTCCGGCCGGGTGATCCACGGGTGCGCGGAGGGCCGGTCGGTGACGACGATCGGCGTCAGCCCGGCCTGGGTGGCCAGCCGGACGGTGTCCAGCGCCCAGCGCTCCGCGCCGCCGAGTTCCAGCCAGTGCAGGCCGAACAGCACGGCGGGCGGGTTGTCCTCCGACCGCGTCCCGGCGCCCCGGTCCAGTGGGATCGACGGCATCCGCTGCGGCGAGCCGCTGCGCAGCTGCCGTTCCGTCAGGTCGGTCCGGTACTGGCGGAGCGCGTCGAACGGGATCGGGGCCACGAAGCGGACCATGCGCCGGGCCTGGCTCTCCAGGGTCCGCTGCTTGCCGTAGAGGTGCTCGTACTCGGGTTCGCCGCCCACGTCGACCACGATGTCGGCAAGGCCGGTGGTGGGCGGCGTGTCGGCGGGCGAGTGCGCCGTCGAGCGCAGGAGTACGGAACCGAGGACCTCACGGTCGTCCGGCCACTCGATCCGGTGGACCTTCCGGTCGGTCAGCGCGAGCGGCGCGCCGGACGGGCCGCGCAGCACCGTCAGCCGGAACGTCTGGCCGGGCCGGGCCAGGGCATGGAAGGTGGCGGCCCCGATGATCAGCCTGCGTTCCCGCTCGTCAAGCGGGCCCGCATCGCCGTCCAGGCTGATACCCGCCTCGTCGAGCAGCTCGAACATGGCAACGGGGCGCTGGTTCGCAGTCTTGTCGTCCACGGCTCTCAGCAAGGGTCGGTGGATGCTCACCGTGCGGCGAGCCGGACAGCTCGGGATTTTACCCGGTTGCCGTCGGCGCCTTTGCGCGGCAACGGCGTCAGTAGAACGCCAGGCCCAGGGTGACCACCCAGCACAGTCCCAGGATCTGGAGGACACGGTCGTGCAGCACGATCTCCTCCGGCTCGCCCGCGTTGCCACCGTCCACATCGACCGCGTAGCGCAGCAGCGCGATCACGAACGGCACGATGGAGATCTCCGCCCACACCGACCTGAACTGCTCGTTGAGCTGGAAGGCCCACTGGCCGTAGGTCGCGATCACCACCGCGACCGACGTGGCCCAGACGAACCGCAGGTAACTGCCCGAGTACTTGCGCAGCGACGCCCGGATCTCGGCGCCGGTCCGCTCGAACAGCTGTACCTCGGCGTACCGCTTGCCCGACACCATGAACAGCGAACCGAACGCGGTGGTCAACAGGAACCACTGGGACAGCGGCAGATTCGCCGCGACGCCACCGGCGATGGCACGCAACAGGAAGCCGGACGCCACGATGCACAGGTCGATGACCGGCTCGTGCTTCAGACCGAAGCAGTAACCCAGCTGCACCGCCTCGTACACGCCGATCACGACGGCCAGCTGCCAGTCCTGGGTGAACGACAGGCCCACCGCACCCAGCAGCAGCACCGTGCCAACGGCGATGGCCACCGGCACCGGCACGATGCCGGCCGCGATCGGCCGGTTGCGCTTGGTGGGATGCGCGCGGTCGGCCGCCACGTCCTTGGCGTCGTTGATCAGGTAGATCCCCGACGCCGCGAGGCAGAACACGACGAACGCGACCAACACGGCACGCAGCACGTAAGGGTGCTGGATTTGGCCCGCCGCGAACGGCGCCGCGAGCACGACGACGTTCTTGACCCACTGGCGCGGCCGCATGGTGCGCAGCACCCCGGCGGCGACCCGACCCGCGCTGCTCGGCCGCGCGACCACGTCGGTCATGACGCACCAACCCGGGAACCGCGCCGCAGCCACCGCAACACGCCGCCGCCGACGACGGCGCCCAACACCGAGCCGGCCAGCACGTCACTCGGGTAGTGCACACCGAGCACCACCCGGGAGAGCAACATCGGCGGGACCACACCGGCCGCGGCCCGCCGGCCGGTGAGGCCGCCGTAGAGCACCGCGGCCGCCGTGGTCGACGCGGCGTGCGAGGACGGGAAGCTCAGCCGGCTCGGCGTGCCGACCAGCACCCGGACCTCCGGATCGTCCGGCCGCGGCCTACGGACGACGCGCTTGACCGCGATGGACGCGGCGTGCGCGGCCACCACGCCCGCCGACGCGGCCAGCCAGTCCCGCCGCCGGTCGCGGTCCAGGGCCGCGCCGAGCAGCCCGAGCGCGAACCAGCCGGCACTGTGCTCACCGAAGAACGACAGCGCGCGTGCCGCGCCGACCGCCCGCCGGCCACCCAACACGGACTGCACCCCGCGCAACGCGGCGATCTCGCGGCGGACCAGCGTCTCGGACTCCGGCCGGCTCATTCGTCGAACGACCCGTCGAGCGGACGTCCGTCGGTGAGATGAGGCGCGATCTTGTTGTCGAACGCGGACAACGCCGACCCGATGGCCATGTGCATGTCCAGGTACTTGTAGGTGCCGAGGCGTCCGCCGAACAGGACTCCGTGCTCGCGGGCCTCGCGTTTGGCCAGCTCCCGGTACTTCTCCAGCTTCGACCGGTCGTCCGTTGTGTTGATCGGGTAGTACGGCTCGTCACCGGACTCCGCGAACCGCGAGTACTCCCGCACGACCACGGTTCTGTCGGTCGGGTAGTCCCGTTCCGGGTGGAAGTGCCGGAACTCGTGGATGCGGGTGTAGCGGACGTCCTCGTCGGCGTAGTTCATCACCGGCGTGCCCTGGAAGTCGCCGACCGGCAGGACCTCGCGCTCGAAGTCCAGCGTGCGCCAGCCCAGTTCGCCCTCGGAGTAGTCGAAGTAGCGGTCCAGCGGGCCGGTGTAGACGATCGGGGTACCGGCCGGGAGTTGGCCCTTGACGTCGAAGAAGTCGACGTCCAGGCGCACCTCGATGTTCGGGTGGTCGGCCATCCGGTTGAGCCAGGCCGTGTATCCGTCGACCGGGAGGCCCTCGTAGGTGTCGTTGAAGTAGCGGTTGTTGAAGTTGTAGCGCACCGGCAACCGGGTCACGGTGGCGCCGGGCAGGTCCTTGGGGTCGGTCTGCCACTGCTTGGCCGTGTAGCCGCGGAAGAAGGCTTCGTACAACGGGCGGCCGATCAGTGAGATGGCCTTGTCCTCGAAGTTGCCGGCGGCGCTGCTGTCGATCTCGGCGGCCTGCTCGGCAACCAGCGCCCGCGCCTGGTCCGGCGTCAGGTACTCGCCGAAGAACTCGCAGATCGTGGCCAGGTTGACCGGCATCGGATAGACACGGCCCCGGTAGATGGTGAACACCCGGTGCTGGTAGCCGGTGAAGTCGGTGAACTGGTTGACGTAGTCCCACACCCGCTTGTTCGAGGTGTGGAACAGGTGCGCGCCGTAGCGGTGCACCTCGATACCGGTCTCCGGCTCGGCTTCTGAATAGGCGTTACCGCCCAGGTGCGCGCGCCGTTCCAGCACGAGCACCCGCTTGTCCAGTTGGGTCGCCACCCGTTCCGCGACGGTCAAGCCAAAGAAACCGGATCCGACGATAACCAGGTCATAACCCGCGAAGCTCACGGCAACGCAGCTTACCTACCCGCCGGCCATGCCCGACACGCGCTACCTTGGTACGGACGGTGACGCGCGGGCCCAGGTCGGCGGGTCAGCGGCGGTCGGCCTGACGCCCGACGATATCCGGACCGTGCTCGGCTACAGTCCACGTCATGCTCGGCGAGTCGGGCGCGGAGACCTCCGAACCGCTTGCCGGTGCCGCGTCGTCATGTTCCGGAGCCCGTGTCGACCGCTCGACTCACGTGGGCCAACACGTCGGAAAGGCATTGCTGGGATGACCTACGTCGTCGGCTTGTTCGTGCTCCTCGTGGTGCTGATGTTCGTGCCCGGCCTCGTGGTGGGCGTGGCGGGCGGGCTGCGTGGCTGGCTGCTGGTGGGCGTCGCGCCGGTGCTGACCTACGGCGTGGTCGCGCTCGGCGGGCCCGTGGTGCCCTCGATCCTGGGACGCTGGTCCGTCGGGGCGTTCGCGCTGACCACGCTCGTGGTGGCGGCTGTCGTGCTCGGCGTCCGGCTGGTGAGTCGCCGCTGGACCGGCACGCTGCGCGTGTCCGACGGCGACCTGCCCCGGTGGCAGCCGTGGCAGCACGCGGGCACCGCCGGCGTGGTGCTGTTGACGACGGCCATCGGCATCACGGTGATCAGCCGCGCGACCGGCGGCTTCAACCACGTGCACCAGTTCTGGGACGCGGTCTTCCACGCCAACGCGGTGCGGTTCATCGCGGACACCGGTCAGTCCGCACCGGGCGCGCTGCGCGCGATCAACGACCCGAACAACGCGAAGTTCTACTACCCCAACGCATTCCACGTGCTGATGGCGACCGCGCACCAGCTGTTGGGCGGTTCGATCAACACCCTGCTCAATGTGCAGGCCGGGCTGGTGGCCGGGATCTTCGCGCTGGGCCTCGTCACCTTCGTCCGGGTCATGGGTGGCCGGCCGATGTTGGCCGTCGCCGTCGGTTTCGTGGCGGCCGCGTTTTCCTCGTTTCCCTACGACATGGCCTTCTTCGGCCCGCTCTGGCCGTTCGCGACCGGCATCGCGCTCCTCCCGGCGTTCCTGGCGCTGTTCGTCCAGATGATGAAGGTGCGGCATCCGGCACTCGTGCCACTGGCGGTACTCGGCATCTCCGGCCTGGTGCTGCTGCACAGCAGTATCGCGGTGACCGCGGCCATCTTCGCGGCGTGCTATCTGGTGCAGCGCTGGTTCGCCGCACGGCGGATACCGTTGCGAGATCTGGTCGTGCTCGGCACGTTCAGCGTGCTGGCCGCGCTCTACGCGCTGCCGCAGTTGCTGGCCGCGGTGGGCGCCGCCGGTCTCGGCAGTTACACCCACCCGTTCTACGCGAACCCGGCGGACGCCCTCGGCGAGCTGGTGTTCCTGTCCCACGAGTCCAGCACGCCCCAGGTGTTCCTCGTCGCGGCGATGCTGCTGGGACTGGTGCGGCTGCGGCAACTGGGCAACGTGGGGTGGTGGCTGGCCGGTGGGGTGGTCTTCGCCGCCCTCTTCATAGTCTCCACGTCGTTCAAGGGACCGATCTACCAGACGATTACCGGCATGTGGTGGGACGACAAGTGGCGCTTTGCCGCGCTGGTGGTGCCGGCGACGGTGGTGCTCGCCGGGCACGGCCTCGTGGTCGGTCGCGACCTGTTGTTCACACTCGGACGCACGGTGCCGGACGCGGTCTCGCCGAGGGCACGGGTGGCCGTGGCCGCCGTGGTGCTGCTGTTGCTGGCCGGGCTGACCCGCGGCATGTACGAGGGCCGCAACGTGGTGCGGGTGGCCGCCGCCTACCACGACGGCCCCACGGTCTCGCAGTCCGACCTGCAGGCGATGAGTCGGCTGCCGAAGCTGGTGCGCTCCGGCGACCTGGTGATGAACGACCCCGGCGACGGCTCGGGTTGGATGTGGGCGCTGGACGAGGTGCAGCCGGTGTTCGGGTCCTCGCTCAACGCGGCGCCGGACCCGGCGTCGTCGGGCGCCGACCGCCGCGCGCTGTACCTGCGGTTCAACGAGCTCGACACGGACCAGCAGATCCAGGCGGCCGTCAAGCGCCTGAAGATCACCTACGTCTACCTGGGTACCGGCTACGTCCAACCAGGTATGCAGCGGGCGCCCGGCCTGACCGGCCTGAACCACGTGCAGTCCCTGGTGCTGGTGTACTCGGCCGCCGACGCGCAGATCTACCGGGTGAGCATGAGTGTGCGACTGACCGCGGGCAGCAACTGAGCGGTCAGTCGGTCCGTGCGTCGGCGAGCGCGGCAGGCGGATCGGTCTGACTGGACCGGAGCACCCCGCGCAACGACAGCGTCATGCCGACGACGACGAGCGCGGGACCGATCAACTGGCCGATCACCGCCGCCCGCAGCGGATCCCCCGGCAGTACCAGCATGCCGCCCAGGACGGCCGTGCCGACCAGCCAGGAGAGGCTGATGCCGCGGTGCATGCCGAGCGCCACCAGCGCCGGTTGCAGCACCTGGGCGACCATCAGCAGCACGGTGCTCACGCCGAGCAGGCCGAGCAACACGCCGGACAGGTGCGTCCTGGCCCCGAACAGCACCTGAACCGCCCACGGGCCGACGGTCGCGGACGCCAGCACACCGAGCCCGCCGACCACGGCCACCGCGATCATGATCTTCCTGATCCCCCCGCGGACCTTGTCGAACTCCCCCCGCGCCGCCGCCGCGGTCAGGCTCGGCAACAGCATCGCCTGCACCGGGGACAGCACGAACAACGGAATCCGGACCAGCACGAACGCCGACGCGAACGCCGACGCGGTCACGGCGTCGTCGGTGAGCCGGGACGTGACGACGATCGGCGCGACGTTGGCCGCCACCTGCATGAGCACCGTCGCGGTCAGCAACAGCAGCAGGCCACGCCCCATGGCCGAGTCGGGCACGCCACGAGCCGGGGCCTGCGCCACGTCCGCCGTCGCCGGCCGGCCACGGAGCCAGCGCAGGCCGGCCACGGCACCGACCACGGTGGCCAGGCCGTAGAACAGCCCGTAGTAGCCGACCACCAGCGTCCCGGTCAGCGCGAGCACGCCGGTCAGCACCAGCCGGCCGATGCCCTCGCCACCCAGCGTCGCGGCGTATCCGGTGAACCGCCGCATACCGCCCAGCACGCCGCGGACCAGGTAGACGCCCGCCGCGGCCACGGCAGCCAGCAGCACGTCAACGAACAGGTACCAGTGCCCGGTCAGCGCCCGTGGCACCAGCACCGGGGCCAGGCCACCGAGCACCAGGACCACCGCGACGACCAGGGTGAGATTGAGCCGCGTCGCCGAGCGGAACACCCGACCCAGTGGCTGCCCCACGGCGATGGCCCTGCTGGTGGCCCGGCTCGTCTCCTGTTCCAGCGCCACGAACAGGCCCGGACCGACGATGTTGACCAACAGGTAGAAGGAGGCCATCGCGGCCGCGTCGTGCGGTGGCAACGTGTGCCCGGCAACGGCCAGGAAGACGTAGCCCGCGGCGCCGACCAGCGCGAGGCCGCCGCCCATCAGAACGGCGGAGCCGAATCGCGCGCGCACCTCGGCCGTAGCTACCACCCGCCTACCGTAGAGAACGCCCCGCGCCACTATGCAGCCCCCCGTCCAGCGGACCGGGAAGTACGCTGGGCGTCGTTACGGCGGAGTTGGGAGCCTCGGTGCGGCATGTCGTGGTGGTCGGCGGGGGCATCGTCGGGCTCGCGGTGGCATGCGAACTGGCTCGTCGCCAATGGACGGTCACGGTCTGCGAGAAGGAGACCGACTGGGCGGTCCACCAGACCGGGCACAACAGCAACGTCGTGCACGCGGGGTTGTACTACCGGCCGGGCTCACTCAAGGCCAGCACGTCGGTGGCCGGCAACGCCTCGATGGTCGCGTTCGCGCGCGAGCACGGCGTCCCGGTGGACGTCTGCGGCAAGCTCGTGGTGGCCACCTCGCCGGACGAGCGACCCCGGCTGGCTGCTCTGGCGGCACGCGCGGAGGCGAACGGCGTACCGGCGAAGCTGATCACCCCGGACGAGGCGCGCGAGTACGAGCCGCACGTGGCGTGCGTAGCGGCGCTGCGGGTGGAGAGCACCGCGATCATCGACTTTCCGGCGGTGTGCCGGGCACTGGTCGGCCTGCTCACCGACGCCGACCTGCGCCTGCGCACCCCCGTGCTGGCAATTCGCCCGCGTGCCGGCGGTGGCGTCGAAGTGGCCACATCGGACGGTGTGCTGCGGGCCGACGCGCTGGTCAACTGCGCCGGCCTGCACTCCGACCGGATCGCGCGGCTGGCCGGGCTGCGGCCGTCGGCAACCATCGTGCCGTTCCGCGGCGAGTACCACGAACTGCGCCCGGCGGCGCGGAACCTGGTGCGGGGCTTGATCTATCCGGTGCCGGACCCGACGTTGCCGTTTCTCGGCGTGCACCTGACCCGAATGCTGGACGGCACTGTCCACGCCGGACCGAACGCGGTGCTCGCACTGGCCCGCGAGGGCTACCGGTGGACCGACGTGTCCGGCCGGGATGTGGCCGAGGTGCTGCGCTTCCCCGGCACGTGGCGGCTGGCGCGGAAGTACGCACGGACCGGCCTGGACGAGGTGCTCCGGTCGTTCTCGCGCCGCAGGTTCGCGGCCGGCCTCGCGCGGCTGGTGCCGGCCATCACCGCG
>DASXXM010000427.1:0-1573 GCA_036503065.1 Pseudonocardiaceae bacterium | reverse complement strand
AGCCGGAGCGATCCGGCCAGTGGCGTCAGGATGCCGAAGGCCAGCAGGTAATCGAGTGATGGCGCATAGTTGGCCAGGAACCCGCTGGCCAGGCCCACACACCCGGCCACGGCCGCGGCGGACCAGCCGAACAGACGACCTGATCCGCCGGCCACCAGCAGCAGCCCGGCGACGACCGCGGCCGTGCCGCCCGCGTGCAGCAGGACCGCGCCAACCGGCGCGAGGGCATGGTTGACCACGCCTGCCTGTGCGTTGTAGGCCCCCGCCACACCAACCAGTCCCAGGCTGAGGATTCGTTCGCCCCACCGTTGCCCGGATCGCCGCAGGAGCACTGCCGCAAGACCCAGCATCGCGCCGCTGAACACGTAGTCCAGGACGACCGCGTCGACCGGGTAGCTCGGGCCCCGGCCGGGGGCGAGTCCGCTGGCCAGCCAGGCGACGGTCAGCAGGGCGTAGCCGGTCATGCCGACCCGCCAGGCCGCTCGCGCGATCACGGCTGCCGCCCGGTGGTCGTGCCGGCGGGTTCGGTCAGCGAGACCGGAACCGACAGTGTGAGCCGAACACCGCCCGGTTCGCGCGCGATGTCGAGCCGGCCGTCCAGCGCGCCGACCCGGTCGTCGATCGCGTCGATGGTGTCCGGATCGAAGGACCACGGGCGGTCCGCGTGGACGAGGACGGTGGCCGACAGGATGGGTGGCGACGCCGCCTCGTCGAGCGCGACTCGCAGGTCCGTCCGCCGGATCGGGCATTCATCGTCGGCACGCATGTCCCGCAGTGAGCCGACGATCGTGGCCAGGCAGAAATAGACGCCCATTTCGACCCGCTCGTCGAACCGCGGCGGCGCGGCCGTCTCGCAGGAGGCGTTCCAGGGCAACGTGGACACGAGGCTGTCCAGGCTGGGCGCCAGTCCGTGGTCGGTGAGGACGGCCGGGTAGAAGCCGTGCACGATCTGGCGGAAGTCGGTGATCGCCACGTCGACCCGATGGGTCATCGTCGCGAGGATCGTGTCCGCCATGGAATCGGACTTGGCGAGCAGGGTGTCGACATCGTCGGCGCAGGCCGCCAACACGCCTGCCACCCGACCATTGATCTCATCGGACAGCCTCGTTCTCGCGACATCGCGCGCCACGATCACGCGGTGCCGGGATCGGGCCAGTTGCCGTTCCTGCTGTTGTTCGTGCGTCAGCGACTCCGCCACCTCGCCGGTCAGCCGCAGATTTCGCAACAGCGGTGCGACCGCGTCGGCGGCGTCCTCGGCCAGGCGGCCGGTCACTCCACGCCGTGACCGGGAGGTCAGCACGAGCGCGCCGAGCAGGTCATCCGCGTCGGTCACCGGCACAACTTGATCGGCACCGGGCAGCTCACCGAGCGTGGCCGCTGTCGGTGTCGTGGCGGCGACATTCGGCCAGCCGCCGGCGCACCGCAGTGAACCATCCGGCTCGGCGAGCCATACCTGCGCCGCACGAGCCCCCGTGCCCGCGGCCAACAGCGAGGCCACGTCGGTACACACCCGATCCGGGCTGGTCTCCACCGCATCGACCCCCGCCATGGCCAGGAGTGCCTCAGACGGGCC
>DASXXM010000426.1:0-22646 GCA_036503065.1 Pseudonocardiaceae bacterium | reverse complement strand
GGCATGTTGTGCACCGAGTCGCCGATCAGGGTCACTGGCGTCGCGGTCCAGTCGTAGTCCGTCGTCGACCGTTTGAAACGGAGGATGCCGACGGTGGCCGGGTCGGTGTCCGCGACGACTCGGCGTAGTGCCGGGTGCCAGTCGCCGATCATCCCCGCCACGACCAGTTTGAGCTCCGCACCGTCCAAAGCGGACGCGTTGGCCGGATATCGTCCGCGGTGCGCGATGAACGCCCACAGCATGTAGTCCGAAACGTTGTCCAGCAACAGTTCCGGATCGAGCCCGGCGAGGTCCTGTCCGCGTGAGATGGCGTCGGACATCCGCCGTCGGCCGTCGAACACCGACGTGAACAGGAAACTTCCGGCTGCCGGGAGAATCGAGTTCATCCCGGACTTGAGGCCGTCGGGCAGCCAGGCCAGGGTCGCCGGATTCAGCGGCAACCGGCCGGCGACCGAGACGGCATCGGTCGTGATGCGCGGCGCGTCGGGCAGATACTGTTGGCGGACCAGGGAGTTCGCGCCGTCGGCACCGACGAGCACGTCGCCGGTCGCGGTGGTGCCGTCGGCGAAGAACGCGGTCACCCGGCCATCGGCACGGCGCTCGTACCGCTGGAAGGACCGGCCGTACCGCACGATCCCGTCCATCCCGGCGAGCAGCAGGTTACGCAGCACCGACCGGCTCACCGCGTAATGTTGGTCGGCCGGATCGGTCGCGCCCGCGGTCATGACGGTCCGGTCGACAACCGCCAGGTCCTTCAGTCGCTCGGTGCGGAAGGCCAGACCGGCGCCGGGATCGACCGAGGTCGCGACGAACGCCTCCCACAGCGGCCGGGGCAGGCAGTGGTGCAGCGACCGGCTGCCGACCTGGTTGATGTTGAGCCGATAGCCGGACGCCCAGCCGCCCGCGTCCTGGTCACGCTCGTAGATCTCGACGTGGACGCCGGCCCGCACCAGCGCCTGGCCGAGGGCGAGGCCCCCGACGCCGCCGCCGATCACGATGACGGTGAATGGGTTCTCGGTCACGTGGTCTTCCCCCGTTCGTTGGTGGCGTCCAGCAGTTTGGGCAGTTCCCGCAGCACCAGGTCGTGCCAGTCGAGTTCGGCCCGCAGCCGGATCAGCCGGTGCTGAAACCCGAGCGGCTCGACGCCGGTGAGGTACGGCGCGGCCGACTCCTGCAGGTGCAGCCAGGACTTCGACTCGGCTTCCAGCGCCGCCCGCCGGTCCGCGATGGCCGCCATGAGTTGGTTCCGCGGCATGTCCTGGCTGTACTGGAGGGCCAGGTCCACCGGGTCGGGCCGCAGCCGGGTGTCGCGCAGGACGGCGGCGCGCAGCGCGGAGAGTTCCTTGCAGCCCTCGTCGGTGATCGCGTACACGGTCCGCTCGGGCAGGTTGCCGGCACGCTCGGTGCGTACGGCCTCGATGACACCTTCGGCCGCCATCCGGTTCAGCGCCGCGTACAGCGATCCGACCTTGATGTCGGTCCACAGTTCGGTCCGGTCGGTCTGCGCGTCCCGCCGAAGCTGGTGGCCGTGCATCGGCCCACCCCGCGCCAGGGCACCGAGGATGAACAACCGGACGCTACTCATGCCGGTACTCAACCACGAGTAGGTCAACTAGTCAAACGCGAGTACCCGAGTACGAGTACCTGCGGTCATACGGGCTGCTTCGACGACTCCAGATGGTCCTTCAGCCGATGCAGCGTGCGGGCGATATTGGCACGGTTGGTGCCCGGCCGATCCGGCTCCCCGGTGATCCGGATGGCGATCGGAATGAACCAACGCGGCACGCGCAGCCAACTGCGCTCGATCACCGTGCAGCCGGTCGCGGCCGGCACGAGGTCGAACTGCCACCGCGAGATCGGCACCTTGAACGGAGTGCTCACCTCGTAGGCGAAACACCGTCCCGGCTCGGCGTCGGTAATCCGGCAGACGGTCCACCACCGCCGCCGCCCGTTGCGGTTGTCCCCCCGAAACCGCGCCCCGACAGCCGTCTCGGTCACCCCGCCCAACCAACGGGCGCGATAAACCTCCTCAGCGAACCCCGCCATCACCGGCGGATCACTGATCAGCCGATAGACCTCGGCCGGCGTGGCCGCGATGGTGACCTGTCCAGCCGCGATCGGCTCGTTCGCATCCATCCGCCGACTACAACAGCGCAGGCCGACCCCGGTCAAGTCCGTTCAACGAACCATGACCGATTCACCGGCACGGCAATTATCGGCTCAGGCCCTCCGGCAGATCGATCATGGGTTCGCCGCATTCCTGGCACTCGGCGTAGAAATCGAGGTTGTTGAGAAGTTCCGCGAGTCCGATGTGTCCCTTCAGGGCTGCGGCGGCGGCAAGGTGGTAGCGGGTGTCGATGAGGTCGTGTGGGGTCGCGAGTTGTTCGGTGAGCAGGGTCAACGCCGTGGGCAGCGCCTCGCGATAGGCGGTGGCGGCGTCGGCGGGGAGTCCCTTTGACACCTGCCCGTAGTCACCGGAACACATCACGATGTAGCCGACGACGTACAGATAATTGCCGCGGTCCGCCGGGCGCAGGCCTTCGGCAATGGCCACGATGTGCGGCACGGCGGCATACGCGGCCGGCCACGCGGTGTCCTCCGAGCACAGGTACGGCCACAGGTCCTCGAAACGCTTCGTGTCGGTCGGGTTGGCCCGCAGGTAGCGGAGTTCGTCGGGTACGAACGGCGCGTCCTCGATACCCGATGGCCCGCCGTCGGCCCAGTGCCGATGGTTCAGGCTCGGCCACCGGGGATCATCCAGTGTCAACACGGGACAAAGCCTAATTGGCCGGCTCAGGCCGCCGGTATCCGGACGACCGGCGTGTAGTGCGAGGCGTCGCCGGTGATCGAATGGCTTGCGCCGCCGTCGATGCCGACCGGCACGTCGCCTGCCACGGTCACCCGGTGCAGGCGGCGGGGCAGGTCGTCGTAGTTGTCGACCGCGCTGTGCTGGGTGATTCGGTTGTCGAACAGCACCAGTTGTTCCGGTGACCAACGCCAGCGCAACACGTTCTCCGGCCGGGTCACATAGGACTGGAGCAGTCGCAGGATGTCCACGGACTCCGCACGGGAGAGGCCGACGATGCGTTGGGCGAAACCGCCGATGAACAGGCCGCGCTCGCCGGTGAGCGGGTGGACGCGGACCACGGGGTGCACGGTCTCGTACCTGATCGAGATGAACTCGGCGCGCCGGTCGCGTTCGGCCTGGTCCAGGCTCTCCGGTGGGACGGCGTAGTCGTAGTCGTTGGTGTGTACCGCCCACAGCGTGTCGGCGAAGTCGCGCAGCGGCCGGGGCAGGTCGCGGTAGGCGGTGGCGGCGTTGGCGATCAGGGTCTCGCCGCCGTAGGGCGGGACGACGATGCTGCGCAGCGTGCTGGCCTGCGGCGGGTTCAGGATGAACGTCACGTCGGTGTGCCAGTGGTTGGCCTTGCCCTGCTCACTGTCCACCGGCAGCACGTTGGGTGCGCCTGCCACCGCCGGCACGGTCGGATGCGCGGTGGTCAGTGCGCCGAAGTACCCGGCGAAGCGCTGTTGGCCCGCGTCGTCGAGCCGCACGTCCGGGAACACCAGGGCCTTGTGCTCGTTGAGTGCCGCGCGGATCGCGGCGACGGTGTCGGCGTCGAGGTCGCCTGCCGGGTCGACGCCGCCTACCTCGGCGCCGATCCGCGCGGTGACCTTGCGGACTTCCAGCCTGGTGGTTGTCGCGGTCATGATTGCGCTCCTCCGCTTATCCGTCCGATCTGGTTACATCGTCAGTAGCCGGGCGGGTCGAGTCAACCTTGCGCCGCCGGAAAACGATTGTTCCCGCCATCTGGTCGCCCAGAAATGTCGATGACCGCCACTATCGATATCCGATATTGTCCCAGGAAATGAGGCCACTGCTGGACGCCGCGGTACTGGACAATCCGGTGTGGGCATCGCTGACCGGCGTACACGCCGACCTCGCCGAGACCGTCGGTGGTGCCGCCCGCTACCTGCCGGACGTCGCACCGCACGCCGCGCTGCGCGACGAGACCGATCCACGCGCCTGGCACGACCTGCGTCGCCTCGCCGGCGCCGGACGCGAGGTCGCGCTGGCCGGTGTGTCGGCCGTGCCGGCCGGCTGGGACGTCGTGGAGACCCTGCACGGTGTGCAGTTCGTCGCCACCGCGCTGCGCGCCGAGCCGGACCCGGCAGCCGTGCGGCTTGGACCCGCCGACGTGCCCGAGATGCTGGAACTGGTACGACGAACCAATCCGGGCCCGTTCCGGCCACGCACCGTAGAACTGGGCACGTACCTCGGCATCCGTCGCAACGGCGCGCTGGTGGCGATGGCGGGCGAGCGACTGCGGCCACCGGGCTGGACCGAGATCAGCGCGGTGTGCACGGATGCGGCGCACCGCGGGCAGGGCCTGGCCACCCGGTTGATCGGGGCCGTGGCCGCCGGCAGCTACGGACGCGGCGACACACCGTTCCTGCACACGACAGCCGCCAACGTCAACGCGATCCGGCTCTACGAGTCGCTCGGCTTCACCCTCCGCACGGCGACACGATTCCTCGTGGTCCGCTCCCGATGAATGACAGTTCCGCTGATCAGGTGGGCGAACCCTCAGGCACCCGCGACCGGAGCCGTGACCAGGTGCTCCAACAGCGGTACCACCCGCGCAGGCTCGGGCAACTCCAGGATCTCCGCCCGGACCCGTTCGGCCGCCCGCCGGTAGCTCGAATCCGCCATCACCTCAGCCACCGCGGCACGCACGTCCCGCGGGGTGACGCTGACCGGATCCAGTTCCTTCCCCACACCCAGCCGCAAGCACTGTTCGGTGTTGTGCGGCTGGTCGGCGCCGATGGGCAGCAGCACCACCGGCACGCCGTGCGCCAGCGCGCCGACGACGCTGCCCGAACCGCCGTGCGAGATCACCAGATCGCAGCGTGGCAGTATCTCGGCCTGCGGGAGGTAGCGAACGATACGCACTCCTGCTGGCTGATCGCCGAATTCGGCCGGGTCGATGTGCTGGCCGACCGTGGCGACCACGTCGACCGACAGGTCACGCAGCCCGGCCAGCACTCGGGAGAACAGGTCGCCGGATTCGGTGTTGAACACCGTGCCGAGGGTGAAGTACACGGTCGGCGTGTGCGACCGGGCCGGCGGGCCGACCGGCGGACGGATCGGGAAAGCGTTGTCCGGAAACGGAAAGGCCGGATCGCGGAAACTCGGCGGGAACGGTGAGACCATCAGGTACCGGTGCAGCATGACCAGGTCGGGGTCGGGCGGCAGGCCGTGCTCGGCGCGCAACTCGGCCAGCGGCGGCTCGATCACCTGCGCCCGTACGAACGAACCCGACGCGATGACCTGCATGTTCGCATACGGGAGCCCGAGTTTCTCGGCGGCGAGCACGCTGCCGAAGTCGAGTTCCTCGCACACCACCACATCCGGGCGCCACCGGCCGAACAGGTCGAGGTAGAGCGGCAGGCGTTTGCCGGCACCGCGCCGCACGAAACCCTCGCGCAGGTTACGGTCCTCCCCGTCCCGGTTGGCCACCAGCAACGGCCCGCGTTCCGGGACGTCACCGCTGTCCGCCGTGCCCACCGCGAATGCGGTGAACCCGGCCGCCTCGATCGCCTCCCGCCGAGCAGGCCCGGCCGCGAACGCCACGGTGTGACCGGCAGCGGCCACCGCCGAGGCGAGCGGGATCAGCGGCTGGAAATGGCCGAGCCCGCCGGCGAAGGTGAACAGCACGCGCATCACGCCACCATAGCGATCCGTCCGCTTGCCGGTAGCCACATTGCCCGTTGTCGGGTAGGGCGATGCGGGGCACCACATCGACCACATAGGATGGTTGCGGGCCGGCTCGTTGGGAGGGTTCCAGGTGGTTCCGGATCGTGACGTCGCCGCGTTCGATGACCGTGCGGCCGGCTACGAGGACGGCGTGCTGGGCCGAATGCACCACGAGATCGCCGACCGGACCGTGGACCTCTGTCTCGATGGCGTGCCGGCTCCGCGCCGCATCCTCGACGTCGGCTGCGGCACCGGCTACCTGCTGCGTCGGCTCGCCGCCCGCGTTCCCACGGCGACCGGGCTCGTCGGTGTCGACGCGGCGGCATCGATGATCGGCGTCGCCGAGGCGGCCGCCACCGACGAGCGGTTGCGATTCTCGGTCGGGACCGCCGAGCACCTGCCGTCTCCCGACGCGCGGTTCGACCTGGTGGTCAGCACGACCTCCTTCGACCACTGGGCGGACCAACAAGCCGGGCTCGGTGAATGCGCCAGGGTACTGGCGCCCGGCGGCCGGCTCGTGCTGGTGGACCAGTTCTCGGCGTGGCTGTTGCCGACCCTCCTGTGCGGACGGGCCGGCAAGGCCCGCACCAAACGCACGGCCACCCGTCTCCTGACGAGTGCCGGGTTCCGGTCCGTCGAGTGGCACGGTCTCTATGCGGTCATCATCCGAGCCGCCACCGCGACCACGTAGCCCAAGTCCCGGCGCTCCGCATGGACACGATGTGACACGCTGACCGGGTGACCCGGATTCTGATCATCGGCGGCGGCATCGCCGGCATGGCGACCGCCATGGCCGCCACCAAGGCCGGCCTCGACGCGACGGTCTATGAGGCACACCCGCACACCGACACCGACATCGGCGCGTTCCTCACCTTGGCCAGCAACGGAATGCGGGCCCTGGCCCAAATCGACGCCGCGGCGCCGGTCGCTCGCGTCGGCTTCGACCTCACCGCGATGCGGCTGCGCGACGACACCGGAGCCGAACTGGCCACCGTGCCACTCGGTGAACACCACGACCCGCTGGCCCGCTACCGCTGCCTGCGCCGGGCCGAGTTGTGCGCCACGCTGCGCGCCGAAGCGGCCCGCCGTGGCAGCACCGTGCGGCACGGCAAACGCCTGGCCACCCGCACCGAGGACGGCAGCGGCATCACCGCCCACTTCACCGACGGCGACACCGCCCACGGCGACCTGCTGATCGGCGCGGACGGCCTGAACTCCGCCGTGCGCACCCTCATCGACCCCACCGCGCCCGCACCCCGCTATGCCGGCCAACGCGTGTTCTACGGCTACAGCACCGAAGCCCGCCCACCGCACGAGCCGGCCCGGATCGAGATGCTGCGCGGCAGTACCGTCGCGTTCGGCTACACGGTCTCACCCGGCGGTGAAACGTTCTGGTTCGCCAGAGTTCCGGCCGAGGAACTGTCGCCGGCGCAGATCGCCGACGGCACCGCGGAACACTGGCGCCGGATGCTGGTCGCGTTGCTGCGCAAGGACTCCACCCCGGCCGCCGACATCGTCGCGGCCACCGGCGAGCAACTGATGGTGACCAACGCACGCGACCTGCCGGCCGGCATGCGGTGGCACGGTGGCCGGATGCTGCTGATCGGGGACGCCGCGCACGCCGCGTCGCCGGCGACCGGACAGGGCGCCGCGATGGCCATCGAGGACGCCGTCGTGCTGGCCAAAGCCTTGCGTGACAACGTGGTCATGGATACCGCCCTGCGGGTGTACGACCGGCTGCGCAGGCCACGGGTGGAGCGCAACATCGCCAACAGCGCCCGGCTGACCGCGGGCCACGTACCGCCCACCCCGCAACCCGCGCCCGGCCAGGACGACGAGTTGCTCAGCCAACTCGACTGGGATACGCCGATACCGGCTTGACCGTGTCGAGACCGGCCAGGGCCGATGGCCGGAAGCCTTTCAGGATAAGGTAAAGAGCGAGGCAGATCTCCCACGCGAACACCGGGACGGCGGTGCCGGCCGCCCACGCCGAGAACTGCGCGTAGACGCCGAGGAGTTGGGCGGCGCCCGATGCGAAAACCAGTGGGCCGCCGACCAGTCCCAGCACCGGGATGAACCGTGGTACGAGGCCGGAGCGGTACAGCACGTAGGCGAGCAACACCGTGTTCGTGCCCAGGATGAGGCTGGGGCCGACCAGGAACGTCCAGTTGTGGAACGCCACCATGGCCCGTCCGACGGCAATGGTGCCGGCAACCGGGTTCCGCCGCAGCGTCACGACGGCGAGCAGGGGGACGACACCGACGGCGATGACGGCGGACTCGAGGGTCCGCAGCCCGACGTAGCCGAGCGCGACGCCTTCGTTCTGGCGCTTGACAACGGGGAACAGCATGACGGCGGTCCCGATGTTGGCCATGGCCAGGACCACTTCGAGGAGGGCGCCGATGAGCACCTGCGTATCGGGGCCGGAGCCGACGATGTAGTCGGAGTTGTTGAGAACCGGTGTGTAGAGGGCGAGCGCGGCGACCGAGGTGACATGGGTGACGAGGAAGAGGACGCCGGCGACCACGGCGGTCCGTCTGGTTGACGTCATGGGGAAACCCCTTCGAGCGGGAGGTGTACGTCGTACACCTCAAGGGCCACACGTTAGGGTGTACGCTGTACACATGTCAAGCGGCAAGAGGCGTGATGGCTGAACGGACGCAGGCTCCGCGCCGGACCCCGCTGAACCGGGATCGCGTGCTGCGCGCCGCGGTGGCCCTGGCCGACGAGGCCGGCATCGAGACGCTGAGCATGCGCAACCTGGCCCAGCAACTGGACGTGGTGCCCATGGCGCTCTACAAGCACGTGGCGAACAAGGAGGAACTACTCGACGGCATGGTCGACGTCATCGTCGGCGAGATCGACCCGCCGCCGCGCGCCGACTGGAAGGACGCCGTCCGGCAACGAATCCTGTCGGCCCGACAAGCGCTGCAAGGTCACCACTGGGCGTCCCAGGTGATCGAGTCGCGCACCCGGGCCACGCCTGCCGTGCTGGACCACATGGACTCGCTGATGGGAATGTTCCGGGCCGGCGGCTTTTCCGTCGACCTCACCCACCACGTGATGCACGCTCTCGGCAGCAGAATGTGGGGACTGACCAGGGACGTCTTTCCCACGCCGACACCACCGGCCGACCCGGACGCACGGGAAGCCATGTTCCGCCAGTTCGCCGCGCGGTATCCCCATATCATCGAAATGGCCACGACCGGATCGGCGAGCGGTCAGGGCTGTGACGACCAGTTCGAGTTCGAGTTCACCCTCGACGTCCTCCTGGACGGATTCGAGCGACTCCACCAGCAGGGCTGGCGCTCCACCGACCCCGGAAACGGCACCCGCGCCGCTGGTTAGCGCGTTGTCCGCACCGATGCCGCGATTGACGCCGGCTCAGTCGAGGCGATCTCAGTCGAGAAAGGCCGTGAGCATCGGCAGCAGCAGGTCGGTCTGCCTGGTGGCGGTCATGTGCGTGGTGTTCGGGAGCACGGCCAGGCGCGAGCCCGGGATGAGCTGTTTCATGAGCGCGGCGTGTTCGATGGTGACGAAGTCGTGGTCGCCGATGATCAGCAGCGTCGGCGCTGTGATGCCGGCCAACTGCTCGTCCGACCAACCCTGCAGGCCGCCGTTGGCGCTGGACAAAATGCCCAGGAAAGCGTCGAACTGGTCCGGGTGCGGGGACAGCCGCAGGTAGGCGTCGCGGAAGTCGGCGAAGTCCTGCGGCGTGGGCATCCGGGTCGACGTGGCCATCTTGGCCGGATCGGTCAGGTCCTCGTGCATCCCGTCGGGTCGCACGCTGGCCGAGATCGGGACGATCGACCGGACCCGCGTCGGGTGGCCGATGGCCAGTTCCAGCGTCACCCCGGCACCCATGCTGTGCCCCAGGACGTGCGCGCTGTCGATCTCGAGGTGGTCCAGCAGGCCGACGATGTCATCGGCCAGCGCCGCCATTGTGATCGGTCGATCGATGTTGCCCGTTCGGCCGTGTCCCTGCATCTCGACACCGATGACGAGACGCGAGCGCGAGAGCGACGGGATCAACCCGGCGAAGTTCAGGTCGACCGTCAGCATCCCGCCGTGCAGCAGCACCAGCGGAGTGCCCTGCCCGTGCAGTTCGTAGTACATGTGCACGCCGTTGACGTCGGCGAACCCGCTGCGCTCGCCCGTCAGTGTGCCAGTGGAATCACTACCCGAAGTGCCGCCGTCCGTCATGCCGACATCTTCGCACTCCGGTCGATCGCCATCACACCGGGCGCGTTGTGCCTGTTGTGGCGCAGCGTGTCCAGGGTGAGCGGCGTGCGATCCACGGTTGCCAGGGTGAGCATGCCGGCGGCCAGGACGAACACGGTGTAGTGGAACTGCTGCGCCAGCGGCAGTGTGGCGGTCATGCAGAGCGCGTAGGTCCCGAGCAGGACGGCCGAGCCGAGGGCCGCGAGCCGCAGCCGCACACCGAGCAGCAGCGCCGAGCCCAGGGTGATCTCGGCGACGGTGGCCAGCACCGCGAGGGTCGGCGCCAGGCCGGCGGGCAGGAACGTGGTCATCGTGCGGGTGTAGGCGACGAAATGGGTGAAGTCACCCCAGGACGTCCCCGGTGACCCGGCCGGGCCGAGAATCCCGAAGCGGTCGGCGACGGCGAGCAGGAACTCGGTGGCCATCACGAGGCGGACCACGACGGTCAGCCAGCGCCAGCGCGGGTTTCGGTGGGTCACCGCGAACACCGCGCTCACCACGACGATGAACAGCCCGATCGCATCCGGGCCGGGCGCGCGGTGCAGGCTGACGACGTCGAGCAGATCCCAGACCACCTGCTCGGCGAGGGCGAGAACGAGGACGACGACCGCGTAGCGCTTCATGTGGGCTCCCGTGTCAGGAAGGTATGAACGCCTGGAAAGAGCGCCCGCTGCCGGGAAACGTTCCCCGGTGCGCACGGTGACCCACGTCACGGGAACGTTCCGCCGGCCGGTGGGCTCTTCATGGGTGCGGCAGTCGTGGCAGGGGGTGGCGGATGGGTGTCGACCCGGACCGGGTGGCCGGGCTGGTCCGCGCGGCTCAGGGCGGCGATCCGATGGCCGTCAACGACCTGCTCGACCTGCTCACGCCCTACATCCGCAGGCTGTGCGGCCCGATCGCGCTGGACGAGGGCGCCGATGCCACCCAGGAGGCGCTGATCGTGATCTTCCGCAACCTGGGCCGGCTCAAGAACCCCGCCGCACTGTTCGGCTGGGTGCGGACGATCGCGGTGCGCGAAGCGGTCCGGGTCGCCCAGCGTCGGGGCAGCCACGCGGAGCTGACCGAACTACCCGCCCCCGGCGACCCGCAACTGGCCGCCGACATCGCCGACGTCCTGCGCAGGCTTTCGCCGCGGCACCGGGCGATCCTGCTGTTGCGGGACGTGGAGGGGCTGGACGAGCAGCGGGCCGCCGACCTGCTCGCCGTGCCCGTCGGCACCGTGAAGTCCAGGCTGGCCCGTGCCCGGCTCAGCTTTCGGAAGGAGTGGCGGTCATGACCGAGTTCGGTTGGCCCGTCGCGGAGTTCGACCCGGTCCGTCGGCTGCGCGTGATCGCGGCGACGACGCCCGGCGCGTCGATCCACGAGACCGTGCTGGAGGCATCGGTCGACTCGGTCTGGACGGTGGCCGCCGATCTGGAGGGGGAAATGCCCCGGTGGCTGTTCCCCGACATCCGTTCGGTGCGGGTCGCCGCCGCCGATGGGGATCGGCTCGTCGCGCGGATAATGGGACATTCCGGCCTGCGGGCCCGGTTCGACGTGGTCCTGCGACCGCAGTGGTGCCTGATGCGCAGCAGGTTCCTCATCGGCGGCATGGCCGCGACGCCTGAGAACGGTGCCACCCGCTTCGCGTTCCTCGGCGGTTTCCGTGGCCCGCTGCGATTGTTGACGCCGTTGGCACGCCCGTTGAGCGACCGGAACGGCGCCGCCGCCCTGACCCGATTCGCCCAGCGGGTAGCGCAATCCTGAGCGGCTCCTTCGATGACGGCGGACGCCGGGAAGATCGTTACCCCTCCCTGGAGATGACCGCCGGCACGACCTTGATGACCTCGTCGTGGTTCTCGACCACGGTGTACTTCCGCTTGTGCTCCTTGTCCGCCTGCCCGGCCGGCCGGGCGCCACCCATGCCGCCGAGCGGAACGCCTTCCGGCTCGGTCGGGGTCGCGGACGGCGACGGCCCGCGGCCCTGACGGACGGTATCGCCGCCACCCACGGCACCGCTGCGGGCGCCGGCGGCGAGGCCCATGCCGGCCGCACCGATCGGGACCGCACCGCCGGGCATCGCGCCGGTGGACACCTGTCCCCCGCCGGGCATCGGGGACGCGCTCGGCACGGTGGCGTTGAACGGCTGGACCACAGCGGCCGATTGAGGGGCAACGCCCAGGTTGGCACTCGAGACCGCGGGCGCACTCAGGGCCGTCGAGCCGGCCGGGGTCGCCAAGGCAGCCGGGTCCACCGGGGCACTCGAATCCGTCGGGGCACTCGAAGCTGTCGGGGCACTCGAAGCTGTCGGGCTGCCCGAGTCCGCCGGGCTACTCGGCGTGGTCGCGCCGCCGTCCGTCGACGCGGGGGCCGTTGGTCCGGTGTTCCCGGAATCCGCCGCGCCCGAGGCGTTCCCGGGGCCGGCGGCCTGCGACGGGTCGGTACCGGTGCCGGACGTCGGCTGGGTGCTCTGCTGGCTGATGCTGGACAACGCCTGCTGGATCAGGTCCACGACGCCGAGCGCGCCCTGCACGAGCTTGAGCAGGTTCTGCCCGCTGGCCAGCAGCGCCGCCAGCTTCGACGCGATCTGCGCCGCGGTCTTGACGGCGATCGCCACGCACGGCGGGATGGCCGCCACGACGCTCTGGCCCATGGTTGATTGTGCCTGCGAGATGGCGGTGGTCAAGATCGGAACGATCTCCGAGACCGCCTCGCCGATCAGCTCGGTGATGTCCGCGATGGCCTGCGCCACAACCTGACCCGCGCCGATGATCGAGCTGCCGACCGTCGAGCTCCCCGTGCCGAGTCCGGCGACGCCGTTCGCGGCCTGGGTGGCGGTGTTCCGGTAGTCCGTCGCGGCCGGGCCGGACCAACTGGTGGTCTGCCCGTTGATCGAGCCCTGGAACGAGTTGGAGAGGTTGCCGACGTTCTGTCCGGCGCCGTTGAAGTCCTGCGACCCCGACGTGACCGATGCCGAGCTGCCGCCCTGCAGCTGGGACAGGCCGTCGCTGAGGAACGACACCAAGGGCGTGAACCAACCCAGGCCGGCCCCGGCCAGCCCGGCCAGCGGATCGGCCATCGAGTCCAGCATGCCCAGCGCGCCGCCACCGCCGAGTTCCGGCGACACCCAACTGTTGCCCTGCACGGTGGCGTTCGTCGACTGGAGGTCGGCGACCATCTGGGCGGTGTTCGTGACGGTCATCGCGGCGACTCCCGGTTCAGGTTGGCGGCGTTGTTGTCGTCGACCTGCTGATAGCGGGCGGCGGTGCGGCTGATGCCGGTGCTCATCTCGGCGATGGCGGACGACGCGTTCGTGATCGTGTTCGCGACGTGCGTCATGCCGCCCTGCAGGCCGGACGTGAGGAACTGGGTGAACGGGCCGAGCGCGAGGTCGGCGAGGCCGCTCGGCAACTGCCCGCCGACGGCGGACAGCTGGTCGGCGACCTCGCCGACGCTCTTGGCGTGCTCGTTGAGCTGCGCCGGGTCGACGTCAAAGTGCGTCATGGGTGATCTCCGGTGGGTTGTCGTCGGAGTAGTCGACGCCGTCACGGCGTTGGGTCGCCGGCGCGCCGGCCGGGAGGTACTGCTTGATCACGTCCAGCGCGGGGCCCGCGCCGAAGCACTCGGTCGCGATGCCGGCCATCTGGGCACCGACCGCGTACCGGGCCCGCCGCGTGGTGTCCAGGATGAGCCGCGCCAGCTCATCGGATTCGAGCCTGCGGGCCGAGGGCTTGAGGGTCAGATCCTCCAGCGCGCCACCGGCGCCGACGGTCACCTCGACCTCGCCGCGGGGCGAGGTCGCCGTCCGGCTGACCTGCCGCAGGCGGGTGCCGGCCTCGTTGGCGCGTGTGGCGATGTCGTTGAGCCGCTTGTCGTACTGCGCGAGCCACTGTTCAGGTTCCATCGTGTGCCCTTCTGGCGATCATGGCCAATTCGTCGATCGCGACGCGTATGTCGTTGCGCCGCAACGGGTTGATGCTGAGCCACCCGTCCGCCGCGCGGTTCACCCTGACCCGGCCGCGTGGACCGTCCAACCAGGACAGTTCGGTCCCGGACCTGGTGGCGTCGCTGGTGCCGCGGCGGGTTGCCCCGAGTTGCCCGCTGCCGGTCAGCTCGGGCAGCACCTCGCCGAGATCGCCGAGCACGCCGGGATCGCCACCGTCCGGTGGCAGCGTGATCGGCATGGCCCGGACCGGCACGACATCGGGCACCATGCCGATCAGCTCGTCGGCCAGCACGCTCTGCGCGACCGGCCGGAGCCACACCCCCGTGGTCGCCCGAGGGCCGGTCAACGGCTGGTGGCAGATCAGCGCCCAGGACCGGTAGACCATCGCCACGACGCCGACCGCCGAGTCCGGGCCGGCCAGCACCAGATCGACCGTGCCCCGGTACTCGCGCAGCGCCGTGACCAGTTCCGCCGCCACGCCGAGCGGCCCGCGCCAGCCGGCCAACCCGCGTACCCGCAGGGTCACGCCGGCCGCGGCCAGCAGCACCTCCCGCTCCCCCGCGATCCGGCCGAACTCGGGTACCCGCAACGGGAACGGGAACCGCCTACCGGCATGCGCGGCCAGCAGGTCCAGCTCGACGAGTCCGAAGTGGACGTCATGGTTGCCGGCACGCGTCGCCAGCACGGGCGCGGTCATCCTTGCGTCCCATCGCCGGTGAGCCGCAGGATGATCTCGCTCTCGCCGGCCCGATAGAGGTCGACGGCGTCCCGCAGCGCCTGGTGGTAGCTGGCCAGTTCGGTATTGGCCGCGCTGACCTCGCCGGTGAGCCCGGCCGGGCCGGCCGCGTCCCGCAGCCGCGACGACAGGTGCATCGCGGGCGGCGCGGTGCCGAGCAACGGATGGTGCTCGGCGAGCAGTTTCGCCGACGAAACCAGGCCATTGGTCTGGTCGCCGATGTCTACCAACGCCTTGACCTGCGCGATCAGCTCGTCGGGCAGGAGCTGAAAGTCGTTGGTGGATGCCTTCTTAGCGGCCGACATCCTGCCCCCTGTCTGTGTCGTCCCCGATAACCGCCACGGTGGGTCGCTCGTCCGGAGCGAAGAACCCCTTGTCGTTCAGGTTGGGCAGGCTGTCGGTGTGGGTCCGTTCCTCGTCGCCGTTCCCGCGCCGCGCGCCCATCATCGGCGGGTAGAAGCCACCGGCACCCATGGCGCGCTCGGCGGCCAGTTCGGACTGCACGGCGCCCTCCGCGGCCAGCACGCTCTGCACGGGCCCCGGCCCGACTCCGACCGCCCCGCTCGCCCCGCCGGAGCCGGGCGGGGCACCCCCGACCAACTGGGCCCATGGCACACCGCCGGCCACGCCCCGACCGACGGACGACCCGCCGCCTGCGAACCCGGACGGGCTGGTCGTCGCCCCCGCCAGCCCGTCCGCCTGGAACGTCGTGGCCTTGGTGGCGCCGGCCTGCGCCGGCACGACCTGGTGGCCGCTGTTGCTCAGGCTGGCTTCGTAGCGCTGCATCACCCGCACCGCATCGGCCTTGGCCGCGCCCGCCGTTGCGTCGCCGGTGAACAGCCGTGCGGCGCCGACGGCCACCGCGGCCAGCGGCGACATCGGTCCGGCGCCGACCGCGCTCGTCATCAGCGTGAGCGGGTCCGGCGGCGGCGGTGGCATGGTGTGCCGCGCGAGGGCCAGCGCTTCGCCGGCACCGCCGACCGCCTTTCCGACCGCGCCCGCCCGCGCACCGACGTTCCAGACCTGGTCACTGAGCTGGGCGAGCCGGTCCGCGGCCGACTCCGCCGCCTTACCCTGCCAATTCGACCGCAGCGCCGTCCCCTGGCCGCGCAGCGCGTCGGCGAACGCGGTCAGCGCGGTGCTGTGCCGCCCCCACTCGGCCGCGACCGCGCTGACGTCCCCGACGTCCGCGCCCTGCCACAGCATGTCGTAGAGCTGCTTGTGGCTGTAGGCATTCCAGTTCGTGCCGCCCGGCACGGTCGCCGCACCGAAGAAGGCCGCCCACACGCTGTCCAGGCCGTCGGTCAGGCTTCCGGTCAGCGACGCGAGCGACCCGCTCGGACTCAGCGCCGTGGTGACCGCGCTCGTCAGCTCGTCAACACCTTCGATCACGTCGCAGACGTTGGCCCGGACGCCGGTGCCGGACCAGGCCTGCGCACCGGCCATCTATGTCCGCCTGCGGACATCCGCAGGTCAGCCGCTATCGGTCAGGTGCGCCTGGAGGCGGGCGTGCCGGAACTGGTAGACCGCGCCGACCTGGCGCAGCACGCCGCGCCGGCAGCCGTCGTCGAGGAAGCCGGCCACCGACCACGGCAGCCGCCCGGTCAACGGCAACCAGATCCGCGCGAAGACCAGCCACCGACCCCAGGCGGTCAGGCTGGTCCCGATCGCGAGCCCGGTCACCGGGCCGAGCACGAGGTCGAGCACGAACCCGGCCGGCGGCACGTGCCCCTGTGCCAGCCTGATCACCAGCAGGTGGGCCAGCCCGAGCACGAGCCCCCAGCCGAGGAACTGGACCACCACGGTCGTCCGGTTGGTGCGCAGCAGGCCGGTGGGACTCACCGCGGATCTGATGTCGATCGGGGCTTCGAGCCCCGCCGCCAGGCCCCACCCGAGGCCGGACAGCGTCCCGAGGCCGGCCCCGATCGCGAGCCCACCGAGGAACCCGACGCCGGCAAAGCCGATGGGGTTGAGCCCGACCGCACTCACCAGCCCCAGCACCAGCCCGAGGCCGATCCCGCCGACGAACCCGACCATGAGCCTGGGACCGAACCTCGTCCGTAACTGCCGTGCCCAGCCGCGGGCGCCCAGCCGGACGCGGGACGGCTCGAATGCCCCGGCGCCGAACCGGAGCCCGGCACCGTGCGCGAGCCCGAGGGCCAATCCGAACCCGAGCCAGTCCACCAGCGCGGTCATCAGCGCGTTCGCCAGCCCGCGCCCGGCGGCGGGCGTGTTCACCAGCCAGACCAGCAGCCCGCTGAGCAGCCCGAAGGCCAGCCCCGACACGAGCCCGACGACGAGCATGCGCGAGGTGCGACGCATCACGTTGCCCAGCTGCCACCAGGCGAGATCATGGGTGCCGAGCCGGTCCAGGTGCTGCGCGAGGTACCCGAGCCAGCGCCGCACCCGCTCGGGCTCCCAGCGCGCGTGGTGGTCGGCGTAGACCGTGGGGATGAAGCTGCCCAGCAGATGATCCTCCAGGTCGTACTGGCTGCCGAACCGATCGGTGTCCAGCAACTCCGCCGGGTCGCGGCCGGCCGGGTCGCTGTAGATGGCGCGGGCGAGCCCGACCATCAGCGGTGTGGTCAGCACCGCGCGAAGGTTGAGGCCGGCCGGGTGCTCCGGGTGATCCCGCAACTCGGTCAGGACCGAATCCCACACGGTCGCGCCGTTGGCTCCGGACGTGGTTCTCGGCAGGTAGTTGACCAGGTCGGACACGGTGAGATCGGCCAGTCGGACAGCGGCGGCGGCGGTCAGCGCGTCGGCGCCGGCCACGTTGAGGTACTCGCCGGGCCTGCTGGTCAGCAGCAGCGGCAGGGTGGTGGCGTTGAGCGCGTCCAGCGCGGCCCGGTGCAGTCCCGCGGCAAGCTCGTCGAACCCGTCCAGCACCGGCAGAATCCGACCGGCGTCGACCAGCAGGGTGGCCAGATTCGCTCGGTCCTGAATGCTCGCCGCCAGCCCCGGATGATCGCGCACCAGCTGACCGGCCAGCCAGTCACGGAATCCGGTGGTGGCCGGATTCCAGGACCCGAGGCTGAACACCACCGGCACGGCACCGGCGCGGGGCCGCGTCCTGAGCAGGTCGAGGACGAACCGCACGGCCAACACCGACTTGCCCGATCCCGCCCGGCCGAGCACGACCAGCCGCCCGGACGGTATCCGCCGGTAGACGTCGGTGATCTCGGGCAGGTGACCGGCAAGGTCCAACGGTTCGGCGGACTCGCCCGGCGAAACGCGGCGGATGTTCTCCCAGTGATCCATCACGTCGTCCGGCGCCAACACCCAGCCCACCGGCAGCGGGAACGGATCCTGGATTCGCCGCAGTTCCTCCTCCCTGGCCCAGCGCGCGCCGACCGCGTGCGCGAGATCATCTGCGGCCTCCGCCAGCCTGGTATCGAACGCCGACTCCGGTGGGATTCCGTTGACCTTCGACGAATCCGGCGACACCTGTCCGTCGGCGACGGCCAACATCTGGGCCAACTCGTCCGGTTTGAGTCCCAATGCGTCGGCGAGCAGTCGCACGGTCTCCAACCGCGGATTGACGTTCTCGCCGGTCTCCAGCCTGCGAATGGTCCGCACCGCCAAGCCGGTATGTGCTGCCAGATCCTCCTGTGTCAGCCTGGTCTTCTGCCGCAACTGCCGAAGCAACACGCTGAACTCACTTGTCACGCATCGCACCCTATCGAGCGCAACCAGCCACCGTCGGCCTGATCCCGTTCAGGGACGGACGGAGCGCATCATCCCCGGATGTCGGCGGCGGGGTGCCGTCCGCGGTCCTTCTATGTGATGGGAAAATCAAAGTACGTGTCCGGATACGGTTCGCCTTTCAGGGTGTAGTGCCACCACTCGGCGTCGTACCGATCGAACCCGCAGGCCGCCATGATGGCGCAGAGGTGTTGGCGGCTGCTCGCCTCGACCGGTGTGATTCCCCTTGCGTCATGATGTGAGATCGGATCCATCAGATCATGGCCACCGCCCATGGGAGCAAGTTCGCCGGTCGCCAGGTGATAGAGCGTCAGGTCGACGGTGCTGCCCCGACTGTGGCCCGACCTGGCGGCCACATATCCCCGTTCGAACATCTCGGGCCTGTCGATATGCGGGTAGTGCCGCAGCTTCCGCCTGCCGTCCTCCGGCTGTGCTGACCAGCGCAGGAAGCAGTCCACGGCACGTTGCGGGCGATACCCGTCCCACAGAAGCAAGCCGAAGCCATGGGACGCGGCCTTTTCCTGCGCACTCCCCAGGGCCGCACACAGAGCCCTCGTGCCGACAATTCGATTTGACAGGTAGCCGTCCACCGGTTTGCCGATGAAGTTGTCCCAGGTGGCGTACTTGGCATCCCAGCGTATACCGGGCACGAACTCGTCCACGAAGACGAAATTATCCTGCATCCTACTTTTCTGCCAATGCCAACGACACGACCCGGTCGATCACTTCGGCCAGCGACAACCCGGCGGCCGCCATCATTCTCGGGTAACGGCTGTATGAGGTCAGGCCGGGCAAGGTATTGACCTCGTTGAGGACCACGGTGCCATCGTCCTTCAGGAACATGTCCACTCGCGACAGTCCCCGGCAGCCCAGCGCGCGATATACGGCCTTCGCCGTCTCCTGGACGAGCGAGCGCGACTCTGCCGAGATATCGGCGGGCACGGTTATCGTCGAGTTCTCGGAACCGCTTTCCGGCGTACTCTCCTGATGGATCTTGAAAAAACCGTGCGACAGCGAAATTCGATCCACTTCGCCGGCGATCAGGTCCTGATCGTTCCCCAAGATCGCACATCCGACCTCGCTACCGACGACGGCCTCCTCGATCAACACCTTCGAGTCGTACTGTCTCGCGGTCGCCATCGCACTCAGCAGTTCTTCTTTACGAGATACCTTGCTGACGCCGAAGGACGACCCCGAACGGGCCGGCTTCACAAAGACGGGATAGGTGAGCCGGTCGGGATCGGGGTGCTCGTTCGCCGGGACGACCCAGAAGTTCGGCGTCGCGATTCCCGCGCTGCCGGCGACGAGGTAGGCAAGGGACTTGTCCATGCACAGCGCGGAACTTTGGATATCGCAGCCGACGTAGGGGATGCCGGAGAGCTCCAACAGACCTTGCATCGCACCGTCCTCGCCGAGCTTGCCGTGCAGCACGGGCAGCACGACGTCCAGCCTGATCACTTCGTACTGTCCCCGCGCCAGGACCAGCAGTCCGTGGACGCCGCTGTCCGGTGACAGTATGGCCGGACGGGAATCGCTGTCGTCCCAATCCGCGTCAGGGCCGTCACAGAGCTGCCAGGCACCGGACTTCGTAATCCTGATCCAGAACGGCTCATATCTTTTGGTATCGAGGTTCTTGGCGACCTCCTGCGCGGACTTGACGGAGACGGGATGTTCTTCGGAAGCGCCCCCGAATATGATCCCGACCGGCAACCTAGCCATACTGTTTCTCGCTTTCGAAGTTCAAGCAGTTGATGAGACTGTTTTCCACGGTGTCGCTCAGGGCGTGGTCCGTGTAGTAGGCGGTGTGCGGACTGACAATCACGTTCGGCAGTCCTTGTAGCCACCACAGCGGGCTGCTTTCGATGGGTTTGTTTCGGTGGTCGGCGTAGAAGATTCCTTCCTCGCCTTCGAGGACGTCCAGCGCCGCGCCACCCAGTCTGCCGCTTTCCAAAGCCGACACGAGGGCCTCGGTGTCAACAAGTGAACCGCGTCCGGTATTGATGATGAACGCGCCGTGGGGCAGCTGCGCGATACGTTGGCGATCGAGGAGATGGTGCGTGTCCGCGTTGAGTGGGGCATGGAGCGTGACGATGTCGCTCAGCTGTAGCAATTCGTCGAGAGGCACGTAGTCGGCCGAGTTTCTGGGACGAATGTCGTAGGCCAACACGCGGCAGCCGAAGCCCCGTAGCCTGTCCATAACCGCTACGCCGATGCGCCCGGTGCCAATTACCCCGATAGTCAGATCGCGTAGTTCTTTCCCGCGTACGTCAGTCAATCTGTAGTCATGGACATCCGCACGCCTGATGATGGATTTTGCATTTCGCACCACCATCAGCATCAGCATCAACGTGTAGTCGGCCACACTGTCCGGCGAATAAGCGATGTTTTCGACGGAAATGCCGACGCTCGCCGCATACTCCACATCGACGTGGTTGTATCCGATACTTCTCGTGGAGACATACCTTACCCCGGCTTGACCGAGCGCCAGAAGAGTGGGATTTGTGATCCGAGTTTTGTGACCGACGCTGATGCATCGGTTTCCGAAGGCCAGTTCGATGTTGGCTTCGGATACCGCGGCCGCCGTGATAGTTGGCACAACGCCACAGCGAGGCGCCAGTTCCCGGAACAGAACGGCCTCGTCCGGCCCGCAGCCATAAATCGTGATTCCCATTGTCGGGACGACCGAGGAGGGCGCGGACGCCAGCGATCGGGTGCGGCGGGCCGCCGTTCGCGCTGGTTCGCGGTAGGTCATGCCTCCCAGTCAAGCCGGCGTGGTGTTGCCGGCACGTATGCGGTTTTCGATATGCCGACGATATGTTACCGACAGGTAACATTCGGTCATGGTGACGGATCAGGCGGACCGGGATCGGGGAGGTCGATGATCACGACGACCTTGCCGTCCGCGAGGCGACCGCGGGCCGTCGGCGCGACCGCCCTGACGAACAGGCGTACCGGCGCGCTCTCCAGCATCATCGTCGCTCGGAAACGGCGGATGCCGGCCTGCGACGCGGCAGTCGCCAGCTCCCGCATCAGCGTGCGCCCGATGCCCGCGCGCTGCCACGCGTCGGCGACGACGATGGCCACCTCGGCTTCGGCCGAAGTCGGCGTGTCGCGCACAAAGCGTGCTACCGCCACGATCCCTTCGTCGGTCTCGGCGATGACCGCCTCGTGGCGGCCCCGCTCGAGGTCGAGCAGCCGGTCGAGCACCGATGTGGTCAGCACCCGCACGACACCGTGAAACCGGGCGTACGAGCTGACCGGTGACACTCTCGTTGGCAGTGCGGCCAGGGCAGCACGGTCATCGGGCGTGAGCATCCGTATTCGCGGCATCGCGAACACCTTCTCCGCTGGACAAGTCCTTGGGTCCCGGTCAGCCGGCCTGGCACGGCGCCAGGCCGGCGGGCATTCGGGTTCGGTCCCGGGTCAGGAGGCCAGGGTTGCGTCGAGCGTGATCTCCGGCACCCCTGCGAGCGCCTTGCTCACCGGGCACTCCGCCTTTGCGATGCGGGCGTGCTCGGTGAAGGTGTCCTGGTCGATCCCTGGTACCTGGCCGACGGTCACCAGAGCGATCTTCGTGATCGTCGGGGCACCGTCCACCAGCCGCAGCGTCACCGCGGCGTCGGTACGCACCGAGTCGGCCGGGTTGCCCGCCTGGGCCAGGATGTTCGACAGGGCCATCGAAAAGCATGCGGCGTGTGCCGCCGCGATCAGCTGCTCCGGGTTGGAACCGGGGCCGTCCTCGAACCGGGACTTGAACGTGTAGCCACCACTGATCGAGTCACCAGCGGTGAAGGTGCCCGACCCGGTCGGGACGTCACCCTTCCATTCCGCGTTTCCTCGTGCCGGCATGATCGTCTCCTCACTGAAAACTGTCCTATGTAACGGGATAAATGTGCGGCGAAGCTCCGTCAGGCCAACAACTTCATGGCGGCATCGACGAGTTCGTCCTTCAGGTCCGCTGGTACCGCCACCAGGCCGGTGGCCATCGCACCGTTGATGAGTAGCGCCAGCTGAGACGCGACACGGTCGGGATCCGAGACGCCGAGCTCGGCGACTATGGCCGCGAGCCTTCTCCGCATTTCCTCCTTGTTGCCGGTCGCGACGACCCTGCCAGGATGGTTCGGGTCTGGCAACTCCGTCGTCAGGTTCAGGAACGGACAGCCCCGATAGGTCGGGTGCCCGACCAGCTTCGCGACTCCGGACAGCAGCGCCTCGAGCATGGCGCGCGGCTCGTCGGCGTGCCGCGCCGCAACACGATCCCACCACGTCCAGAACGACCGGTCCCGCTCCGTGGCGAAGGC
>DASXXM010000425.1:0-2640 GCA_036503065.1 Pseudonocardiaceae bacterium | reverse complement strand
CCGCTTGAACCGGGCCAGGTCCCGCTCCAGCGTGACGTTCTCCAGTTCCTGGTGCGCGGTGATCAGCGCGAGCGCGCCGGGCGCCTCGTAGACCTCGCGGCTCTTGATGCCGACCAGCCGGTCCTCGACCATGTCCAGCCGACCGACGCCCTGCGCGCCGGCCCGCCGGTTCAGCTCGGTGATGGCCTGCAGCACGCTGACGGTCTCGCCGTCGATGGCCACCGGCACGCCCTTGTCGAACGTGATGACCAGCTCGTCGGGGTCGCGCGGCTCGGCCGGGTTTGCCGTGTAGGCATAGACGTCCTCGATCGGGGCGTTCCAGATGTCCTCCAGGAAGCCGGTTTCCACGGCGCGGCCCCAGACGTTCTGGTCGATCGAGTACGGCGAGCGCTTGTTCACGTCGATCGGCAGGTGCCGCTCCTCGGCCCAGAGGATGGCCTTCTCCCTGGTCCACGCGTAGTCGCGGACGGGCGCGACGACCTTGAGATCGGGCGCGAGCGCGCCGATGCCGACCTCGAACCGGACCTGGTCGTTGCCCTTACCGGTGCAGCCGTGCGCGACCGTGGTGGCGCCGTGGTAGATCGCGGCCTGCACCAGGTGCTTCACGATCACCGGGCGGGACAGGGCGGACACCAGCGGGTAGCGGTCCATGTAGAGCGCGTTGGCCTGCAGCGCGGGCAGGCAGTACTGCTCGGCGAACTCGTCGGTCGCGTCCGCGACGACGGCCTCGACCGCGCCGCATTCCAGGGCGCGCTTGCGGATGGTGTCCATGTCCTCGCCGCCCTGACCGACGTCGACGGCCACCGCGACCACCTCGGCGCCGGTCTCCTGCGCGATCCATCCGATGGCGACGGACGTGTCCAGTCCGCCGGAGTAGGCGAGTACAACCCGCTCGGTCATTCCTGTACTCCTTGTTGTTCTGTACGCGTGGGCCGGCCGGCCATGAGGTTGAACCGGTCGGCCAGTTCGAGGCCGCTGATGGGCTCGCGCGCGATCACCATCACCGTGTCGTCACCGGCGATGGTGCCGACCACTTCGTGCAGTGCTGCCCGGTCGATGGCGCTGGCCAGGAACTGCGCCGCGCCGGGCGGTGTGCGCAGCACGGTCAGGTTGGCCGAGCCGTCCGCGGACACCAGCAGTTCGCCCAGTAGTCGGGCCAGCCGGGACGTGCCACCCTGCACGCCGCGCACCGGGCTGCCGTCCTCCGGGATGACGTAGACCGGGGCGCCGCCGTCCGCGCCGCGCAGTTTCACCGCGCCGAGTTCGTCCAGGTCCCTCGACAGGGTGGCTTGCGTGACGTCGACGCCTTCGGCACCCAGCAGTTTGGCCAGCTCGGTCTGGCTGCGGATCGCCATCCGGGTGACCAGTTCCACGATTCTTGCCTGACGGGCAACCCTCGTGGCCGCAGCCCCGGTCATGATCGTTCCAACAGCCACGCGAGCAACGCTTTCTGTGCGTGCAGCCGGTTCTCGGCCGCGTCCCAGACGCCGCTGGCCGGGCCGTCGATCACGTCGTCGGTGATCTCCCAGCCGCGGTGCGCCGGCAGGCAGTGCAGCACGGTGGCGCCGGGCGCGGCCCTGGCCAGCAGGTCGGCGTTGACCTGGAGCGGGCGGAACGGGCTGATCCGGTCCTTGCCGTCGTTCTCCTGGCCCATCGACGTCCACGTGTCGGTGACCAGCACGTCGGCACCGTCGACGGCGGCGTGCGGGTCGGTGCCCGTGCTCACGCTGCCGCCGGTCTGCTTGGCCCTGTCCCGCGCGTCGAGCAGGACACGTTGGTGTGGCTCGAAACCGGGCGGGGACACGATCCGGACGTGCATGCCGGCGGTGGCGCCGCCCAGCAGCATCGAGTGCGACATGTTGTTGGCGCCATCGCCCAGGAACGTGACGGTCAGGCCGGCGAGCCTGCCGTGCCGTTCCCGGATGGTCTGCAGGTCGGCCAGTACCTGGCACGGGTGGAACTCGTCGGTCAGGGCGTTGATCACCGGGACCGAGGACACCGACGCCATGGCCGCGATCCTGGGCTGGGCGAACGTCCGCCACACCACGGCGTGCACGTACCGGGACAGGATCCGGGACGTGTCCTCGATGGTCTCCTCGCGGCCCAACTGCATCGTGCGGCCGTCCATCATGATCTCCTGGCCGCCGAGCTGATGGATACCGACGGCGAAGGACAGACGCGTTCGGGTGGAGTTCTTCTCGAAGATCGTGGCGACCGAGCGGCCGGCGAGCACGGAGTAGCCGAGCGGGTCGGCCTTCATGTCGATGGCCAGGTCGAGCACCTCGGCCTGCTCGCCCGGGTCCAGGTCGTCGTCGCGCAGGAAGTGGCGGGGCATCAGTTCTCCTCTCCCGCGTCCAGGGCGGCGGGCAGGGCGGCGACGAAGTCGTGGGCCTGCTGGTGGTCGATGACCAGTGGTGGGGCCAGCCGGAGCACGTCGGGCTGGACCGCGTTGATCAGATAGCCGGCATGCTGTGCGGCCGACGCGACCTTGGCGGACACCGGGCGGCGCAACGTGATGCCGAGCAGCAGGCCGGCCCCGCGCACGCCGCTGACAAGCGGGTGGTGCAGGTCCTCGATGCCGCGGGCGATCTCCTTGCCGATCGCGGCGGCGTGGTCGGCCAGCCGGTCGGCGGCGATGGT
>DASXXM010000424.1:0-2323 GCA_036503065.1 Pseudonocardiaceae bacterium | reverse complement strand
CGACGAGATGATCGTGTCCGGCGGGGAGAACGTGTTCCCCCGGCCGGTCGAGGAGGCGCTGATCGGGCTGCCCCAGGTGCGGGACGTGGCCGTCGTCGGCGTGCCGGACGCCGAGTACGGCCAGCGTCTCGCGGCCTATCTGGTGCTGTGGCCCGGCGTGACCCTGGATCCGGACGGGGTGCGCGCGTTCGTTCGCCAGCGCCTGGCCCGGTTCGCCGTGCCACGGGACGTGTACTTCGTGCCCGAACTGCCGCGCAACGCCACCGGCAAGGTCCTCAAACGCCTGCTCAACGACGACACCTGGCCACTCTCAGGCACGTTGCCGATCTAGCTGCGTCGTGGCACGCAGGCACACGCGCGAGAGCAATACTGTCGTCGACCCACCGCTCCGGAGGCAGCCCCCACCGCTCCCGGGGGGCGTCCCCTTTCAAACCTACCATTTGTCAAGGTCTAAATGGGCGTTTTATCCTTATTTCTGGCAAGTTGTGGATAACTTCGTTGGCTGTGGACAAGTCGAGTAGGGCGACTTGACAAAGGCCCCGAACCTAGCTGAGGTGACGGACGTCCAGTTGACCGTCCGAGTGCAGGCCGCGCAAGCGCTTCTTGTCGAACTTGCCAACGCTCGTCTTGGGCACCTCGTCGATGAAGGTCCAGTTCTCCGGCAGCTGCCAGTGCGCCACCCGGTCGACCAGGAAGTCGCGCAGTTCCTCCGCCGTGACCTGGTGGCCCTCCCGCAGCACGACGGCCACCAGCGGCCGCTCGTCCCATTTCGGGTCCGGCACGCCGATCACCGCGGCTTCGGCCACCGCGGGATGCGCCATCACCTGGTTCTCCAGCTCCACCGAGGAAATCCACTCACCGCCGGATTTGATCACGTCCTTCGACCGGTCGGTCAGCCGCAGGAACCCGTCGTGCGTGAGCGTGCCGACGTCCCCGGTGCGCAGCCAGCCGTCGTGGAACTTCTCGGGGTCGTCGACGCCGTAGTAGCCTGCCGTCACCCAGGGGCCGCGGACTTCCAACTCGCCGATGCTCTCGCCGTCCCACGGCGCTTCCCTGCCGTCGGTGCCGATCAGCCTGCCCTGCACGGAGGCCGGGAGCCTGCCCTGGCTGAATCGGTAGGTCCACTCGTCCTCACCCTTGGCCCAGACCGGCGGATGCGCCAGGCTGCCCAGCGGGGAGGTTTCGGTCATACCCCACGCGTGCGTGATGTGCACGCCGTACTTGTCGTTGAAGGCCCGCATCAGCGACGGCGGGCAGGCCGAGCCGCCGACCACGACGGTCCGCAGGGTGGACAGGTCCTGCGGCTGCTTGTCCAGGTGGGCCAGCAGGCCCTGCCAGATCGTCGGCACCGCGCCGGCCAGCGTCGGCTGCTCGGCGGCCATGATCGCGGCCAGCGGCGCGGGTTGCAGGAAGCGGTCCGGCATGATCAGCGACGCGCCGACCATGAGCGACGCGTACGGCAGGCCCCAGGACATCGCGTGGAACATCGGCACGATCACCAGCGCACGGTCGGACTGCGCCAGACCCATTCCGTCGGTCATGCAGACCTGCATCGAGTGCAACCAGATCGACCGGTGCGAGTACACGACGCCCTTCGGGTTACCGGTCGTGCCGGACGTGTAACACATCGCGGCCGCGGACCGCTCGTCGATCTCCACCCAGTCGAACTCGTCGGACTGGCCGGCCAGCAGGTCGGCGTAGGAGTGCACGGCGACGCCGGCCGGGGCCGTGACCGCGTCCGGCTCGCCACCGACCACGACCACGTGTCGCACCGAGTCGAAAGTGGACAGCAGCGGGTTCAGCAGCGGCAGCAGGCTGGCGTCCACGACGACGACCTTGTCCTGTGCGTGGTTCACGATGTAGGTGAGCTGTTCGGGGAACAGCCGGATGTTCAGCGTGTGCAGCACCGCGCCCATGCCCGGCACCGCGAGGTAGACGGCCAGGTGCTCGGTGTTGTTCCACATGAACGTGCCGACCCGGTCGTCACCGGACACCCCGAGCGCCCGCAACGCGTTCGCAAGGCGGGCGGCCTCCCGGCCGAGTTCCGCGTAGCTGCTCCGCCGTCCCGACTCGCCGGTCCAGGTCACGATCTCACTGTCGCCGTGCACGCCGGTGCCGTAACGGACGAGGTTGGCGATCGACAGCGGTCCGTCCTGCATGGTGCTCAACATGGCTATCGGGCTCCTTCGCGCGATGTCGCCGACCGGGGTTACCGGTCAGTTTGGTCGCTGCCGGCCCAAATCGCGAGACCGTGTTTCCACCGGTCTCCGCACGACAGGGAACGACACAAGGAGAAGATCAAGACCGGCCAGGTGACCTGAGC
>DASXXM010000423.1:0-3440 GCA_036503065.1 Pseudonocardiaceae bacterium | reverse complement strand
GCGGCCGGCCGCGCTGACGGCCGCCGCCATGACACGTGGGGTGTCTCAGCCGTGGTAGGGCACGGCCTTGATCAAGGTGACCTTCATGGTGTTGCCGTTGGGCAGCGAGTACTCCCGCGTCTCGCCGTCCTTCGCGCCGAGCAGGGCCTGGCCCAGCGGCGAGCTCGGGGAGTAGACCTCCAGTGACCCGTGGGCGCCTTCCTCCCGCGTGGCCAGCAGGAACTCCTCGGTCTCGTCGTCCCCGTCATACCGGACGGTCAGCACCATGCCGGGCGCCGCGACCCCGTTCGTGGTCGGGGCCTCGCCGACCTTTGCCGCGCGCAACAACTCCTGGAGCTGGCGGATGCGGGCCTCCTGCTTGCCCTGTTCCTCGCGGGCGGCCATGTAGCCGCCGTTCTCCTTCAGGTCGCCTTCTTCGCGGCGCGCATTGATTTCCGCCGCCATGACCGGGCGATTGGCGATCAGCTCGTCGAGTTCCTGCTTGAGCCGGTCGTAGGCCTCCTGGGTCAGCCAGGTCACCTGGGTGTCGCTCACGGTCATCAACTCCTCGTCTGAATCCAAGCCCGAGGCTTACGGGCTGGCTGTTCCGCACCGTGGGCCCGGAACGGCAAAAACACGGCCCCGCAGGAGCCGTGCCGCTTGCCGAGGATAGCACGTTCGGCGGTACCCAGCCGAAAGATTTTCGCTGACCAGCGACGAAGTAACCGCAGATCACCCGCTTGGCGGCATGGATTTGGTCAGGTAGCTCGGGACCTGGTATGAGCAGCCGTAGAACTCGACCGTGGTCGCGCGTTTATCCGTTCGCAACGTTGTGGACAGCTGAACGGTGCTCCCACTTGGTGGGACATAGACCTCGCCGCGGGCCGCTTCGCCACCGTCCGCGGACAGCGCGTAGACGATGCAGTCGGCGGCCTGGTTCGGGTGGTTGCGGTCCACGGTGAACGTCGCGCCGACCGTGTTGTCGTCGATGACGTGGTAACTCGTCACCTGCGGATTGATCGGCTGGGTGCCGAGGTTCTGGTATGCGACGTACGCCACCACGACACCGGCCGCGACGAACGCCGCGAGCAGCCCCCAGTACCACCGACGCCGGCTGCGTGGCCGACGAGGCGTCCCGTACCGACCGGCAGGTAACTCCTGGACTGTCACGTCGCTCCTCCTCCCGTGCGGAGTCGGCCACCCACCGGCCCAGGACTGTCGGACCGACGGGAACAATGAAGCAGAACCTCTGCGTTGAAGTATTCCGGACACCGAGCCACCGGTAAGCGGCCGCCCCCGTTACCGACCAGGAGGAACTCGTCGATCATGGCTGACAAGCTGCGTCTGATGACCGTGCACGCCCACCCGGACGACGAGTCGAGCAAGGGTGCCGCGACGCTGGCCCGGTACGTCGCCGAAGGCAACGACGTGATGGTGGTGACCTGCACCGGAGGGGAGCGGGGCAGCATCCTCAACCCGGCGATGGACAAGCCCGGCGTGCTGGAGCGGATGAGCGAGATCCGCGTCGAGGAGATGGCGGCGGCGGCCCGCATCCTGGGCGTCCAGCACCGCTGGCTCGGCTTCGTCGACTCAGGCCTGCCCGAGGGCGACCCGCCGCCGCCGCTGCCCGAGGGCTGTTTCGCGCTGGTGCCGCTCGCCGAGTCCACCGAGGCGCTGGTCCGGCTGATCCGTGACTTCCGGCCACACGTCCTGGTCACCTACGACGAGAACGGCGGCTACCCGCACCCGGACCACATCCGCACGCACGAGGTCTCCGTCGCCGCGTTCGACGCGGCGGGCGACCCGGAGCGGTTCACCGAGGCAGGCGTGCCGTGGCAGCCGTTGAAGCTCTACTACTCGCACGGCTTCTCCCGCGGCAAGCTCATGGCCTTCCACAACGCCATGCAGGAACGCGGCCTCGAATCGCCCTATGACGAGTGGCTGAAGCGCTGGGACGACGACGGCACCGACGTGCTCGACCGGGTGACCACCCGCGTCGAGTGCGCCGACTACTTCCCGATCCGCAACGCGGCACTGCTCGCGCACGCCACCCAGATCGACCCGAACAGCCGCTGGTTCGCGGTCACCGACGAGATCCAGCGCGAGGTCTGGCCGACGGAGGAGTACGAGCTGGCCAGGTCCCTGGTGGACACCACGGTGCCCGAGGACGACCTGTTCGCGGGCGTGCGTGAGAAAGTAGCGGCGTGATCCGAGTACTGATGACACGGCTCGTGCTGGCCGCGGGGCCGACCACGAGCAACCAGCCGGGCGGCCAGGGTCAGGAGTTCGGCTCGTCAGGGCCGGTCGCGCTGATCCTGATTATCGTGCTGTTCATCGCGGTGGCGTTCCTGATCCGCTCGATGACCAAGCACCTCAAGCGGGTGCCGGCCAGCTTCGACCCGCCGGACACCGACCAGAACGAGCCCACGAAGGAGCCCTAGGGCGTCAACCGGCGTCGGCGCACCGACTTCAGCCAGTTCTGCACCGCGGGCTGGTTGGGCAGCGCCGGCAGCGGCGACCGCAGTACCGCCTCCGCGGTGCGGTCACGCAGCGACTCGACCCACGCGGCAACCTCCGCCCACGCCGTTTCGCCCGCCGCGACCGCCGCCAGTTCCGTGCGGTGCGCCGACGTGTCCAGCGAAAGACGTCCGGTGCGCAGCAGGTGCTCGACGCAGGTCAGCAGCTGGATGACGTGGGCCACCTGCGGCCAGCGCGGCGTGCCGCCGGCGGCCATCGCGGCGGCGGCGCGGGCGTAGTCGGTCGCGGTGGCCCGCCGGTAGGCGTCCGCGGCCCGCTGCGACAGGAACGCCACGGTCAGTTCGCGCAGTTCGGCCCCGATCGGCTCGCGCGCTTCGACGATCGGCGACGCGAGCACCTCGAACGCCTCCGGGTCGCCGCGTAACCCGGCCACACAGAATCGTTCCAGCTCCCAGCCGACCCGATCGAGACCAGGCCCGCCGACCACGTCCGGTGGCTTGGTGAACTCCCAGAACAGCTCCGTCGGCGGCACGAACACGCTCCGGCGCGCCACGTCCTCATCGGGCACCTCGCCCAGCCCGTACGCGGGCGGCCCGACCACCACGGACAACACCGTGTACCGCAGGGCGAACGCCGCCGCGTCGGCGAATGCGGCTGCCTCATCGACCCCGGGTCCGTTCACGAACCACAGTTTCCGGGAAACTGGTACGCATGACGAACAGGCTCGCCGGCTCGACCAGCCCGTACCTGCTGCAGCACGCGGAGAATCCGGTCGACTGGTGGCAGTGGGGCGACGAGGCGTTCGCCGAGGCACGCAGGCGGGACGTGCCGGTGCTGCTGTCGGTCGGGTACGCGGCCTGCCACTGGTGCCACGTGATGGCGCACGAGTCGTTCGAACACCCGGCCACCGCGGCGCTGATGAACGAGCACTTCGTGAACATCAAGGTGGACCGCGAGGAACGGCCGGACGTGGACGCCGTCTA
>DASXXM010000422.1:0-1510 GCA_036503065.1 Pseudonocardiaceae bacterium | reverse complement strand
ACACGGCCGACCTGGTCGATCCGACCGAACGTCTGTACACATTGGACTACTATCTGAAGCTGGCCGAGCAGATCGTGGCGGCGGGCGCGCACGTGCTGGCGATCAAGGACATGGCGGGCTTGCTACGCCCGCCCGCGGCCGGCCGGCTGGTGGCCGCGCTGCGCAAGGAGTTCGACCTGCCCGTGCACGTGCACACCCACGACACGGTGGGCGGGCAGCTCGCCACGTACCTGGCCGCCGTCGCGGCGGGCGCGGACGCGGTGGACGGCGCGGCGGCGTCGCTGTCCGGGACCACGTCGCAGCCCTCGATGTCCGCGATCGTCGCCGCCACCGACCACACGGCCCGCCCGACCGGCCTCGACCTGCAGGCGGTGTGCGACCTGGAGCCGTACTGGGAGCTGGTGCGCCGGGTGTACGCACCGTTCGAGGCCGGCCTGCCGGCGCCGACCGGTCGGGTGTACCACCACGAGATTCCCGGCGGCCAGCTGTCGAACCTGCGGACGCAAGCGATTGCGCTGGGCCTCGGCGACCGGTTCGAGGACATCGAGAACGCCTACGCCGCGGCCGACCGGATGCTCGGTCACCTGGTCAAGGTCACCCCGTCGTCGAAGGTGGTCGGTGACCTGGCGCTGCACCTGGTCGGCGCGGGCGTGTCCCCGAAGGAGTTCGAGGCAGATCCCGGCCGGTTCGACGTACCGGACTCGGTGATCGGCTTCCTACGCGGCGAGTTGGGCGACCCGCCGGGCGGCTGGCCGGAACCGTTCCGCACCAAGGCCCTACGCGGCCGCGCCGAGCCGAAAGCCGTCGCGGAACTCACGGACGAGGACAAATCGTCTCTGGCCACGGACCGCAGAGCCACCCTGAACCGCCTCCTGTTCCCCGGCCCGGCAAGGGAGTTCGGCGCCCATCGAGAACAGTTCGGCGACACCAGCGTGCTGGGCAGCAAGGACTTCTTCTACGGCCTGCGCCCCGGCGAGGAGCACACGGTCGACCTCGAGCCCGGCGTGCGCCTGCTGATCGAGTTGGAGGCGGTCGGCGAGGCCGACGAGCGCGGCCTGCGCACCGTGGTCGCAACGTTGAACGGACAGCTACGCCCGATCCAGGTCCGCGACCGCTCGGTAGCAGCGGACCTGCCACTGGCGGAGAAGGCAGACCGGCGCGACCAGAACCAGATAGCCGCCCCATTCGCCGGCGTCGTGACATTGGCAGTCGCGGAAGGCGACAAGATAGAACAAGGCGCCACGGTGGCGACAATCGAGGCAATGAAGATGGAAGCGGCCATCACAGCCCCGGTAGCGGGCACGGTCAGCCGCCTGGCAATCGGCGCGGTACAACAGGTGGAAGGCGGCGACCTACTGGTCGTCCTCGTCTGAGCTGCCATCACGGAACGGGTTCTCGACGACGAGCGTCCCGAATTTCCGTCCGTGCTGCAGATCTTCGGATAGCAGTGTGGTGGCACCGCACAGCAACGCCGCCTCGATGATCAGCGCGTCCCTGAAGGCGAGCGAAT
>DASXXM010000421.1:0-1702 GCA_036503065.1 Pseudonocardiaceae bacterium | reverse complement strand
GACGTCAACTACCGGGCCACGTTGTGGTCGCGTCAAGACGCAGCGGCCATGCTGCGGCCGCTGGTGTCGTCGGCGACGGTCGTCGTGGGGGATGCGGGCGAGCTTGCCCTGGTTGGCGGCGTTGCCGAGTTGCTGCGCGGTGGGGTGCGGGAGGTCGTCGTCAAGGCGGGCGCTCGCGGCGCTTCCGTGTCTACTGTGGACGGCAATTGGTCGGTGCCGGCCGCACCGGTGACAGCGGTTGACGTGGTGGGTGCCGGCGATGCCTTCGTGGCCGGTTACCTGTCCGGGTGGTTGGACGGGCTGGACGCCGCGGCTCGGTTGGCGCGCGGCGCCGTGGTTGCCGGGTTCGCCGTGGCGTGCGTCGGGGACTGGGAGGGCCTGCCGACGCGTGCGGAGTTGGACCTGGCCGGGCCGCCGGGCACCACGGTGCGTTGAGCGCCTGCCACCCGGTGGAAGTCCTCGTTGGCCTTGGCGATCAGTTCCCGCATGGCTTGTTCGGCCGCTGGTGCGTCACCGGCCCGGATCGCGTCCAGGACCGCGCGGTGGCTGGGAACCGGGTCGTCCGTTGGCGCCGCGCCGTGGACGACCTTGTCGCGCATGGCAAGGCCGTTGGCGATGACGCGCTCCATCTCGGCCAGCAGCGGATTGTGCGTGGCGGCCAGCAGGGCGCGGTGGAAGCCCAGGTCCGCCGCTACCGCGTCCGCGGCGTCGTCCGCGCCTGCCATCCGGGCGAGTGTGGCGTCCAGTGCGGCCAGGTCGTCCTCGTTCGCTCGTTGGGCCGCCAGCCGCGCCGCGGCCGGTTCGACGATCGTGCGGACCTCCGTCAGGTTCTCCAGCAGGTCCAGGTCCACCGGGCCGGCCGATCGCCAGCGCATCACGTCGCCGTCCAGCGTGTTCCAGGCCGCTCTCGGCTGGACGAACGTGCCCCGCTTCTGTCGGGCGTCGATGATTCCCTTGGCGGACAAGACCTTCAGTGCCTCGCGCAGCGCGGTGAGGCTGACGTCCAACTCCTCGCGGAGGGCGAGGAGGTCCAGCGTGCCACCCTCCGGGATCTCCCCGGACAGGATGCGCCGCGCCAGTGCCTCCACCGTCTGGCCGTGCACGCCGCGTAGCTGGTAGTCCGCCACGCCAACCCCCTTCGTCGGTTCGCTCCAGTATCCCGCCGTGACTCGTCGCGGTCGGTGGGTCGCGTTCGATATTAATTTAGTAATTTATCTTGACACTACTGTAGCGCGCTGCGATCGTGCTGGCAGGCCCAGCAGCGATGGCACACAGGAGTCCAATGATGATCACTCCAGGTCTGACCCGCCGGAACTTCCTGGCGGGCGTCGGGATGGCAGGCGCGGCAGCCGTGCTCGGCGGTTGCGCCACGTCCGTGTCCGGCAACAGCGGCCAGACCGGCGGTGCCGTCACCGTCGAGTCCAACCTGTCCGCGCCGCAGGCCAAGGCCGCGATGCAGGCGCTGATCGCCGAGTACGACAAACGCGGCAGCACACAGGCGTCGCTCAACACCGTCGCGGCCGAGACGTATCGCACGCAGCTGCCCACCTACCTGACCTCGGCCAACCCGCCGGACCTCTACACCTGGTATGCCGGCTCCGTTGCCCGGTCCTATGCGGACAAGGGACTCCTGCTGGACCTGTCGGATATCTGGCGCACCATGGGCACCTACACGCCGGCACTCCGTGCCATGAGCACCGAC
>DASXXM010000420.1:0-2957 GCA_036503065.1 Pseudonocardiaceae bacterium | reverse complement strand
GCCGGCGGTTCGGCCGGCGTCAGGGCCTCAGCGGCGTCCATCTGGCTCCTCGCTCGCGGTCGGGGATGTCAGGTCGGCCACAATCACACCGGTGTGATTCCCCTGGGGCAATTAGACCATGGGCCGCTGGGCCGGTGGTGTCGATCTGCCGGCGCGTCCCGTGATCGTGCCCTTTAGTGTCTGCACCATGGCGATTCACCCGATCCGGATCGTCGGAGATCCGGTACTGCACACGCCCACTCGGCTGGTGACCAGCTTCGACGACGACCTGCGCACCCTGGTCGACGACCTGTTCGAGACCAACACGGCGGCCAACGGCGCCGGTCTCGCGGCCAACCAGATCGGCGTCGACCTGCGCGTGTTCGTCTACGACGTCGCTGACGACGGCGGACGGCAACGCGGTGTCATCGTCAACCCCACCATCGAGACCGACGGCATACCGGAAACCATGCCGGACCCGGACGACGACTGGGAAGGCTGCCTCTCGGTCCCCGGCGAGTCGTTCCCCACCGGCCGGGCCAACTGGGCCAAGGTCACCGGTTTCGACGCCGACGGCAACCCGACAACCGCGGAGGGCACCGGTTTCGTCGCCCGCTGCTTCCAGCACGAGACCGACCATCTGAACGGCCTGCTCTACCTGGACCGCCTCGTCGGCCGGCACGTCCGGGAGGCCAAACGCATGCTCAAGAACCGCGGCTGGGGCGTGCCCGACCTGTCGTGGGACCCGGCGACGGCCCCGGACCCGTTCGCCTGACCCGGTCCCAGCCTAGAAGCCGCCCGTGTCCAGGTCGACGGCGAACGGCTCGGGCAGGCTGATCTTCTCGCCGAACGGGATGCGGACCAGGTGCTGGTAGTGCCCATCCACCGGGTCGGAGAACAACGTGACCGCGGGCCCGTCCTCGTCGAAGCGATCGATGAGCAGGTAGAGCGGCACACCAGCGTGGGCATAGCTCCAGCGCTTGGCCTTGCGGTCCGTCTCGGCGTTGCCGAACGAAGTGATCTCCACCACCAGAAGCGCGTGATCGGCCGACACCGGCTCGTTGTCGGGCAGGCCGTCGAACGCGTCATCCGGCACGATCACCAGGTCGGGGATGAACAGCTTGGCCCGCAACGGGATCGACACCCCGAGCGTCTGGTACAGCCCCCATTCGTCCGGGGTGACCCGGCCCAATGCCCTGTGTACGAGATGGGCGATGTGATGGTGGCCGTTGCCCCGCGGAGGTGTCATGGTGATGCTGTTCCCTGCGATCTCAGCCCGCCAGCCGGCTGGCACGTCCAGTTCCTGCCATGCCGTCAGTAAGGTGGCCCAACCGCCATAGGGCATACCCATGGTGCTCGCTTCTGCACTCATCGAATCACCTCCGTCTCGATTCAAAGAGTACCGGTCGGCCGACTATCGCGGCTGGTCAGCGCCAAGGGAGTTCCGGCGTGCCAGCCAATTGGGTGTAGGTGCCGGCGGCGGCCAGTTCGTCGTAGCGGCCGGCGCGTAGGTAGGCCTTGATCCAGGGTGCGCGGGCCGCGCCGTCGACCTCGCCGGTCAGGAGGAACGGCAGGGAAAGGCGCCAGGTGAGGACGACGGTGGCGCGGTGCCGGTGGGGAGCGCGCAGCACGACGCGGGCCTCGCGCAGGGCGTGTTCGTTCGGGGTGATCGAGCCCGGTGGGGCAGTGTGCTCCCACATCCAGCGGGTCTCGTCGGCGATGTGGCACAGGACGCAGCCGATCGGGCCGGTGCCCAGCGGTGCGGCGCACGACGGGCACTCGATGGCGGACATCGCCCAGTCGACGCACGTCCACGGGTAGACCCCGACGTCCGCCGCGACGACGTGCTCGACCAGGTCGGCCTCGGCCAGTTGGCGGTCGGCGAGCAGCGCGGTCCAGTCGGCCAGCCAGAACGTGTCCACGGCCGCGGCGCAGTCCGGGCACGCCGGATAGCCGCGACCGGCGAGTTCGCCACAGCCCGCGCAGGGCCGCACGGCGGCGGGCCGACGCACCCGACGCCCGCCGTGTGCGAACCGCGGCAGATCCGACATGGCCAAACGTTACGACGAACCGGCGGTTGGCACCGGACGAGCGCGATGGCTAACCTCGGCATCAGCCGGGGCGCCGCCGACTGCCGGCGTGAAATGGGGTCCACTGTGGTCACGACCACGCTCACCATCGCAGGCTCGGACTCCGGCGGCGGCGCCGGCTTACAGGCCGACCTGCGCACGTTCTTCGCGTGCGGTGTGCACGGCATGACCGCGGTGACCGCCGTCACGGTGCAGAACACGTTGGGCGTCAGCGGTTTCGTGGAGATCCCGCCGGAGGTCGTCGCCGCGCAGATCGAGGCCGTGGCCAACGACATCGGGGTGGGCGCCGCGAAGACCGGCATGCTGGCCAGCCGGGAGATCATCGAGGCCGTCGCGGCGGCGTGCGACCGGGTCGGCATCGGCCGCGCGCATGCCACCCCGTTCGTCGTCGACCCGGTGGCCGCCTCCATGCACGGCGACCAACTGTTGCACGACAAGGCATTGGACGCACTGCGCAACGAACTGTTCCCGCGCGCCACCCTGGTCACCCCGAACCTGGACGAGGTGCGCCTGCTCACCGGCATCGACGTCCGCGACCGCAGCCAACTGCCGGCGGCGGCGGCGGCCATGCACGCCTTCGGTCCGGCGTGGACACTGATCAAGGCCGGTCACCTGACCAAGGACCCGGACTGCGTTGACCTGCTCTACGACGGCACGAACTTCATCGACCTACCCGGGCCACGCTTCGACACCCCCCACACCCATGGCGGCGGCGACACCATGGCGGCGGCGATCACAGCCGCACTGGCTGACGGCGCACCGGTCCTGGAGGCGGTCCGCTTCGGCAAACGCTTCGTCACCAACTCGGTCCGCGACGCCTACCCGCTGGGCGCCGGCGTCGGCCCGGTATCCCCGTTCTGGCGCCTGGCCGGCGCAGACCCGATCTAG
>DASXXM010000419.1:0-26360 GCA_036503065.1 Pseudonocardiaceae bacterium | reverse complement strand
CGGGTGATCGCCACCGACACCGGCGACGTGGTCGCCACCAACTCGGCGGCCAACGCCCGAGCGGCCGGCAACACCTCGTCCGGCTCGTACAACCGGGTGACCAAACCGGCGGCAAGGGCCTCATCAGCCGAGAACACCCGGCCGCTCACCATCCAGTCCAACGCCCGGCCCAGCCCGACCAATCGAGGCAGGAACCAGGCGGACGCGCCCTCCGGGACCAGGCCGCGCCGGGTGAACACGAAACCGAACCGGGTGTCCGTGGCCGCCAGCCGGAAATCCGCCGGCAGGATGATCGTCGACCCGGCGCCGACGGCGACGCCGCGCAGAGCCGCGATCACCGGCTTGTTCATCGCGTAGATCCGCATCGACACCCGGCCGGCCGGCTCGTGGTACGGGTCTGTCTCATCGGCGGTGGCCAGGGCGCCGCCGGACAGGTCAGCGCCGACGCAGAAGTCCTTGCCGTGCCCGGTGAGGATGACCACGCGCACCGCATCGTCAAGATCGGCCGCTGACAGTGCGTCGGCCAGCTCGTCGGCCATCACCACCGTGTAGCCGTTGCGGCGCTGCGGCCGGTTCAGCGCGATGGTGGCCACCGCGGCCGCCACCTCGTAGCTGATCTCCTGGTAGGCGTTCACCCGGGCCTCCGTTCGTGATCGGCGTCATGTTAGGCCGGTGGCGGCGCTATTGACAACCCGCCAACAAGCGCGAGAATGGGATTACCAGTGGACTGACGATGTGTCAGCGAGGAGTGTGCTGTGAGCACCGAGGCATTCATCTACGAGGCGATCCGGACCCCGCGCGGCCGCGGCAAGCAGACCGGTTCGCTGCACGCCACCAAGCCGATCTCCCTGGTTGTCGGCCTGATCGACGAGATCCGCCGCCGCCACCCCGGCCTTGACCCGAACACCATCGACGACATCGTGCTCGGCGTGGTGTCCCCGGTCGGTGAGCAGGGCGGCGACATCGCGCGCACCGCGGCCATCATGGCGGGACTGCCGGACACCGTCGGCGGTGTGCAACTGAACCGGTTCTGCGCGTCCGGCCTCGAAGCGGTGAACACCGCGGCCTCGAAGGTGCGGTCCGGCTGGGACAACCTCGTGCTGGCCGGCGGCGTCGAGTCGATGTCCCGGGTGCCGATGGGCTCCGACGGCGGCGCGTGGGCGCTGGACCCGGAGACCAACTACGAGACCTACTTCGTGCCGCAGGGCATCGGCGCGGACCTGATCGCCACCATTGAGGGCTTCTCCCGGACGGACGTGGACGGCTATGCCGTGCAGTCCCAGGAACGCGCCGCGAAAGCCTGGTCCGGCGGCCACTTCGCCAAGTCGGTCGTTGCCGTGGCCGACCGCAACGGCCTGCCCGTGCTGGACCACGACGAGCACATGCGCCCGGAATCTACTGTGGACAGCCTGGGCCAACTGAAACCGTCGTTCGCCGGCATCGGGGACATGGGTGGGTTCGACGCGGTCGCACTGCAGAAGTACCACTGGGTGGAGAAGATCAACCACGTGCACACCGCGGGCAACTCGTCCGGCATCGTGGATGGCGCCGCCCTGGTGCTGGTCGGCAGCGAGAAGGCAGGCCAGGCCGCTGGTCTCGCGCCGCGCGCCAGGGTGCTGGCGACCGCGACCACCGGCGCCGACCCGACCATCATGCTGACCGGCCCGACGCCGGCCGCGAAGAAGGTGCTCGCCACCGCCGGACTGTCCATCAAGGACATCGACCTGTTCGAGATCAACGAGGCGTTCGCCTCCGTCGTGCTGAAGTTCATGAAGGACCTGGAACTGCCCGCCGACAAGGTGAACGTCAACGGCGGCGCGATCGCCATGGGCCACCCGCTCGGCGCGACCGGCGCGATGCTGGTCGGCACCGTCGTGGACGAACTGGAACGTCGGGACGCGCGCCGGGCGCTGGTCACCCTGTGCATCGGCGGCGGCATGGGCGTCGCGACCATCATCGAGCGGGTCTGAGGGGACACGACGGACATGACCGACCTGAACATGTTCCGCTGGGACGCGGACGACGCCGGCATCGTGGTACTGACCATGGACGACCCGGACCAGTCCGCCAACACCATGAACGAGACCTTCTCCCGCTCGCTGGTGGCCACGATCGACCGGCTGGTGTCCGAAAAGGACAGCATTGCCGGCGTGGTGATCACGTCGGCCAAGAAGACCTTCTTCGCCGGTGGCGACCTGCACCTGCTGCTGGCCGCGCAGCCGGAGGACGCCGGCAGCGTCCGCGAGGACGTCGAGGCCATGAAGTTCCAGTTCCGCCGGCTGGAAACGCTCGGCCGGCCGGTGGTGGCCGCGATCAACGGTGCCGCGCTCGGCGGTGGCTACGAGATCGCGCTGGCCTGTCACCACCGGATCGCGCTGGACGCGAAGGGCAGCCAGATCGGCCTGCCCGAGGTCACGCTGGGCCTGCTCCCCGGTGGTGGCGGCGTCGTGCGCACGGTACGGCTGCTGGGTATTCAGAGCGCGCTGCTCAACGTGCTGCTCCAGGGCCGGCGCCACAAGCCGCGCGAGGCACTGGCGCTGGGCATGATCGACGAGGTCGTGGACACGCCCGACGAACTGCTGGCCAAGGCCAAGGAGTGGATCAGGGCCAACCCGGCGGCCGTCCAGCCGTGGGACGCGAAGGGCTACAAGATCCCCGGCGGCTCGCCGACCAACCCGTCGTTCGCGGCGAACCTGCCCGCTTTCCCGGCCAACCTGCGCAAGCAGCTCAAGGGCGCGCCGATGCCGGCGCCGCGCAACATCCTGGCCGCCGCGATCGAGGGCGCACTGGTCGACATCGACACCGCGATCAAGATCGAGGGCGAGTACTTCGTCGAGCTGGTCACCGGCCAGACCAGCAAGAACATGATCAAGGCGTTCTTCTTCGACCTCCAGCACATCAACTCCGGCGGCAGCCGCCCGGCCGGCTACCCCAAGCACGAGGCCCATCGCGTGGCAGTGTTGGGCGCCGGCATGATGGGCGCGGCCATCGCCTACGTCTGCGCGCGGGCCGGACTGGACGTGGTGCTCAAGGACGTGTCGGCCGATGCCGCCGCGAAGGGCAAGGGCTACTCGGAGAAGCTGGTGGCCAAGGCCGTGTCCCGGGGCAAGCTGACCCAGGACAAGGGTGACGCGCTGCTTGCCAGGATCACGCCCACCGCCGACGCGTCGGCCGTGGCAGGTGTCGACCTGGTGATCGAGGCCGTGTTCGAGAGCCCCGAGCTCAAGAAGAAGGTGTTCGCCGAGATCGAGCCGCACGTGGCGCCGGACGCCGTGCTCGGCTCGAACACGTCGACCCTGCCGATCACCGGGCTGGCCGAGGGCGTCAGCAGGCCCGCGGACTTCGTCGGGCTGCACTTCTTCTCACCGGTGGACAAGATGCCGCTGCTGGAGATCGTGGTCGGCGCCAAGACCAGCGACGCGACGCTGGCCAAGGCGCTGGACATCGCGCAGCAGATCAAGAAGACCCCGATCGTGGTCAACGACAGCCGCGGCTTCTTCACCAGCCGCGTCATCGGCACGTTCCTCAACGAGGCCATCGCGATGGTCGGCGAGGGCGTGTCGCCCGCCACGATCGAACAGGCCGGCAGCCAGGCTGGCTACCCGGCACCGCCGTTGCAGCTGATGGACGAGCTGACGCTGACCCTGCCGCGCAGGATCCGCGAGGAGACCAAGGCAGGCGTCGAGGCGGCGGGCGGCACGTGGGCCGCGCACCCGGCCGAGGACGTCGTGGACCGGATGGTGCTGGACTTCGACCGCAAGGGCCGCTCGACCGGCGCCGGGTTCTATGAGTACGGCGCGGACGGCAGACGGACCGGCCTGTGGCCGGGTCTTGCCGAATACTTCGGCAAGGCGCCCGCCGACGTCCCGTTCGAGGATCTCCAGGAGCGGATGCTGTTCGCCGAGGCGCTGGAAACGGTCAAGTGCTTCGACGAGGGCGTGCTGCGCTCGATCCCGGACGCCAACATCGGCTCCATCTTCGGCATCGGCTTCCCGGCCTGGACCGGCGGTGTCGTCCAGTACCTGAACCAGTATGCGGGCGGCCTGCCCGGCTTCGTGGCCAGGGCGAACGAACTCGCGCAGCGCTACGGCGCGCGGTTCACCCCGCCACAGTCCCTTGTGGACAAAGCAGCGGCCGGCGAGTCGTACTGACGCAAACCCCTGACGGGTGCGCGGCGCGCCGCGCACCCGTCACCCGTCGTGGAGGTACCCGTGGGATCACTGGCCGGTAAGACGATCGTGATGTCCGGCGGCAGCCGGGGCATCGGCCTCGCCATCGCGGTCCGTGCCGCGGCCGACGGCGCGAACGTGACGCTGATCGCCAAGACCGACAAACCGGACCCCCGGCTGCCCGGCACGATCCACACCGCGGCCGCCGACATCAAGGCAGCGGGCGGCCAGGTGTTGCCGTTCGTCGGCGACATCCGCGACGACGAGCAGGTCGAGGCCGCGATCGCGGCGACCGTGGCGCGGTTCGGCGGGATCGACGTCGTGGTGAACAACGCGTCCGCGATCAACCTGGCCAGCGTCGGCGACCTGCCGGCCAAGCGCTACGACCTGATGCTGGACATCAACGTGCGCGGCACGTTCCTGCTCACCTCGCTGGCCCTGCCACACCTGCGCGCGGCCGCGAACCCGCACGTGCTGACGCTGTCCCCGCCGCTGGACCTCGACCGGCGCTGGCTGCGTGACCACGCCCCGTACACGGTGAGCAAGTACGCCATGACAATGCTGACCATCGGCGTCGCCGAGCACTACCGGGAGCAGGGCATCGCGGCGAACTGCCTGTGGCCGCGGACCACGATCGCCACCGCGGCCGTGCAGAACATCGTCGGCGGCGACGTGGCCATGGCCGTGTCCCGGCGCCCGGAGATCATGGCCGACGCGGCACACCACGTGCTGACCCGGTCGGCCGCCGAGTACACCGGCCAGACCCTGGTCGACGAGGACGTGCTACGTTCGGCCGGTATGTCCGACTTCGCGGTCTACCGCTACGACGGTGCCGCGGAGGAACAGCTCCAAACGGACATATTCCTCGGGTAGCCGAGAACCCATAGCGGTTCCTCAGGACCTCCACGGTGCCTGTGAAGGAAACTCTCAGGTAGCAGGAGTGTTCTGGTAGAGGCAGACAGAACCTCTACGACGAAGCCGCACTCTGGGAGCAGGGCATGAGCGAGCACGATCCGCGCTGGACCGGCCGGCAGGACAACCCTGGTCAGCCGGGCGAGGCGAGCAACCAGGGCCAGCCCGGTGCGACACCGGGAAACCCCGGCGCTGGCTACCAAGGACACCCCGGCTACTACGGCCAACCCGGCTACCCGGGCGCCGGCCAGCCCGGCCAACCCGGCTACCAAGGCGCCGGACAGCCGGGGGAGCAGGAATTTCGGGGCGGTCCGGGCCTCGGTGGCCCGGTCGGCAACGACCCCGGCAACTGGCCCGGCTATGAGCACCAGCAGCAGGGCCAGTACCAGTACCAGCCGCAGGGCCAGCCGAGTGAATTCGGTCCCACCGTGCAGTTCGGCCAGCCGAACTGGGCGCAGCAGACCGGCCAGTGGGTCCCGCCGCCCGCCTACCAGCAGCCGCGCCGCAGGCCGCTGCGCACGGTGGGCATCGCGCTGGGCGCGGTCGGCCTCTCGGTGCTGGTCGGCCTCGGCATCGGTCGGATCGCCTGGTCCGGCAACACGGACAACACCACCACCGCGACGGGCGGCGGCAACCAGAACTTCGGCACCGCCCCCACGACGCCCGGCGGCGGCACCTCCAACACGTCGATCAATCCGTCCGCGATCGCGGCCAAGGTCGACCCCGGCCTTGTCGACGTCAACACCGTGCTCGGCTACGCCAACGCGGAAGCGGCCGGCACCGGCATCGTGTTGACCTCCAACGGCGAGATCCTGACCAACAACCACGTCGTCGAGGGCGCCACCAGCATCAAGGTGACCGACATCGGCAACGGCAAGACCTACACCGCGTCGGTGGTCGGCTACGACCGCACGCAGGACATCGCGGTGCTCCAACTCCAGGGCGCGTCCGGCCTGACCACCGAGTCCCTCGGCGATTCGACCAAGGTCGCGACCGGCGACGCGGTCGTCGGCATCGGGAACGCGGGCGGCGCGGGTGGCACCCCGAGCGCCGCGTCCGGGACCGTGACCGCGCTGAACCAGTCCATCACGGCCAGCGACGGCTCCAGCGGCTCGTCGGAGCAGCTCACCGGCCTGATCCAGGTGAACGCGAACATTCAGTCCGGCGACTCCGGCGGCGCGCTGGTGAACAGCGCGGGCCAGGTGATCGGCGTGGACACCGCGGCATCGCAGGGCTACCAGTTCAGCGGCGGCGGCGGTTCCGGCGGCCAGGGCCAGGGCACCAACCCGGGCGCCACATCCGGCAACCAGGGCTACGCCATCCCGATCAACCAGGCGATCACCCTGGCGCACCAGATCATCGCCGGCACCAGTTCGTCCACCGTCCACATCGGAACGTCGGCCTTCATGGGCGTCGGCGTGAATGACGTGGGCCAGGGCCAGCAGGGCGCGCCGACCGGCGTGACGTCCGGCGCGCAGATCGCCAACGTCGTGTCGGGCGGTCCGGCCGAGGCGGCCGGCCTCCAGGTGGGCGACGTGATCACCGCAGTGAACGGCCAGGCGATCGACTCGGGCACCACCCTGACCAAAGTGATGGACACGCACCACCCCGGCGACAAGCTGACCGTGACCTACACCGACACCGCGGGCGCACCACACACCACGACCGTGACCACGATCCTGGGCCCGGTCGGCTAGAAAGCCCTCGAAATAACGGTGGCCCCTCCCGAACACGGGAGGGGCCACTGTGCTCATTGGCTCGCTCCGCTCGCGGCCGACTGTCAGGGTCTTGGCAGATCCAAAGCGGGGTTGCCGTCGAAGAAGCCGACCGGTTTGAGGTGGAAGCCCACCGTGGACACCGGCATGACCGGCCAGTCCTCCAACCTGGGCACGTGGTGGGCGCCGAACGTGTACCAGACAACGACATCGGCGTCGTCCAGCGGGCGATTGGCCTGGACGTACCGGGGTAGGCCGTCGTCGTCCGGTCGTTGGCTCGGGTAGTCGCCCGCCGCGTAGCGTTCCGCCGGGTCGTACGCGGTGACCCACAGGTGCCGGTAGGTGAAGCCGGCCCGCCGATGGTTCTGTGAGCCTTCCTGTGCCAGCGGCAGGATGTTGTCGCCGGGCATCAGCTGGTAGCCGACCGGCTGGCCGACGCGGTTGTGGACGGACGGGTTCACCACCCGCCAGCAGCGGCCGGCCAGCGGGTCGACCGTTCGCTGTGCCTCACTTTCGTTGGCCAACAACGTTCTTTCCGCCCGCCACGCGTTGCCGTCCGGGTTGTCCTGGCCCGCGGGCAGTGCCACCGAGTTGACCTCGTACACGCTGTTGCGCTCGCCGTCCACGCACATGTCCAGCCGCATGTTGAAGAAATGCTGGTGGTTGGGCGCGTACAGGCCGGGTGCCAGCGTTGTGCCGCAAGCAGGCGGGGAGTCCGGCGGGAAGGCGCCGGTGGACACGATGCCGGTCAGCTTGGCCTCGAACTCGATCGTGCCGTCGACGTAGAAATACCAGAAGAAGCCGTAGTCGTAGTTGTTCGCGGTCGCCCAGCACGACACGACCAGCCGTCGCTGGCGGCGCGTCTCCATGTGACCCAGGTTGCCGTCGACGTGTTTCCAGACGATCCCGTAGTCCTCCTCGTGCAGGCAGATCGCGTTGGGCAGGGTGACCGGATCACCGTCCTCATCGGACAGCACCACGTCCAGATAGCGGATCTCGCCGAGGCAGTCACAGTTCAGCATGAGGGGCACGAGCCACGGCCCGATCCCGCCCTCACCGATGTCGAACGCGTTCTTGACCCGCTGCGACGGGTTGGGATCGCCGTAGGGCACGTACAGCTCCGAGATCGACGCCCGGTGCAGGATCGGCCGCAGCCGACCCTGGTCCAGATAGCCGACCTCGTGCAGCAGCAGGCCTTCGCGCGGCGAGTAACCGACCCGCAGGCGCCATTTCTGCCATTCGATGGCGTACCCGTCGACGGTGAAGCTCGGGCCGTCCGGCTGGGTGATCGCGAGCGGCCGCAGGTCGCCGCGTGCCTCGTCGAACGCCGGCACGTTGCCCGGGTAGCCGTCGATCTGCCCGGTGACCAGTTCCGGGATGTAGTTGGCCAGGGTCGCCGGCACGGGCACGACACCGTGGTCGACGACGTCCACGACCACCATCTCGTCGATGTCGACGAGGACCATCAGGCCCTCGACCGGATGCGCGTACCGGTTGTCGAACTTGCCGGACCGGACGTAGACCTGCGTCCGCATCAGGCGACGACCGGGGTCATCGGCCGGCCCGGTGTTGCCGGGTGCCCACATGTCGATGGACACCAGGGAAAGGTCGGTCACCCCACGGCGGCGCATCGCGTCGACGAACGCGGGATCGGCCCGAACCACCTCGTCGGCCTCGGCGAACTCGTCGCGCGCGTAACCGGGCTGGACGCCGGGGAGCACGCGCCACGAGCGGACCGAGTCCCTGGTGAGCGAGACGATCGCCTCGATCGTGGTCCGTTCGGCCCGGTCCCGCAGCACCACGAACGTCTCACGGTCCGGGGTGTCCCCGGCGAGCAGGGCCTGCTTCGGCGGTTCGTGCAGTTCGACGCTCAGGAACCGCACCGACTTGCCCACGCTCCTGTCCCGCACCAGGATCGCGGAAGTCGCGGTGATCTCGTCCGCGGACAGCGGTTCGAGCGGATGTTTCCGGCTGGACATGGCACCCTTTCACACGATCATGGAGCCGACAACGCTGCCCGCTTCCCAGTGCCCCAACAGTTCCCGGTAGAGGGCCGACGACGCGAGCAGTTCGGAGTGGTCGCCCTCGGTCGCGGTGACGCCGTCGAGGACCAGCACCCGGCGGGCCCGCAGGGCCGAACTGACCCGGTGCGCGATCACGATCAACGTGCCGCCGCGTTCGGCGAACGCCTCCTCGGCACGGGCCTCGGCGACCGGGTCGAGATGGCAGGTCGCCTCGTCCAGGACCACGATCGGCGCGGGCGACAGGTAGGCGCGCACCAGCGCGATGAGCTGCCGTTCCCCGGCGGACAGCTCGGCAGGGACCAGTTCCGCGTCAAGGCCGCCGAGCCGGGCCAGCAGCGCGTCGGCGCCGACCGCCCGCACGGCCAGGTCCACCCTTTCGGTGTCCGCGGTCGGGTTCAGGTACCTGAGGTTGTCCCGGACCGACGCGCCGAAGACGTAGGCCTCCTGCGGAATCAGCGTCCGGAGTGCCGCCAGCCGGTCGGTGGCGAGGTCGGCGGTTGGCACCCCACCGAGAGTGACCGTGCCGGCATCGGGCTGCAGCAACCCGCATAGCAGGCCGGCCAGTGTCGACTTGCCGATGCCGCTCGGCCCGACGATGGCCAGGTGCTCGCCCTGCGCCACGGTGAGATCCAACTCGCGTAGCACGGGCTCCGCCTGCGGCCCATAGGCGAAGGTGAGGCCGTGCACGGCAAGGTCGTAGCCGGACGTGGCACGGACCGCACGCCGGGCCGGCTCCGCCGGCAGTTCGCTCGCGTCGAGAATGCGGCGCAGCGTCACGGTGAGCCGCAGGCCGCTGGTGCCCACGGCGGCGATCAGGTTGTTCAGCATCGGCTGGAGTCCGATGAGGACATACGTAAGCCCGCCCATGATGTCGCCCGCGGTGAAACCACGGCGGTGCAGCCACGGCCCGGCGACCAGCAGCACGATCATCGGCACCCAGCCGCCGACCGCGAAGCAGCAGGTGCGCGCCACGGAGACCCGGGCGATCGCCCGCTCCGCGGCGGCCTGCGCCGCGACCGGCACGGCCACCATCTGCCGTGCGTGCTCCTCGGCGCCGCGGGCCACCACGTCACGGATGCCGGCGAGCACCGCGCCCGCCGCGATGGCGGCCTGCTCGTCCGCGCGCACCGACGCGCGGTAGCGGTTGGACGCCATGCCGAGCGTGCCAAGGAACAGGCCGAAGCCGAGCAGGAACGGCGGCAGCATCAGCAGCGCGATGATCGGCGAGATCGACAGCAGGCCGATGACCACACCGATGATCGTCACCACGAAACCACGCAGCACCACGATGAGCCCGGCATAGGTGTCCCGGACGATCTCCACCTGATGCGTGAGCCGCGCGAGCGCGCCGTCGTCGGAGCGGCCGCGCAGGCTGTGCCGCAGCGCGCCGCCGACGACCCGCCGGACCAACTCGTCCCGGAACGGTTCCACCACCAAGCCCAACAACCGATACACCTGCCGGGAGCCGATCCCGCCGAAACCGGCCGCGACGACGAGCGCGCCCAACCAGGCAAGGCCGATCAGGGGGCGATGAGCCAGGAAACCGGTGTCCACGGCACGCGCGACCGCGATGCCGGACAGCGACGCGGGCAGTGCCTCCGGGATCGACCACAGCACGAGCGCGACCAACGGCTTGCGCGGCAACGACTCGGTGGCGAAACGCAGTTCGCGGTTCACCCGAACACCTCCCGGTAGTCCGGCCGCGCCCACAGCGCCTCGTGCGTGTCCACCGCGCGCACCTGCCCGGCCGCCAGCCAGACGACGAGATCGGCGCGGGCGGCGGTGGCTGCCCGGTGCGTGACGATCAGCCGGGTGCGGTGGCCGTGGTCGTTGGTGAGTGTCCTGCTGATCTGCATCTCGGTGACCATGTCCAAACTGGACGTCGCGTCGTCGAGGACGAGCAGCCGGCCCGCGTGCCAGGCCCTGGCCAGGCCGAGCCGCTGCAGTTCGCCGCCGGACATCGGGGACTCGGTCAGCGGCGTGTCGTAGCCCTGCGGCAGGCGGCTGACGAACTCGTGCGCGTGGGTGGCCACGGCCGCCGACGTGATCTGCTCCGCAGGCAGTCCGAGACCGATCGCGTCGCCGACCGTGTGTCCGATGAGGACCGGACGTTCGAAGGCGCAGCCGACGGCGGCACGTAGCGTGTCGTGGTCCAGTTCGGCGAGCGGCACGCCGTCGAGCAGGATCGTGCCGTCGTCCGGTTCGCGCAGCCGGGCGGCCAGCCCGACGAGCACCGACTTGCCGGCACCGGACTCGCCCACCACGGCGACGGCCGCGCCGCCGGGCACCACTAAGTCCACATCGGACAGCAGCACGCTGTCATCGGTGCGCACGCCGACGCCGCGGAACTCCAGCCGGCCGGGACCGTCGGGCAGGTGCCTGTCGCCGTAGGCGACCGGCTCGACGGCGAGCACCTCGGTGACCCGGCTGACGCCGGCACGTGCCCTGGCCAGCCGGCTGAACACCGAGGTCAGCGGCCCGAGTCCGCCGCCGATGACGGCGTACTGGCTGGCCGCGAAGAGGTCGCCCGCGCTGATCCGGCCCGCTGCCAACTCGATACCGCCCGCGACCAGCACGGCGACCATCACCAGCGGCCCGACGAAGGTCGCCTGCGCGCTCGACCGCGACAGCACCTGCCACATCCGGGTGCCCTGTTCGTGCAGCTCCGGCAGGCCCGCCAGCACCCGCCGCTCCTCCAGTTCGACCGTGCCGGCCGACGCGATCGTGCGGGCGCCGACCAGCGACTCGGTGAGCCGGCCGGCGATCCGGCCCTGGGCCCGCTGGTAGGCGCGGATGACCTCGGCCGTCCGCAGCGCGAAGGCCCGGATCACCACCGACACCAGCACCAGTCCGACCAGCAGGGCCACCGCGAGCCAGATGTCGATGTAGGCCAACAGCAGCAGGCTGCCGATCGGCGGCAGTACCGCGGTTGCCATCGTCATCACCGTCGGACCGGCCTTTGCCGCGTCGACGGCGTTGTTGGAGACCCGGGTGACCAGGTCGCCGGTGGCGAACCGGCGGGCGCCGTCCGGGCCGACGGCCAGCACGTGGCCGACGATGCGGTTGCGCAGCCAGGCGGTGGTGCCGGCGACGCAGGCCGCCCCGGTGTAGGCATCGCTCAGCTCGAAGACGATGCCCAGCGCGATCAACCCGCCGGCCAGCGCCAGCCACATGCTGCTGCCGCGACCTGCGACGAGCGCGTCGACGGCGTGCCCCAGCACCTCCGGCAGCGCCAGCATGCCGAGGTTGCCGACCAGTCCGCCAAGGGCGATCAGCGGCAGCCAGCCACCGCCACGCCGGACCACGGCACCGAAGGTGATCATGCCACGATCCCGAAGTCGAGACCGGTGTGCGCGCCCAGGAAGGCCAGCATGTCCGCGGCCAGCGCGACGGCCCTGCTGGTCGCCTGGCGGGCGTGGCCGACGTCGTCCTCGTGGCGCAACAGGATCGGCCGGTCGCCGGTGCTCGCCCACTGGAGCGCGGCGCACATCTTGCGGGCGTGCAACGGATCGACCCTGGTGTCGCCGCCGAACGAGGTGAACAGCACGGCCGGATAGTCCACATCGGATCGTACCTGGTGGTAGGGCGAGTAGCCGCGCAGCCACGACAACTGCACCGGGTCGTCGGCGCTGCCGTACTCACCGCGCCAGCTCGCGCCGAGGCCGAACCGTTCGTAGCGCACCATGTCCAGTACCGGCGCGGAACACACCGCCGCGGCGAACAGCTGGGGGTGCTGGGTGAGCACCGCGCCGACCAACAGCCCGCCGTTGGACTCACCGCAGATGCCCAGCTGTGCCGGCGTTGTCCAGCCGTCCGTGATCAGTTGCCGTGCCACCGCGGTGAAGTCGTCGAACACGTTCTGCTTGCGCGCCAGCATGCCGTCGCGGTGCCACTGCTCGCCCTCCTCGCCGCCACCCCGCAGTTGGGCGGTCACGAAGACGCCGCCTGCCTCGACCCAGGCCAGCAGGTAACTGGAATACGTTGGCGTGAGGGAGAAGCCGAACCCGCCGTAGCCGTAGAGAATGGTCGGGCGCGGTGTGCCGACGACGTCCGGCCGGGCGAACACGACCGCCCGCACCGGCGTGCCGTCGGCGGACGTGCCGACGATCTGTCGACTGTGGACGTTCGGAATCTCGGTCAGGCCAGGGGGGCCTGCCCACCGGGTGGTCGCACCGGTCCGCGCGTCGTAGCGGTACACCGTGGCGGGTGTGACGCTGTCGGTGTAGGTGAACCAGGCTTCGTGGCCGCCGGACGGTCGCACCGAGAGCGACCCCACCGAGCCGAAGCCGGGCAGCGGCACGTCGCCCAGTGGCCGGCCACTGGCCAGGTCGTGGATGCCGATCTCGCCGAGGGCGTGCCGGGTCCGCCCGACCAGCAGCAGCGGCCGGTCCAGCGCGGGCCCGTCCAGGATGACGACGTCGGCGAGGACCGCGGACGGATCCTCCGGCACCAGATCGCGCCAGTCCCGGTCCGGCCGGGCCGGGTCGCCGACGCACACCCGGCGGCGCGGAGCGCCCACGTCGGTCACCACGTACAGGCGGCCGTCCGAACCGACGGCGGCCGCGGTGTGGGCGGCCACCCCCTCCTGGACCACCCGCAGGTCCGGCGTTTCCGCGCCAGAAGCGGTCAGGTCGGCGAGCCAGAGGTCGTTGCCCGGCGCCGTGCCGCGCGTCGCGGCGATCGTGAGCCAACGGCCGTCCTGGCTGAGTTCGACACCGTAGGCGGTCCGCACGTCGCGGCCCGCGCCGAAGATCAGGACGTCGTTCTCGCCGGGAGTGCCGACCTTGTGCAGGTAGACACGTCGGCCCTCGGTCAGGGTGCGTACGTGGTAGAACGCCTCGCCGCCGGGCAGCCAGGCAACGGGGGAGTAGCGGCAGCGGTCCAGCGGACCGTCCACGACGCGCCCGCTGTCCACGTCGAGGACGTACAACTCGGCCTGTTCGTTGCCCCGGTGGGAGAGTTGGTAGGCCAGCAGCCGCCCGTCCGGGTCGGGCTGCCAGGAGTCGAGCGTGGTCAGGCCGGTGCTGTCCAGGGCCGTCGGGTCGACGAGCACATGCTCGGTCCCGTCCGGTCCCACGGTGTGCAGCACCGGGTGCTCCTGGTCGGCGTTCTGGCGCAGGAAGAACCGCCGCTCGCCGCGCCACGTCGGCGCTGTGACGACGCCGGCCCCGCTGAGTTCGGTCACCCGGTCACGCAGCCGGTCGCGGCCGGGCAGGCCCGCCGCGTACGTGCGCCACAGATCCTCCTGCGCGGCCAGCCAGTCCGTCGTCGCGGCACTCGCCGGCTCCTCGAGCCACCGGTACGGGTCCGGTACGAGGTGTCCGTGCAGGTTGTCGACGACCGACTGGCGGTACGCGGGTGGGTATATCATCATAATCCGATCTGTTGGTGCACAGGCTCTCCCTCGGTTCGAGGGAGCCGGACGTGGGTGGCCGTCGCCAGAACGGCCGCCCACGTCCGCACAGTGCTCCGTGCGTCAGTCCGTGCGTCAGTCGTTGTGACAGAGCAGCACGCTGAGGTTGCTCGGACGGTGGGAGTCGCAGCCGAGGATGGTCAGCGTGCTACCACCACCGCCGCCCTTGCCACCGGGAGCCTCCAAACCCTGAAGGTCCAGAAGAGCCATTGTTGTCACCTCCTCTCGCCAATGAGTGCTTCCGTTGGGTGCCGGACGGCATCCAGGTTCTGGTTCGCGCCGTCGTGGGGCGCGAAGAACGGTAGGAACACCTCGCGGTCGTGCAGGGCGGTACCCAGCGCCAGCAGCACACCGGCGGTGCCGCTGGCCAGGTCCATCGACAGCCGCAGCAGTTGGTTGCCGGGGAACGCCAGCCCGTCGCGGTAGGACAGCGCGTGCCACCGCAGGCCCCGCAGCAGCCCGACCAGCTCGGCCGAGCCGCGATCGGCCATGCCGGCGCAGACGATCATGCCGGCGCGGCCCGTGAACAGTCCTGATTGGACGAAATAGTCGCTCCTGGTGACGGCCCGCAGTTCGGCCAGTGCGGTGGCGAGTTCGTCGTCCGCGCGGTGCGTCAGGTACCTGGCCAGGACCATGGCGATGCCCACGGAGCCCTCGTCCAGGTAGGGCAGGGTCCGCCAGTCCTGGTCGACCTGGAGCGTGCCGTCCTCGGCGCGCGTGCAGCGACGCAGGTCCTGGCGCAGCGCGGTGTGCGCCCGGTCCAGCAGCCCGGCGTCGCCGGTGCGCTCGTAGGCGCGCAGGAACAGCAGGGCAGGGCCGGACGAGCCGAACATCAGCCCCGCGCGCGGATGGTCGCCACCGCTGATCGTCGGCACGTCCGCCGGGCCGCCGAGCCGGTCGGCGACCATGTCGACCACCCGGGCCGCCTGGTCGGCGAACGTCCGCTCGGCCGTGAGTTCGTTGAAGTGCAACAGGTTCAGGCCGATGCCGGCGAGCCCGGAGAACAGGCCCAACTCCGTGGCGTCGAACCGGCTGCCGGCGGCCAGCTCCAGGATGTCCAGCGCGTCCTGGCGGTGCCCCAGTTCGGCCAGGACATGGGCGACACCGTGCAGGCCGTCGTAGAAGCCGGGCGTTGCCCTGTCCGCCACGGCCAGCGTGTGCCGGCGCAGCCAGTCCTCGTGCTCGGGGAACCGGCCGGCGCCGGTGGCGTCCAGGGCGTAGAGCACACCCGCCGCGCCGTACGCGACGTTGACGGCGCCGCCGGGCTGGAACTGCGCGATGTCGCCGGGGAACAGCCGGTCGTCGCGGTCCGGTGTCGCGCTGGCCAGGATGGCCGTGGTCAGCGCGTCCCGGACCTGCGGCCAGGTCGCGATGCCCGGCATCGGCAGGTCACGCAGCCTGCTCGGCGCGCGCTGTGCCGTGCCCAGGATGGTGCGGACCGCGGACTCGATCACGTCGGCGGGCAGTGGGAAGGTCTCCAGGATGAGCTCGGCGAGCTGGCCGACCTTGCCGGGGTCGAGCGTGGCCATCGTGGTGAGCTGCGGCGCGAACATGCCCAGGTGCAGGCAGGCGAGTGCGTAGCGGTCGATGTCCACGCCGCGCCGGTCGGCCGGTGGGCTGTAGGCCGGATTCGCCAGGTCGGCGCGCGCGTTGTCCTCGGCGAGGGTCGCGACTTCGAAATCGATGAGTACGAGGCGGTTCTCGGGCGTGACGAGAATATTCGCCGGGTGCAGGTCGCCGAATACCACACCGCGTTCGTGCAATGCGTCAACGGCTTCGTCGACGCGCTGCAGCATATCCAGCGCCCAGTCGACGTATTCGACGAGATCCCGTTCCGTGCACGTCGGGTGGGTCAACGGATAGCGGTGCACCAGCAATCGTTGCAGCGGATTCCCGTCCACGAATTCCTGGACCAGGAAATGGTGCTCGCCCAGGATGAAGTAGTCGTGCACGGCCGGTACGACGGCCAGGCCGGCGAGGCGCTGGAGGATGTCGCGCTCGTGGCCGATCCGGGTGACGGCGTCGCGGCCGGAGACATCCAGCCCGGCGTGCGGCCGCCCTTCCTTGAGCACCACCGGTTCGTCGGTGCGAGTGTCCCGTCCGTAGTAGACGCCGCCGCCGTTGGAGAACTGCAGCGCGCTCTCGATCCGGTAGGGCAGGTCGGTCGTGTTGACGGCCGCCCGCGCCGCCAGGTGGGGCGCGAGGAAGTCGGGCAGCGGCACCCACGGCGGCAGGGCGAAGGTCGCGCCCCGGACGTCCGGCACGAGCCGGCCCTCGGCGTCCTGGAGGGCGAGCACCCGCTCACCGTTGTCCGCGATGCAGTGCCGCTCGGCGAAGCCGCCGTAGCGGACGAACAGGGGGCCTGCGCCGTAGCGCAGGTCGCTGAGGATGTAGGGGCCCTGTACGTCGTCGAGCAGTTCCTGCAGTTCCTTGAGGGTGAGTTCCAACTGGGCCGCGTCGTCCGGATAGATGGTGACCAGTTTCCCGCTCGAACCGCGGAACGCGGACTTCGAGTTGAACATGACCATCGTCGCCTGATTGCGCAGGAATTTGAAGGCGATCCCACGGGGCACGCAGTAGTCCCACACCGCGCTCAGCGTGCGCTCCGCGTCCGCAAGCCGGGTGGAGACGTGGATCTTCCAGCCCTGGGACGGCAGCGAATTCGGTTGCGGCGCATAGTACATCCAGGTGTCACTTGGTTCGTGTGCCCAACCGTCCGGCGCCGTTCGCGCGGCCAGGGAGAAGTCCGGATTCCTGGTCTGCCGCTGATTCGGCGTGTCATAGAAAAGTCGGTCCGCGAGACAGTAGGTCTCGTATTGCTCGGTCACCGGGCGCCCCTTTCCAGCCGGACGCTCACCTGTGGTTCGAATAAACTGGATGAATTGGACAGCAAAACTCGGGTCTGTCCGTCATTTGTCAGTAATCCTCACTCGACATACGGGCCTGGGTGTGCTGAAACGTTTCCCGGGTTTCTGGAGGAGGTTCGTCTCAATGCGCTTATCAGCATTGTCGGGAAACGGTAACTAAGCCAATCCGCCGATTTGGTGACGGCGTTGGTGCGTCCGGGGTAACCGACCCGCCGGTAACCTCGGATGCAGACACGTTCGGTGACCGTCGGGATCGGCCGCACGCCCACATGCGAGCTTCGTTGATGGCTCAATCAGTTGGGCGAATTTACCCGGAGGTAACAAAGGGCGGGCCGGGGGGCCTTACGCGTGTCAAATGAGGTCCCACCAGCACGCGAGCCGGCACGCGCGTGGTTCGGCCGCTACGCGAGGTACGGACCATTGTCGCCCGATGTCGCATGTGCGGAGCGTGGCCAGGCATTACACCTAGAACGGACCAACCAGCTCGGGCCGATCGGCGCTATTCGCCTGCCGCCCGCAGCACGGCGTTCGGCCGGCGCATCGCCAGCACCAGATTGCCGACCGTCAACACGAGCGGACCGTCGACCAGGCTGCACCGGCCGCAGAAGAACATCGTGGTCTCGGTGCCCGGGATCAGCTTCGCGACCGTCCGCAGCAGGCTGCCCGGCCCGACCGGATGGTGGAACGTGACGCCACGCGTACCGGCCAGCACCGGCGCCGCCGCGAACGGCCGCCCACGGGTGCGCGCCCACAGCAGGGCCGCGCTCTGCGTGAACGCCTCCAACAGCAGCGCCTCCGGGTAGTGATAGGCGTCCGCCGGCAGCCCGCCGGGCAGCCGCGCGTAACACGGCTCACCGCCGCTGACCGCCTTCAGCGTCTCGATCATGGTGCCCGGCTCGCACCGGACCACCTGGTCCACCAGCAGGTCCGGGTGTCGTTGCGGCAGCAGGGCCCTGATGTCCGCGTAGTCCAGCGCGGAGCGAACCGGCCGCAGGTCGGTCATGGCCGGCCCCAGTCGGTCGGCGTGACGTCCGGCACCACGGCCAGCCGCATCGTCAGGTTCGCGATCGGCGTGCCGGCGCGGGTGCAGCGGGCGGTCGCCACCAGTTCGCCGTCCGGTCGTCCGGCCGGCTCGCAGGTCACCCGGGTGGTCAGCAGGTCACCGCTGGTCAGCGGGCCGAACAGGCGAAACGCGGACACTTCGCGTAGTTCCAGGTGCCAGCCCGCGCCACGGGTGTGGCCGATCAGCTCGGCCACCGCACGGCGCGCCGCGACCAGCGGCAGCATGCCCGGGTAGATCGGCTCGGTCGGGTCGGGGCTGTGCACGAGCGTGCGCGAGGTCACCTCCGTGCCGGAGGCGAACCGCACCGCGGGCACCACTTCGTCGCTGGCCGCCCGGTTGATCACCGCGCCGATCGTCATTCCCATCGCCCCCTGGTTGGAGCCGTACCTGGCCCCTCTGTTCTACGTTGAAGGAGGGCGTCGTGGCTTGGTTGGATACGTGATTCCAGACAATCGCGCACAAGAAAAGACCGAAAGGGCAAGAACGCCGTGCGTCCTACGTGACGTCGGGCAGCGCGGGCCGGTACAGCCACGCGGTGAAAAGCTCGTCCAATGGCTCGCCGGTGTGCCGCTGGGCGAGCGCGGTGAACTGCTCGGTGCGCACGGTGCCGTGGCGGTGGGCCGACGTCCACGCGCGAAGCAGGCAGAAGAAGCCGTCGTCGCCGATCCTCGTGCGCAGTGCGTGCAGCGTCAGTGCCCCGCGCTGGTAGACCCGGTCGTCGAACATCCGCGCCACGCCCGGATCGGCCAGCACCAGGTCCTGGGGCAGCGTGTTCAGCACGGCGCGGGACCGCGCGGCGTGCCAAGCCGCTGACTCGCCGCCGGAGACTTCCGACCACAGCCATTCGGCGTAGTTTGCGAAACCCTCGTTCAACCAGATGTGTCGCCAATCACCTACGGTCAGTGAGTTGCCGAACCACTGGTGCGCCAGCTCGTGCGCGACCAGATGTTCCGACGACCGCCGCCCGTCCAAGTGGTTCGCGCCGAACACGGACACGCCCTGGGCCTCGACCGGCACGTCAAGGTCCTCGTCGGTCACCACGACCGTGTACTCCCCGAACGGGTAGGGCCCGAACAGCCGGCCGAACTCGGCCAACATCGCGGGCTGCCGGCCGAAGTCGTGGCCGAAGTCGTCCGTCAGCCGGGCCGGCACGGCAGCCCACTGCGGTACCGGCCCCGGCAGGTCGAGCACCTGGTAGTGCCCGATCTGCACGGTGACCAGGTAGCTCGGCGTCGGCGCCGGCTGGTGGTAGACCCAGGTGGTGCTGCCGGCGCCGACCCGCCAGGATTCCAGCGTGCCGCTCGCGATCACGGTGTAGGGCGACGCGGTGGTCATCGAGATGCGGTAGCTGGCCTTGTCGGCCGGGTGGTCGTTGCACGGGAACCAGCTCGGCGCGCCGATCGGCTGGCTGGCCACGAGCGCGCCGTCCGCCAGCCGGTCCCAACCGAGGTCCCCCCAGTGCCGGGTGCGCACCGGTTGCGGCGTCCCCGAATAGCGCACCTCGACGACGAACTCGGCCCCGGCCGGCACCGGCTCCGCCGGCTGGATCCGCAGCTTGCCCGCGCGATGCGTGTACTTGGCCGGACGCCGGCCGTCGACCAGCACCCGGTCCACCCGCAGCCCGATCAGGTCGAGGCTGAACCCGGTCAGCGGCCGCGCCGAGATCGCCTCGATCCGGGCCTTGCCGGCCAGCCGCCCGGCACCCGGACGGTAGTCCAGCGCGAGGTCGTAGTGAGTGACCCGGTAACCGTCGTTGCCGTGAGCCGGCAGATAGGAGTCGCCGTCGGTCATCCCCGGCTGGACCACGCGGTGATCGGGTTGCCCAGCCAGCGGGTGTCGGCCGGCACGTCCTCGCCGCGCATCACCAGCGACGCAGGGCCCACCGTGGTCCGCTCGCCGATCCGCACGCCGGGCAGCACGATGCCGTGCGGCCCCAGCGTCGATCCGCCGGCCAACTCGACTTCGTCCATGCGCATGATCCGATCATGGAACAGGTGCGTCTGCACCACGCACCCCCGGTTCACGCTTGCCCCGTCACCGATGCGGATCAGATCGGACTCGGGCAGCCAGTAGCTCTCGCACCACACGCCCCGCCCGATCCGGGCGCCGAGACCGCGCAGCCACAGGCTCATCAGCGGCGTGCCGCCGATCCAACCGACCAGCCACGGCACCGCGAGCACCTCGACGAACGTGTCCGCCAGCTCATCGCGCCACACGAACGAACTCCACAGCGGGTGCTCGGTCACCCGGAACCGCCCGACCAGCAGCCACTTCGCCGCGATCGCCACCAGACCGGCCACGATCCCGGCCGCCAACAGCAACGGCCCACCCAGCGCCGCCGCCACCGCGAACCCGAACCGCCCGGCCACCGCCTGGAAACCGGCCAGCGTCAGCACGGCCAACGCGACCGCGCACATCACCGGCACGATCCGGCACAGCTCCACGAGTGCCCTTGCCACGACCAGCCGGCGCGGCGGGTCGAACGTGCGGCTGGTGTCGGCATCGTCGGCCGAGCGCGGCAGTTTGATCGGCGGCATGCCCAGCCAGGAACTGCCCGCCTTGGCCCGTTTCGGGGTCGACGACAGCACGCCCACGAGGCCGCGCTTGGGCACCGCGCGGCCGGGCGCGGTCATGCCGGAGTTGCCGAGGAACGCCCGTTTGCCGATGCGCGCGGCGGCCAGGTGCAGCCAGCCGCCGCCCAGTTCGTAGGAGCCGACCATGGTGTCGTCGGCCAGGAAGGCGCCGTCCCCGACGCTCGTCATGCTGGGCAGCGCGAGCACCGTCGACGCTTCGACCCCGCGGCCGACCCGCATACCGAGGGCCCGCAGCCAGACCGGCGTGAACAGGCTGGCGTACAACGGAAACAGCACGACCCTGGCCATGCTCATCAACCGCGCCGTGGTCCACGCCCGCCACGCCATCGCCCCGTGCACCGGGTAGTGCCCGGCCCGCAGACCGGACCCGACGACCCGCACGCCGACGAGGATGAGCAGCGCGTACGCGGCCAGCGCGGTCACCGTCCCCAGCGGCACACCCAGCAGCGCCTGGCGCACGGCGTCGCCCAACGTGGTCGTACCACGCAGGAACAGCCCCAGTACCAGCAAACCGGGCAACGCGGCCAGCACCGGCAGCACACCGAGCGCGAGCGACGTGACGCCGTAGCCGAACGTCCACCGGGCGGTCCGCGCCGGCCGGTCCGCAGGCCAGCGGTGCGCCGCCTTGCCGATCCGCCCGGCCGGCACCCCGGACCAGCACTGCCCGGCCGGCACCGAACCGGCCACGCCGGAACCGGGCGCGATCTCGGCCCGCTTGCCGATCCGGGCGCCGGGGAACAGCGTGCTCCGCGCGCCGATGGTGGCCCCGGCGCCGATCCGGATCCGGCCGACGTGCAGCACGTCGCCGTCCAGCCAGTGCCCGGACAGGTCCACCTCGGGCTCGACGGCGCAACCCTTGCCCAGCTTCAACATCCCGGTCACCGGCGGCAGCGTGTGCAGGTCGACGCCGCTGCCCACCTGCACGCCGAGCGCCCGCGCGTAGTACGTCAGCCACGCCCCGGCGAGGTTCGTCGCCCCGCTCAGCTCGGCCAGCCGCTCGGCCGACCACAGTCGCAAGTGGACACTGCCGCCACGCGGATAGCTACCCGGCCGCAACCCACGAAGCAACAGCCGCGCCCCACCCGCCGCGATCGCCAGCCGCCCAGGCGGACTGATCACCAAGAGCCAGCCCAGCACCACCCACCACCATGACACGGCAGGCCCGAAACCGATGACGTTGTCGACCGTCGCCAGCGCGACCACCCACCGCAGGCCCACCACGGTGAGCAGCGGCAAGGTAATCAGCAGTTGCGCGAACGCGGCGCGCTTGGGCGTCGGCCGGATCTCGCGGATCGCGTGCTGGTGCGCCTCGCGCTCCGCCAGCCGCGCGGCCAGCGCACCCAACGTGGGGCACTGGTAGATGTCGCTGACCGACCCGTCCGGAAACCGGGCCCGAATCATGGAAACCAGCCGAGCCGCGGCCAGGCTCCCGCCGCCACTGGCGAAGAAGTCGGTGTCCGCGCGACCGGGTGGCACACCCAGGATCTCGCCCCAGAGTTCGGCCAGCCAGCGCTCGGTCGGCGTGAGCGGCGCGTCCGGCGCGATCACCTCGGCCACGGTCGCCAGCGGCCACGGCAGCGCGGCCCGGTCCACCTTGCCGGAGGTGCGGGTGGGCAGCGTGTCGACCACGGCCAGCAGCGGCACCAGCGCGGCGGGAAGCGTGGCCCGCAGCCGTTCCAGGGCGTCGGCCTGGTCGAACTCGTCGTCGGTGACCAGGTAGCCGACCAGGATCTGGTTGCCGGCCCGCGTGGTCCGCACCGCCGCCGCGGCGCCCGCGACGTGCGGCAGCGCCTGGAGTCCCGCGTCCACCTCGCCGAGTTCGATCCGTCGGCCGCCGAGCTTGACCTGCTCGTCGGCCCGCCCCAGGAACAGCAGCCCGTCCGGTTCGGCGCGCACGAGGTCACCGCTGCGGTAGGCGCGCGGCCAGCCGAGGGCAGGTAGCGCCGCGTACTTCTCGGCGTCCTTGGCCGGATCGAGGTACCGAGCCAAGCCGGCGCCACCGATCACCAGCTCGCCGGTACCGCCCATCGGCACCACGTCGCCGGCCTCGTCCACCACGGCCAGCTCCCACCCCGCCAGCGGCAGCCCGATCCGGACCGGCCCCTCGCCGGTCAGCTGAGCTGCCGTCGCCACCACGGTCGCCTCGGTCGGCCCATAGGTGTTCCAGACTTCGCGGCCTTCCACGGCAACGCGTTCGGCCAGCTCCGGCGGGCACGCCTCGCCGCCGAAGATCAGCAGTCGCACGTCGTCCAGCGCGTCCGCCGGCCACAGCGCGGCCAGCGTGGGCACGGTCGACACGATCGTGATGCGCCGCTCGACCAACCAGGGCCCCAGATCGATCCCGGTCCGCACCAGGGCACGAGGAGCCGGCACCAGGCAGGCGCCGTGCCGCCAGGCCAGCCACATCTCCTCACAGGAAGCGTCGAACGCAACCGAAAGCCCGGCCAGCACCCGGTCACCCGGTCCGATGGGTTCGTCGGTCAGGAACAACCCGGCCTCGGCATCCACGAAGGCGGCGGCAGACGCATGGCTGACCGCGACACCTTTGGGTTTCCCGGTGGACCCGGACGTGAAGATGATCCACGCATCGTCACCGACCTCAGCCGGTCCCGGCACCCCCAACGGAGTACCCAGTCGAGTGACACTCCGTTCGGCGCCGATCACAGCGCACACCCCGGCCTCACCGAACACCAGTTCGGCCCGCTCGTCCGGATCCTCGGCATCCACCGGCACGTAAGCAGCGCCGGCCGCCAGAATCCCCAGAATCGCCACGTAGAGGTCGATGGTCCCCGACGGAACCCGCACCCCGACCCGGTCGCCCCGCCCGATCCCGTGCCCGGCCAGTCGCGCCCGCAGCTGCTCCACCTCGCCGAGCAGCCCCCGGTAGTGCAGCACGGCCCGCCCGTCATCCAACGCGGCCGCATGCGGGTATCGACGCGCCGTCTGCGCCAGAATATCCAGCAAAGTACGGGTTTCCGCCGCATCACCAGAGGAAAACACCGCCGGCACAACGGCTTCCGGACGCACGGGTATCTCGAACGTCTCCGGCACAACGGCGATCGTGGCCAGGTCGGACCGCATCGGCACCCTTCCGGTAGGTCGTGGGGCCGAGATATGTCCTCAGTAGACTTCCGGCCAGGCAACGCGACGACGTCGCCAACCGGCGAGTTTACCTCGCGTTAACCCTCAACGGGAGCCGTGGTGAGCCAAAACTCACCCGTGCGTGGCGGTACGATGCCACCCATCACACTGGCGGTGGAGCACGGATGACGGGGTGTCAGCGAACTCATGCCTGATCACGTTGCGGCGACTCTGGCCAAGATGCGGGAATCCGGCGCTCACCCGGCAGAGGTCGCGGCCCTGCGCCGCCGACTGGACCAACTGGCCGAGCTGAATGCCGGACAACTGCCGGGAAGCGCCCTGGAACCGCTGGCGGATGTGCGCAAGCTGGCAGAGTTGCCCACGCCGTCGCAGGCGGCAGCGCGCAGTGTTCTGGACCAGTTGGTGGTCGTCAAGCTCAACGGCGGGCTAGGCACGAGCATGGGCCTGTCCGGCCCGAAATCGTCGTTGAAAGTCAAGCCCAGCACCAGTTTCCTCGACATCATCGCGCAACAGGTGCTGGCGCTGCGCGACCGGTACCAGACGCGGCTGCCGCTGATGCTGATGAATTCGTCCAGCACGCAGGGCCCCTCACTCGAGATACTCGAACGCTACGCCGACCTGGGCAAGCAGGACGTCCCACTGGACTTCCTGCAGGGCAGGGAACCCAAAATCCGCGCCGACGACCTCCACCCGGTCGAGTGGCCGCCGAACCCGACACTGGAGTGGTGCCCGTCCGGACACGGCGACATCTACACGTCACTGACCGCGAGCGGCACGACGAAACGACTGCTGGACGCCGGTGTCCGCTGGTGTTTCGTCTCCAACGCCGACAATCTCGGCTCGCGGGTCGACGTCCGCATCGCGTCCTGGATCGCGAACGAGGCCATCCCGTTCGCGATGGAGGTGGTGCGAGGCACCGCGGCGGACCGGAAGGGCGGCCACCTGGCCCGGCACAACGGCCGAATCATCCTGCGCGAATCGGCCCAGGTCCCCGACGGCGACCCGTCCTTCGCCGACGTGGATCATTGGAAGTTCTTCAACACCAACAATCTCTGGATCGACCTGCACGCACTGAGCCGTTTGCAGGACGAGAACCCCGCAGCGCCGGAACTGCCACTCATCGTCAACCGCAAGACGGTCGACCCGACGGACCCGGACAGCACCCCGGTCCTCCAACTGGAGACCGCGATGGGCGCCGCCATCGGATCGATCGAGGGCGCACAGGCCGTCGAAGTACCAAGGACCAGATTCGTACCGGTCAAGACCACGGACGACCTACTGGTGATCCGCTCGGACGCCTACAGCGTGTCGGAGGACGGCGAGGTCACGCCGATGTTTGACGGCACACCGCCGGTAGTATCCCTCAGCCGTGAATATTTCGGCCTGCTGCGCGACTTCGACGGACATTTCCCGGCCGGCCCCCCGTCCCTGGTCCGCTGCACCAGCCTCACCGTGGCCGGCGACGTAGTCTTCGGCGCCAGCGTGTCGGTGGAGGGCGCCGTGACGATAACCGGCCCGCGAGTACTGGGCGACGGCACCGAACTGCGCGGATAGCGGCGGCCGACCTCGCGACATTGGCAGGCGCAACCACTCAACGTCCAGGCTGCCGCAGGCGTAAGATTATCTGCTGAATCCCGGCGATTATTTCCTTCTTGAATTCGTCGAAACGCTCTTCGGCTTCCTTGAGTTCGTCGCGCATCAGGTCGAGTCGGTGTTCGATGATGTCGAACCGCGTCGGGATGTCATCGGCCGATCTCGTGTAGGGCGCGCCAACCTCGGGCGGCGTCCGTCCCTCGAGCACGGCGGCCAGATGGTCAAGATGCCAATCGAGCGCACCGGACATAGCTTCCAGGGTGCGCCGGCTCCGATTGCGCTGCAGCGTGTTGTGCTGGATTTCGCCGACGGTCTGCTTCGCCAGGCCAGAGCGCTTGATGACCTCGCCCTGGCTGCGATCGAGTTCTGTCATGCGCTCATTGATCGCACTCGCGACCGCAGTCCAGTCTCCCGTCACCCATTCCTCCGCGCTCCGACTCGCCGCCGAGACTAGCGCGCACCCAATTCCGTCGACCGACTCTGCCCCCGTTTTGGCCCTATCGATGTTCACCAGGGATGAAATCATCCCAAATAGTCCTTCAAATTAGGAAGCCATTGCATCGAAGGGTCCAAAATCGTCATGAAAGCCACATTGAGCACGCCGACGTACTACCCACTCACGGAGTGAAGCACCGGCCACACAAGCAGCCGACCCTCTGTCGAGGCCTCGCCGGCCGTCTACCCGAAGCGCCACCACAGGCGTACACAACAAGATCAGCCCCTCACCAGCTTGTGCTGGTGAGGGGCTGATGCCACCCGGTGAAAGGTGGTGCCCCTGATCGAGCACCTTACGAACGGACAAACCGCCCAAACGGTACAGAAACTCTCGAATGTATCACCTGAAGAATTAGGTCTCCGTGCACACCCGCTCTGTCGATGTGGCTGCGGGCTCGAGGTCTCCGAGAGGC